>JBFFMM010000018.1:0-25594 GCA_041554075.1 Draconibacterium sp. | reverse complement strand
ATTTCGGGCATCATAATACTGCCAATTGCAGAAGCTGAAGCAGCTGCCGAACCCGAAATTGCACCAAAAAGCATGTTTGCAAAAACATTAACAAATGCTAGTCCTGCAGGCCAGCGGCCAACAATA
Organism: Draconibacterium sp.; assembly: GCA_041554075.1. GTDB lineage: Bacteria > Bacteroidota > Bacteroidia > Bacteroidales > Prolixibacteraceae > Draconibacterium. Next base: position 25,468 of record JBFFMM010000018.1, on the reverse strand, counting down.
ACTCTTGCAAAATCAATTAAACGCATTGCTATTCCACCCTTATTCATAATATTCCCCGCCAATATAAAAAACGGTATGGCGAGCAGTGCAAAACTATCTAAACCTGTAGCCATTCGTTGTGCAAATGTTGTTGCTGCAGGTAGCGGCATTATGGTTACAAGCATGGTTAAAATCCCTGAAATTCCGATACTGAATGCGATTGGAACTCCTATAACTAGTAAGATTATAAAACTTACAACTAATACAATTACTCCTAAAAATTCCATTATTCTTCAGTATTTTGGTTCAGTGAATTATCGATTGTATAATACATTGTTAGGATTCCGCTAATTGGAACGATCAAATAAACGTATCCGAGGGGCAAGGCTAATGCTGCTGAAGTCACGTTCAAATAAAAACGGGTGTAAACCAACCAGCTTCCGCCAAACACCATTACAAAAAGTGCAAACACGCCAACAATAACATTTATAAAAAGTTGTAAACGGCGTTTTTTTGTTCCTTTTAGTTTTTGAAGAAGCAAGTCGATTGCAAGGTGCTCATTTTTCCCGGCAACATAGGCAGCACCTAACAAACCAATCCAAATAAGCAGAAATCCGGCCAACTCGTCGGTAAACGAACTTGGTGTTGAAAGAACGTAACGGCTAAACACTTGCCAAAGCACATCAATAACCAATATGCTCATAATTGAAACCAATGCGAATTCAATTACTTTATCTATTTTTTGTCGAATAGTCATAATTATCAATTTAGTGCTTATTTAACAGCCTGAATACGTCGGATTAAATCACCCAAAACTTCATCGTCTTTATACTTAGCCAGAAGGCCTTCTACTTTCTCAGCAAACTTTGTTTTATCGGGGTGATGAATGGTTACTCCAGCTTCCTGCACAATTCGTAACGATTCCTTAACCGATTCGTCCCAATATTTACGCTGAACAGGAACTGATTCGTCGGCAGCTTCCTGCAACCATTTTTTTTCTTGATCGCTTAAGGTCTTCCAAACTTTTGTACTAATAATTAATATATCAGGGACACAGGTATGTTCGTCTAACGAATAATGTTTACAAACCTCATAATGGTGCGAAGTATATAAACTGGGAGGATTATTTTCAGCACCATCCACCACACCACTTTGTAAAGCAGTGTACAATTCTCCCCACGAAATTGGTGTTGGTGATCCACCAAGTGCTTTTACCATTTCCATAGCAGTCTGGCTTTTCATCACCCGTATTTTCAAGCCGGTTAAATCGTCCGGTGTATTTATTGGCTTATCAATGGTATAAAAACTACGAAATCCGGCATCATAAAAACAAAGTCCACGAATCCAAAACTCTTCTGTTCCAAGCAACATTTCTTTACCAATTTCGCCGTCGAAAACATTAAAAGAATGTTGTTGCGAACGGAAAACATAGGGTAAGCCCAAAGCTTTGAATTTGGGCGTAAAACCTTCCATAACAGCTGCCGAAACCTTGGTAATTGCCAAACTACCAATTTGCAACAATTCAACACATTGTTGCTCGGAGCCAAGCTGCCCACTTGGATAAATATCAAGAGTAAGTTTGCCTCCCGATTTCTCTGCTAATCGCTCAGCCATAAACACCATTCCTTTATGAACGGGATGAGATGGGTCGAGACCATGAGCCAATTTCAATACTTTGTGATTTCCGGTTTGCACGCATCCTAAAAGAAAAACGGCCACCGTAATTACAGCTAGTACTTTGGATAAGTTTTGTTTCATTAATTCAGGTTTATTAGGCTTGGAGTATCCCCAAAGCTCTTTATTGTTTTAATCTATTTATAATCTCCAGTGCTTTACCACATTTTTCAGTAATGTAGCTATAATTCTTTTCAGCTAAAACTTCTTTAGGAAATAACTGCGAGCCCATTCCAACACAGGTTACTCCTGCATCGAACCAACCTTTAAGATTATCTTCGTCGGGAGAAACACCACCCGTTGGCATAATACTAGCCCATGGCATTGGCCCCATAACAGCTTTTACAAAACTAGGGCCACCTACTTGTGAGCCTGGGAAGATTTTCACAACCTCGGCACCCAATTCGTGAGCACGACCAATTTCGGTTACCGAACCACAACCCGGACTCCAGGCAATTTTACGTTTGTTACAAACTTTTGCTGTAGCTTCGTCAATAAGTGGAGCTACAATAAAATTAGTTCCCTTAGCGATGTATAATGCCGCCGTGGCTTCGTCAATTATCGATCCAACTCCCATTATCATTTCAGGACAGTTTTCAATTGTCCATTTTGTTAATTCCGCAAATACATCAATTGCAAAATCACCACGGTTAGTGAACTCAAATAAACGTGCACCACCATCATAGCAAGCTTTTACAACTGCTTTGCAAACATCAATATCTTTATGATAGAATACCGGTACCATGCCGGTTTCTTTCATTTTTAATGCAACTTCTATTCTTGAAAATTGTGCCATAATAAAGCCCCCTCTACCTCCCCCGAGGGGGAGAACTGGCGGGTGACCAGTTGTTAATTTTTACCTAAGCCCATTTTTCACTCCCAGAGGGAGGAACTACATAAGGCTATTCGTTTTTATATCCGAGTTTTACTTTTTCAACTAATCTCACTTAAAGAACTCATTCCCCTTAACTTTCTTATACTCACAGAAAGTCCCCCTTCCGGGGATCTAGACGGCTTCTAGCGATCAACACGTGCGCTTCCGCCACCTATTATTTTTTCTACTTCTGATAAAGTAGCCATGGTTGTATCACCAGGAGTAGTCATTGCTAATGCACCATGCGCAGCACCATATTCTACTGCTTTTGCTCCATCATTAAATTCAAGAAAACCATAAATTAAACCAGATGCAAAACTATCGCCACCTCCAACACGATCCATAATTTCAAGATCTTCGCGGTGCTGAGCCTCATGTATTACACCATCGGAATAACAAATTGCCCCCCATGAATTTACAGTTGCTGTTTTTACAGTACGCAATGTTGTAGCTATTACCTTGAAATTAGGAAACTCCTTAATCGCATTTTCAATCATACTTTTGTAACCCGATAAATCTAGCTCTTTCAGATTTTCATCGTTACCTTCCACTTCCAGACCTAAACACGCAGTAAAATCTTCTTCGTTACCAATCATTACATCTACATATTTGGCAATTTCACGGTTTACTTCCTGTGCTTTAGCTTCACCGCCAATGGCTTTCCAAAGCGATGGACGGTAATTTAAATCGTACGATACAATAGTGCCGTGTTTTTTGGCTATTTTTACTGCCTCTATAACCGTTTCTGCTGCGGTTTCAGATAGAGCAGCGAAAATACCACCTGTGTGCATCCAACGAACTCCTAAAGTTCCAAAAATATATTCCCAGTCAATATCACCGGGTTTTAATTGAGAAGCTGCTGTATTTCCACGGTCAGAAACACCTAAGGCACCCCGAATACCAAAACCTCTTTCGGTGAAGTTCAATCCATTACGGACCGTACGGCCACAACCATCATATGGCATCCATTTAACAAATTGAGTATCCAATCCCCCCTGAAGCATAAAGTCTTCAACTAAAGCTCCTACTTCATTGTCTGCAAGTGCCGTAATAATAGCTGTTTTCTTGCCAAAACATCTTCTAAGACCACGGGAAACGTTATATTCTCCACCGCCTTCCCAAGCCCTGAACTGACGTGTTGTTCTTATTCTGCCTTCTCCGGGATCTAACCTTAACATTACTTCACCAAGAGAAATACAATCGTATGTGCACTCGGATTTTGATTTGATATTCATTTTTGCCATGATATAGTTATTGAATTCTTATGCAATCGATTGCAAAAATACAATTTCATTCGAAATCAGCATAGTTGCATTCATAAATAATAACATTCTTTACTCAAAATTAAAATACTCCCTGGCATTATTAAAACTGATATTTTCAACCATTTTTCCAAGTAGTTCCATATCATACGGAATTTCTCCGTTTGCAACATCGTTACCCAATAAATTACAAAGTGTACGGCGAAAATATTCGTGACGCGTGTACGACAAGAAACTCCGAGAATCGGTAAGCATTCCTACAAAACGACTCAATAAACCAAGGTTCGAAAGTGCATTCATTTGTTTTTCCATACCATCCTTTTGGTCGAGAAACCACCAACCGGAACCAAATTGCAATTTCCCCGGAACTGAACCATCCTGAAAATTTCCAATCATAGTTCCAATCAATTCATTATCCCGTGGATTTATATTGTACAAAATGGTTTTGGCTAATTTGTTATCCATATCCAAACGATTCAGGAATTTCGACAAGGGCTTTGCCACTTCAAAATCACCAATGGAATCGAATCCAACATCGGCGCCTAATTTATCAAATAAACGTGTGCTGTTATTTCGAATAACGCCATAATGAAATTGCTGAGTCCATCCGCGAGAATGATCCATGATTCCAAATTCGTATAACATACTTGATTTGAATTTCAAAATTTCTTTGGTGGTTAAACGGCCCCCTCCCCTTATTTTTACAAATATCTGTTCAATTTCAGTTTCGCTATAGTCTTCGGCTATAAAAGTTTCTATACCATGGTCACTCAATCGGCATCCATTCTGATGAAAAAACTCGTGACGACTATCCAGCGCATCCATTAAATCGGCGAAACTTCCAATGTTCATATCAGCTGTTTCTTCTAATAATTTAATGTATTCGTTATATGTTTTTGGATTTTCAACGGCCATTGCTTTATCCGGACGCCAGGCTGGTAAAACCCTGGTTTCAAAACCATCAGCTTTTATGGCACGATGATATTCCAGTGAATCAATTGGATCGTCGGTAGTACAAATGGTATGTACATTTGCCATTTTAATAATTCCACGACACGAATATTCAGGAGTTTGCAATTTTGCATTACACTCATCCCAAATTTCTTTCGCTGTTTCAGGGCTAAGTACTTTATCAATTCCGAAGAATTTTTTCAATTCAAGGTGTGTCCAGTGAAACAACGGATTACGAACCGTGTGCGGAACTGTTTCTGCCCATTTTTCAAATTTTTCCCAATCACTTGCATCTCCGGTGCAAAACCGTTCATCAATTCCATTCGTGCGCATTCCTCTCCATTTGTAATGGTCGCCATATAACCATAGCTGAGTAATGTTATCGTAGCTTTTATCTTCTGCAATTTCCTGTGGGTTAATGTGACAGTGGTAGTCGAAAATCGGCATTTTAGCCGCATGATTGTGGTATAATTCCTTTGCGACATCGCTTTGCAGCAAGAAATCTTTATCCATAAACTTTTTCATAATTAAAGCGTAATTCAGAAGAACAAAGCCAGAAGACTATTGTAAAACACTAGTCTTCCAGCTCAATCTTCTTTATATTAAATATTATAAATCGAATAGTCTTTTTAAGTGGCGGTCGTAAATATTTTCTTCAACACAGCCTCCAACAACATCAGAATATTTTTTCAACAGCCCGGTGTAACCTTCTCCCATTTCTGCAGCTACTTTGTACCCCACGTGTATCAGCTGACGGAAATTCAAGTTATAATCAGCGTTACCCGGAATATGTCGAAGAGTATTTCCAAATTTTTCGCCCGACCAAGTTGCTACTTCTTCGGCTGTTGGAAGTTCTGAATCATTAATGTCGATAACATCGGCGTAAGGAGCACAAAGTTCATCTTTGCGTGCCAAGGCCTTCGTGTATATTTCTTTAGCGACAACCAAACCCTCATCACCTGAAATTGATAAACCAATTACTTCTTCTAACCAGGTTGTTCCTGCAGTTTTTACATGTAAGCCTTTGTCGTATTTTTTAATGATATCGGCCATTATTGGGTAAATGGTAAATTTATCTGATCCGGAGTGTACACTTAATTTTAAGTCTTCAGGAAGACCAAACTCTTTTACAGCATAATCAATAACCAAAACATCCTGTTCGAATTCTTTGGTAAATTGCTCTACATCTCCTACGTAATCAACGCCTTTATTAAATCGACCGGTAAATTTTGGTGCAATGGTTTGTGCAGGAATATTTTCGTTGGCAATCATTTTCAGAATAAAAAACATATCAACCGGAGTTTGTGGTGCTTCCACTTCATCCATTGAAACTTCAGTTACAAAATTTCCTTTTCCTTTCACCGATTCAATGCGCAGGTAAATCTTTCCTGCCTCTTTAACGGCTGCTAAATATTTTGTTGCAACCGTATTCAATAATTCATCAGTAATAAGTACTGGTTCCTCAATTCCTGGAATATTCACTTCTGCACCTAATTCTTTACAGGAAGCTTTAAAAGCGGCAACATTTTCAGCTGGTGATTCATTTCCAATATACATTGCAACGTCAAGCGTAAAAAAATTAGAATGTTCGATAAAACGATCAACATTGCTTAAATTAATATGATCTGCATCAACACAGTATGGCTTATCCCAGCCAAGCGCCTTTACAGCGGCATCGGCTTCAACTCGCGTTCCTTCAGGTTCCGAATGTACAATATCATGTTCGCGGTTCGATTTATTCCAAACCGGTGTTACTTCTATTCCCTTTGCATTTGCTTTCATTAGTGCGCGAAGCTGAGCTTGTCCTTCATGATTAAAACGATCTCCTACTCCAAAGCTGTATTTTCCTAGTTTCATTTTTATTGTTTTAATTATTGTAAAAACACCAAAATAATAATTTCCGTGTACGTGCACGAAAGTAGATATATATTTTCAACTACCAAAAATTATTTAAGTGTTATACAATTATATTTATCGATTTTAAATAGTAAAATATAGATAGGACAAACACAGCAATATATTCACTACTTACTACATATTAACAACTTAGCAGATTGTAAAATTAAAACAAATGCAATAAAATTTATTGATGTCGACTTTAATAAATTAATGGATTCAACATTGAAAGCTTCGGAGTTTATATATTAAAGAGTTAGGTTCCCTTCAAAACCCTTTTCTCTATATCATTTTTGTAATGCCAATATCGTTAGCGACTAACGATCCTATTAATACCAGTTCAACGAAATTTTCTAGTCCTCTCCTTTAATTTTCAGACATTCTTTTTCTAATTCCGCGGCAATTTCCGGATATTTTGAGATAACATCATTGGTTTCTCCGATGTCTTCTTTCAAATTAAAAAGCTGGTAGGGTTCAACAAAATTTTGTCCTTTGGGAATTTCACGACCACCCGAGCCATTTCCTAAAACCAGTTTCCAATCGCCTTTTCGTATAGCAAACATTCCCGCTACTGAATGATGAATTACCGGTGCTCGTTCGTAATCCTGCGGTTTTTCTTCTAACAACGATTTAAAACTGTAACTATCTTCTGCACTTCCATCCGGTTTCTGAAGTTTTAGAATATCTGCCAATGTTGCAAAAATATCAGTTAAACACATGGTATTTTCAACTTTTCTTCCGCCAGCCAAACTTTTGGGCCAGCGTACAAAAAAGGGTACGTGGTGTCCTGCCTCGAAGATATCGGCTTTGGTTCCTCTGAAAACTCCATTTGCGGTATGATTGTTTGCTGCATATCCCTGTATGGTTTCATCTGAAACATGATCTTCTTCAAACGGATGGTAGCGATACATATACGAACCATTATCGCTGGTATAAATCACCAGGGTATTATCGGCAATATCCAGTTCGTCTAGTTTTTTTAACACCTCGCCAACCGAATAATCCACCTGATGTACAAAATCGCCATAAGGCCCTAATTCTGTACTTCCCTTAAAACGTTTGTGCGGTAATACGGGTTTGTGTGGCGCTGTTAGAGGAAAATACAATAAAAATGGCTTGTCCTTGTTTGCATTTGCTTCTATGTATGCGTTTGCTTTGCCAACCAAATGATCCAATGTTTCTTCCATTACAAATTCAGGCGAACGCTCTCCTTTTCTCCAATAGGCGGGAAATCCATTCGCCATTACTTCTACGGACGGATATTCAGTAATCTCATTATTTTGAATATATACATAAGGAGGAAAATCGAGTGAAGCCGGAATAACATAAGAATAATCAAAACCAACATCATTTGGCGAATGCGTTAGTGGCAAAGAAAAATCAAAATTACCGGCACTGTCTTTTTGAAAGCCAAGTCCAAGATGCCATTTTCCAACAATTCCGGTATTGTAATCCGCCGATTTCAAAAGGCTGGCAATTGTTGGCCGTTCCTTCTCTATTAAAGGTTCTCCATAACCATTTAACACACCTTGTTTCAAACGACTTCGCCAACAATACCTTCCGGTTACCAAACCATAACGTGTTGGAGTACAAACTGCTGACGACGTATGTGCATCGGTAAAAATTACTCCTTCGTCTGCTAGACGATTTAAATTTGGAGTTGGAATTTTTGAGTTCTCATTTAAAACCTGAACATCACCATAACCCATATCGTCGGCCAGAATGATTACAATGTTTGGATTTTGAGGAGTTTTTGTTTTTGGTGAACAAGCACTCAAAAAAATGGTAAATACAATTAAAAGATAGATTGGTTTCATTGGTTTAAAAATAAGCTACAGACTTCAGTCTGGTGTTAAAATATTTAATTTTTAGACAATGGAGCTGGCTTTAGCCAGCTTATGATTTTCATTCATCATAAAAACCATATTTATGTTTCCACTCCTGATATTCCCTTTCAAATGTACTCTTTTTATGATGTTCATCCTGAGTTCGGATGTAGTTTTTTACGATTTCCAATTGTGATGAACTCACAGAAAATGCGCCATAGCCTCTCTGCCATGAAAATTTGGAATTAATTAAGTTGTGTTGATTCACCCAATGCGAAGATGACCCTTTTGTCTTTTGTACAAAATCGGATAGACATAAATTGGCAGGTAAATCGATTAATACATGCAGATGTTCTGGTTGAACATTAACAGATAATAAGGATGTGTTCAACTCTGTACATTTTTCGATAAGATAATCTTTAAGTATAATCGTTAAATTACCATGAAAAACTCTTGCTCTCTCTTTGGTTGACCAAGTTATGTGCAAATAATTACGAACAAACGCATGTAACATTGTATTAGTTTTTGAAGTCGGCTTAAAGCCGACTGAATTTAAAATATTTACTCATCAATACACCAGACTAAAGTCTGGAGCTATTTTTTATTCTAAAATACCACGAAATCCATTTCTATTCAAGTAATATATGACGAAAATTAGGGAGTTAAACGAAGCTCCTAAATTCAATAATTCTATCTTTGTAAAATTATAACATTGAAACAAATTACTTTTAAATTATTTTCAAAACCAATGAAACAATTAATTATCACCACATTTTTTCTGATTTTTTTTATTTCGTTAAATGCGCAAAGTCAGACTCCCGATTGGGAAAATCCAAAGATGTTCGATCAGAATAAAGAAAAGGCACACGCTACCTTAATGCCTTTCCGAACGGTAGACGAAGCACTGACATATCAACCACAAAGGTCGGTTTTTTACAAAAGTCTCAGTGGTATCTGGAAATTTAACTGGGTACAAAAACCAGCTGACCGCCCTGTTGATTTTTACAAAACCGACTACGATGTATCGTCGTGGAACGAAATACCTGTACCTGCAAACTGGGAACTTCAAGGTTATGGAATTCCAATTTATGTGAATCATCAATATGAATTTTCGGATTACAAAAAGCCGGTTTCGCCAGAAATGAAATTTGTGGATAATATTTATCCTGCCAATCCGGGCAAAATACCGCACGATTATAATCCGGTAGGTTCTTACCGAAGAACTTTTACGGTACCTGAAACCTGGGACGGCCGACAGGTTTATATTCAATTTGGAGCAGTTAAATCGGCTTTCTATTTATGGATTAACGGACAAAAAGTAGGTTACAGTCAGGGAAGTAAAACCCCTGCCGAATGGGATATTACCAAATACATAAAGGAAGGCGAAAATGTAATTGCGGCCGAAGTGTACCGCTGGTCGGATGGATCGTATTTGGAAGCCCAGGATTTCTGGAGAATTAGTGGAATTGAGCGCGACGTATATATTTACTCTACTCCCAAAGTTCGTATTCGTGACTTTTTTGCTCATGCCGATTTGGACGCAGACTATCAAAATGGTCTTTTTTCGCTGGAAGTAGATTTGGATAATCATTCCGAAAAACTACGTTCGGGAAATTATAAAGTTGAATACCAGATCTTCGATGCAAATCAGTATAAAATTGCAAGCGATTCTGAGGACGCCAAAATCAACAAAAAGGCTGAGGTAAAACTTTCATTTTCACAAGAAATTGAAACCCCAAAAAAATGGACGGCTGAAACACCAAACCTATATACGCTCGTTCTTTTACTCAAAAACGAAAATAATGAGGTTGTAGAAACTGTTTCTTCAAAAGTAGGTTTCCGCAAAATTGAAATTATCGATGCAGTGTTTTGTATAAACGGTGTTCCGGTAACTATTAAAGGTGTTAACCGCCACGAACACGACCAGTTCAACGGACACGTGATAAACGAAGAGGCAATGCTAAAGGAAATTGCGTTGATGAAACAATTCAATATTAATGCAGTTCGCACAAGCCACTACCCCAATTGCGAAAAGTTTTACGAACTGTGCGACGAATATGGTTTGTATGTAACCAACGAAGCCAATATTGAATCGCACGGAATGTATTATGGCGAACATTCGCTGGCCAAAAAGCCGGAATGGACTGAAGCCCACGTTGATCGGAATATGCGAATGGTGGAGCGCGACAAAAACCATCCTTGTGTGATCGTTTGGTCAATGGGTAACGAAGCCGGTGACGGTGAGGTTTTCACAGAAGTTTACAAAGCTATAAAAGAGCGTGATCCGTCACGTCCGGTTCACTACGAACGTGCAATCATGGGTGATAACACCGATATTTATTGTCCACAATACCCGGGAGTACGGACCTTGGAGAACTATGCATCAAAACATCAAACCAAACCTTTTATTTCAAGCGAATATTCGCATGCAATGGGAAATAGTAACGGTAATCTGGTTGATTTATGGGAGGTATTTAACCGCGATAAAAACGATCAGCTACAAGGCGGGTATATTTGGGACTGGATTGATCAGGCACTGGTAAAAAAAGCCGACGATGGAACTGAATTTTGGGCGTATGGAGGCGATTATGGTGAAAACATGCCAAGTGATTACAATTTTGTTTGCAACGGAATTATATCGGCTGATTATACCCCCCACCCGGCAATGTGGGAAGTAAAATATGCCTACCAAAATGTAAAATTCGAAAAAGTTCAGGGAGGCGTAAAAATTACCAACCTCTTTGATTTTATTGATTTAAGCGATTTTGAGATCACTTGGGAATTTTCAAAAGACGGAAAAGTTCTAAATTCAGGAATATTTAAAGATATTAATTTACTTCCGGGTGAAAGCCAAATTGTACAAACAGAAAATAAAATAAGCTTTGATGATCCTGGCGAATATTTTACCGACTTTTCAGTAAAACTAAAGTCTGATAGACCATTCAGAAAAGCCGGTTTTGAAGTAGCGCACGAACAGATTCCATCAACGATTCAGTTTGCTTCTACCCACGAAGAAGAAAACAACACTCTTTCTTTGAAACTTTCGGAATCAGACGATGACATAAAAATTTCCGGACAAAATTTTGAAATCAGTTTCGACAGAAGTTCAGGTACTATTTCCTCGTATGAAATAAATGGTTTTGAGCTGATTCAAAAAGGACCGCAAGTTAATTTCTGGCGCCCGGCAAACGACAACGACAAAGGAAGCCAAATGTTAAAACGGCTGGGAATATGGAGAGAAGTTTCGCGCGAAGTAAAACCGGAAACCGTAGAAGCATTTCAATCGGCTGAAAACAAAATTTACATTACGGCAAAATACAAACTCAATAAAGTTAACTCAACACAAACTGTAGTTTATAATGTGACCGGCGATGGAATAATTGAAGTAACAAGTACCTTCAAAACTACGGAAAAAGAACTGCCTGACCTTCCGCGTTTTGGTATGCGCTGGGAAATGCCGGTGAATTTCGACAACTTAAAATACTTTGGTCGCGGACCACACGAAAACTACATCGACCGCAACCGAAGTGCGTTTGTTGGAATTTACAAGAGTAAAGTAGCCGACCAGTACTTTAATTATGTTCGTCCGCAGGAAAATGGCTACAAAACAGATGTGCGCTGGTTTGAACTAAGAAACGAAAACGGAGTTGGCTTAAAAATTACCGGCTCTCCAACAGTAGGTTTTTCGGCATTGCACAATCCAATTGAAGATTTTGATATGGAAACAATGGACGATTATCGCCACACCAACGACATTGTAAAAAAAGACGGGGTGTTTATTTGCACCGATTTAATACAAATGGGAGTTGCCGGCGACAATTCGTGGGGAGCACGTCCGTATCCGCAATATTCAGTTCCGGCAAAAGATTATCAATTTAGTTTTACCATTAAACCGGTATTTTAGGTAAAAAAATACAAATATTAGTGATAGTCTTACTTTGAGTTAGGCTATTACTATTTACATTTAGAATTAAATAGAATAGAATGAGAAAACAATTTTTAGGAGTAATCCTGTTCTTAATTTCGATGGCAGTTTTTGCACAGGAAATTGACGTTATTCCGAAACCTGTAAGTGTAACAAAAAAGGAAGGAATATTTCAATTAAACAACAAAACACAATTTATCTTTAAAGTTAGTAATCAAGCTGAAAAAGATTTTGTTGAACTAGCGACAGAAATGCTAAATGAAGCAAGTGGATTGACAGTTAATCACATTAATTCATCGGCTGAGTTAGAAGGAAATATCCTGGTCCAAATTAACAATCCATTTGATGCGGAAATTGGAACTGAGGGCTACAAACTTACGATAAAAACCGATCGTGTATTTTTGAACGCCAACACCACTGCCGGTTTGTTTTATGGTGTTCAAACGCTTTGGCAATTGTTGACAGCAGAAGAAGGACTTACATTGCCTTGTTTGGAAATCACAGATTATCCAAGATTTGGCTGGCGGGGTTTGCACCTCGATGTCTCGCGTCATTTTATGCCGGTGGAATTCATTTACAAATACATCGACTACATTGCCATGCACAAAATGAATGTGTTTCACTGGCATTTGGTCGATGATCAGGGATGGCGAATTGAAATTAAAAAGTATCCAAAATTAACAGAGGTAGGTGCCTGGCGTGCTGATCGGGAAAATCTTGACTGGGATTCACGCAAGGGACCAGTTAAAAATAGTGAGGCAGAATATGGAGGTTTCTACTCGCAGGAAGAAGTGAAATCGATCGTTGAATATGCCCAAGGTAAAAACGTAACTATTCTTCCTGAAATTGAAATGCCAGCTCACGTAATGTCTGGATTAGCTGCATATCCTGAATTTTCATGTACCGGCGAATATTACCCTGTCCCGTCTGGTGGAGTTTGGCCCATTACTCATATTTTCTGTGCCGGAAATGATGCAACCTTTCATTTTCTCGAAGATGTTTTAACCGAAGTAATGCAACTTTTCCCATCTACATTTATTCACATTGGTGGCGACGAAGCCACAAAAACGGAATGGGAGAAGTGTGAAAAATGCCAAAAAAGAATGGCTGATGAAGGATTAAATGACACCCATGAATTACAAAGCTATTTCATTAAGCGTATCGAAAAATTTCTGAATAAAAATGGAAGAAGAATGATTGGCTGGGATGAAATTTTGGAAGGTGGCTTGGCTCCGGAAGCAACCGTAATGTCGTGGAGAGGCGAAAAAGGTGGGATTGATGCTGCAAAATTGGGCCACGACGTTGTAATGACACCCGGCTCGCACTGTTACTTCGACCATTATCAGGGCGATCCATCACTTGAACCTAAAGCCTGGGGAGGATTTACGACGCTTAAAAAAGTTTATTCTTATGAACCTGTTCCAGCTGAATTGTCGGAAAATGAAGCCAGGCATATTTTGGGAGCACAAGCCAATGTATGGACAGAATTTATGCCTGACGGCAAACAGGTTGAATACATGATAATGCCCCGGATGGCAGCTTTGTCGGAGGTACTTTGGTCGCCAAAAGAATCACGTGACTGGGGTGATTTTTCGCAAAGAATGGATACTCAATATGAACGGTATAAAAAACTGGGAGTTAATTATGCAAATAGTGCATTTCAGGTAGCCGCTTCACCTGAATTGGATGCAGAAAGTAAGTCTGTAAGAATATCATTATCAACAGAAGCCTGGCAACCTGAAATTGGTTATACAACGGATGGAACTGAGCCGGGAGCAAATTCAACTAAATACACCGAACCATTCAATATCACTGAAACCACAACAGTAAAAGCGGTTGTTATTAAAAATGGTAAAGCGATGTCAAAAGCCTTAGCGACCGATTTTTATATTCACAAAGCCGTTGCCAGTGCTGTTAGCCTAAAATATCCAAATAGTAAAAGTTACGATTCTACCGGAAAATTTGCTTTGGTTGATGGAATAAAAGGAACAAAAAACCATGCGGATGGAAACTGGAAAGGATTTAATGGAGATGACCTTGTTGCTAGCATCGATATGGGCGAAACAAAATCGTTTTCATCGGTAAAAATAGGTGCCTTGCAAAATGTAGGATCGTATATTTTTTACCCCACACAAGTAAGTGTTGAGGTTTCTGAAGATGGACAGAATTTCAAAAAAATAGGCGCTGTAAAGAACAAAGTTAGCGTTTACGAGGGCGCCACACAGATTCAGGACTTTACAGTTAACAAGAAATCGAAAGCCCGCTATTTACGGGTTACTTCGAAAAACCTTGGTGTATGCCCGAAAGGCCATGCCGGCGAAGGAAAACCTGCCTGGTTATTTGTTGATGAAATTGTAGTTGAATAATTTCGGAATAGTCATAGTATAACTTTAAGTTGTACTATGACTACTCCACATTTTTTAGTATAAAATCAACAATAGGCTGCGGATCTTTCAACGAATGTGGATGATGCCCCACTCCATCTTTTACGATTAATTTCATTTCACCACCCGCCTTTTTGTATTTCTTTACCAGCTTTTTAGTATTCTCCTTAAGTGGCACAACTTTGTCGGCAGCACCACAAACATGAATAACAGGAATTTCGGCCTTTGCCACTTTTTTTGAATTGTTTATCGGGCTACCTTTAAATCGTTTTGCTCTCTTTTCGGTTAATCCATACACTTTTAAACATTTCTCCCAATCCTTTTGACTACCTTCTCCTTTGTATAATCCACCCGGCCAGCTTCTAATATCGCAAACCGGCGCATCGGCATAAATACAAAAAACTTTGTCAGTATTTTCGGCAGCCCAGTTGTAAATAATCAAACCTCCCCGACTCATTCCTTCCAAAACCATTTTTTTATTGAGTTGGTACTCCTTGGTAATAAATGTGTAATAGTTATTCCAAATTTCAATAGCTTCGGGGCCGCCAAACAAATCGGCAACATCAACATAAACCAAATGAAATCCTTTATCCAATAAAGCTAAATCGGTTTGCGGCTCATGTCCCCAAAAGCGGGCACGCCAAATCCAGTTTCTGGCCTCGTTTGCTTTTTCAGGAAAAACAACTTTTGCCGGTCTTCCTTCAAAATCGAATTCTTTCATTTTAAATCCGTTAAAACCTTGATCTTGTGCACTGGAATTTAATACAACAAAAAATAGGAGTAGAGAAAGTAATGTAGAGAATGAGTTGAGTTTAGTCATCAGTTAAATTGATTTTAATGCAAGATGGCAAAAAAATAATATTTATTGTAACGTGAACTGAATCATTGCGTCTTAAATACATGCCATAAAATAATTATCGGTTTTTAATATTCTATCTCATGATTAAGAACTTACTAAAAAACAGCCTCCGTTCGCTGAAAAAACAAAAAGGCTATACAAGCATCAATATTTTTGGATTAGCCATCGGAATTGCCTGTAGTTTAATAATCGCATTGTTTATTATACATCAGCTTAGCTACGATCAGTATCATACAAAAAAGGACCGTATTTACAGATTAGTACTCGAAGGGAAAATTGGAGAGCAGGAAGTTCTTGTTTCATCATCCGCGGCAGTAATTGGCCCCACTATTGTAACCGATTTCCCTGAAGTAGAAAGCTGTTTGCGCCTAAATATTTTTGGCGAAACCATTGTAAAAAAGGAAGAAACAACCTTCACCATCCAGGATTTTGCGGAAGCGGACTCCACTTTTTTCAGTTTTTTCTTGATCCCTTTATTAAAAGGTGAAAGCAAGAATGTACTAAACGAGCCATACACAATGGTTTTATCGGAATCAACTGCTAAAAAGATTTTTGGGAACGAAGATCCAATAAATAAAACCTTAAAAATTAATACAAGAAATGAACCTTATCGTATTACCGGAGTAATGGCCGATATCCCGGAAAATACACACTTTACAGCCGACATTTTAACTTCTTACATGACCAATCCACGTTCCAGAGATCCGGAATGGTTAAACAATAGTTTTGAAACGTACCTGATGTTGTATGAAAATACAACCCCCGAACAAGTAAATGCAAGGTTTTCCGGAATGATTAAAAAGTACATCGGACCACGTGTTCAGGAATTGTTTGGAGTTTCGCTGGAAGATTTTTTTGCTTCAGGAAACCGTTATAATTTCCATCTGCAGCCGCTAACTAAAATCCACCTCGATCCAACCGTAGAGCATCAAGTTAAACCGGCAACCGATCCTAAATATTTATGGATTTTTGGTAGCATTGCCATCCTGATAATTGTTATTGCTTCCATTAATTTCATGAACTTATCAACTGCACAAGCCAGTAAACGAGCCAAAGAAGTAGGAATAAAAAAAGCCACGGGGGCATCACGAGCAAGCTTAGTGACACAATTCTTAAGCGATTCGGTACTTATCTCATTTATGGCTTTGGGAGTTGCCATTGTAATTGTACTTTTTGCACTTCCGGCATTTAATCGTTTGCTTAGTGCAAAAGTAGAACTAAGCCTTTTTACCCATTGGTACACCATTCCCATATTGATTATTTTTTCACTTGGAGTAGGTCTGTTGGCAGGTGTTTACCCTGCATTTTACCTTTCGTCGTTTGTGCCTGTAAAAGTATTGCGCGGTAAAGTTCACGACGCCATGAAAAATGGAAAATTACGAAGTGTTTTGGTTTCTTTCCAGTTTTTAATATCAATTGTGCTGATAATAGGAACTATGATAATGTATAGGCAGTTACAATATATGTTACATAAAGATGTGGGATTTAACAAGGAACAAATGCTGGTAATTCAACAGGCCGGCGACATTGGTAATAAAGTAAAAACATTTAAACAGGAATTGCTTAAAATACCCGAAATATCATCTGTTTCTGCCTCAACCGCAATTCCAGGACACAACAATAACAACAATGGATACATGCTCGAAGGCAGTTCGGATCAAACTTATTTATTACAATCAAATTGGGTTGATTATGATTTTTTCAAAACATACCAGATTAAACTTAATGATGGCCGTTATTTTAACAAATCATTTACTTCTGATGAGCAGGCTTGTATTGTAAATGCTCAAACAATAAAAGAATACAACTTGACTGATTTTTCTGCTTCGCGTTTTATTGTTAAAGGCGATAACAACGAAAACATTTACCTGCCCATTATTGGGGTTACCAACGATTTTCATTTTCGATCGTTGCATAACCGAATTACACCATACATTATTCGTTTTAAAGGCGACGATCAAAATTATGGATACATCAGCATTCGATTTAACAATCAGTCAACCATGCAAACCGTGGATGAGATTGAAACAATATGGAAAAAATTTGCTTCAAATAATCCTATGCAATACTTTTTTATGGACAAAGATTTTAATCAAATGTATCGTACTGAACGTCAAAATGCACAACTATCGGTATTGTTTGCCATTCTCGGAATCTTTATTGCTGCATTGGGTTTATTTGGCTTAACCTCGTTTACCATCGAACAGCGGACAAAAGAAGTGGGTGTACGAAAATCGCTGGGAGCCTCCGACGGAAGCATATTTTATTTGATTTCGAAAGAGATAATTTTGATGGTTTGTATTGCCACGGTTATTGCCTGGCCTTTAATTTATTTCGGCGCAAACAGCTGGTTGCA
This sequence comes from Draconibacterium sp., assembly GCA_041554075.1. GTDB lineage: Bacteria > Bacteroidota > Bacteroidia > Bacteroidales > Prolixibacteraceae > Draconibacterium. The sequence goes on along the minus strand of JBFFMM010000018.1, from coordinate 7,482 downwards.
AAACTACTACTACCGGATTAATCTTAGTGTTTTTGAGTTTATTTTAGGTTTTGTAATTGCAATTTCCATTGCTTTACTAACCATTAGCTACCGTACCTTACAATCGGTTCGAACCAATCCGGCGCTGACTTTGAGGTATGAGTAAATTAGTGATAAAATGAGTGAATGAGTGAATAAGGAAGTGAATGAGTGAGTAAAATGAATTAAACCAGATTTAATTTGTTTTTCGTAACGCTTTTCGCGAAGCCTTATCCACCAAAGTAAAAATTTGTTCAATTTCATTCTTTTTCCGCGATGGCTGATGTCCTTGTACTTTTACGATCTCGCAATCTATTGAATCAATAATTTTATAAAATTCCTTATATAATTCAACGTTTTTTAATCGTTTACCTGTTTTCGAAAAATAATTACTTTGTTCCATTCGTTTCCGACGATCCAATAAACCAGTGATATTTTGCGAATCTGTGTAAATAATAATTTTTGACTCCGTCTCTCCTATTTCAGATAAAGCCCAAAGTAAAGTTTGCAATTCCAATTTTGTAGATGAAGTATTTTCAAAACGTTTGGTTTGAACCCGCAGCTTGAGATTGTCGGCAGTCAACTCATCTTCAGTAATAAACAATTGGGCACCGTATCCAATTTTTGATTGAACATGCACACTTCCATCGGTAAATAAATAAAGCTTTTCCATTGTTTAATAGGGCTGCAAAGTAGTTATAGTTTGACTTAGCTCCAAACTGTAACTACTTTGCAGAACATTAGCCTGAGTTCGACTATAAAATCACACCAATTTCAGCAATTGAACTAAAAAAGTTGCGCCGAAATTCGCGCAAGGTTGTAATTTTAAAATAGCGCACTTTGTAAGCCTTTTCAAACATTTTTTCCTGACGTTCACTGGAATAACCAAAACGGCCTCCTTCAACAACAGTCTCCCAGGTTTTGCCATCAACACTTACTTCAAAATTATACGAAGCAATTCGCCCGTTAAATTGATCTTGCCGTGGTAAATAGTTAAACCCTTTTACATCCAAAACCTCCCCCATATCTACTTGCAAAAAATGAGGCTGAACTAATGTCTCATCAGTCCAGTCGGAGTGCCAAATCGTTTCCGGATTATTATCGATAGCTGCTTCGGGCCCTTGTCCTTCGTAACTGCAATCGGCAGTGGCCGTCCACTTCTCTTTGCTCATTTCAAAATACTGTATCACTTTGTTGCTGTTCATTTTGCCATTCACTTTTGCAAAAACAGTTACCTTTCCTCCTTTTTTAAGTTCGAATGGCTTTTTGTAGGCTTTGAATTTACCATCATTTACGGCATAGAAAAGATCAGCCTTTTCATTCGTACTTACTGAGATTGCACCATTTTCATCTTGGTTTAAAACCGGAGCTTCAGCTAATAAAAGTTCAGCAACATTGTATTTTTCTGTTGCATATTCAAAAATATTTTTTTGCTGAAACAGAACAGGTTTATAAGTTACATCAAAACGATAAATACCTCCTTTTGCCACATATTGTGGTAAAATTCCAGGGCCACAAGTTGCAGTTCCCAAACCGGTAACCAATGCATCGTAATTTACGGTTACAAAATCAGCTTCGTCCAACTCGTTCAAATGCCGGGCCCTTGTGATATCAGCATCGTCATAAGGATATGCACTAAAATTCATGTCACTCGATCCACTCATCAAAAATCCAATTCCTTCCATATTCGATACCGAAGCCCAACGCACACCCGACTGATTGCAATTCTCCTGTGGTATTACAATATTGTGGTCGTATAGATTTTCAGCTGTAGTAGAATAGAAATCAAATTTACCACCGCTTTTACGGTCAGGATAAGTGGAGACTCCGCCCAAACCATACCAGCTTACTTCGTTGTACGTTCGTTGCATTTTCATTTGTAATCCCACCTTAGCCACGGCAGAAATAGAGTTAGGTAAGTTCACTTCACTTGAAATATTAAATGTTCCGTCACCAAAAATATGGTACTGCACAACTGCCGTAAACTCGGATGAACTACTCTTTAATGTGACAGGGAAAATCAGCAAAATACTGCCGTCGTTCTGATCTTTTACCTCAGGAATTTGTGCCAATTGTTCCAGCTGATCCAATCCTGCTTTATTCCAGACTCTAAAACCATTTCTGTCGCGAATATCATTTTCAGTTGGTGGGCGGAAAAAGTTTAACCGCGGTCCTTGCTTCATCATCTCTTTTCCGTTTAAAAGATACGATGAAATAATTCCTGTTTTTGAATCGATTTTTAACTGAAAATTATTGCCTAAAACAACTTGCGTATCTTTGTTTGGCTGAATTGAGATTGCACCTTTATTTTCAACGGTAATAAAATCAGTTGCTTGAATTGGTAATTCAAATTCTTCCCAAGCCTGTTCGTGTCCCGCTTTCACCAAGCCTTTGCGATTTTTTGTTACTGCCGAAAATTTCAAAATGTAACTTTGCCCGGCTTTGGGTTGTTCTAATTTTGGTAACGATAGGGTAATTGATTTCTCAGATAATGGAGCCACATTCAAATCAGAAACCATTCCGTGAGCAACAATTCCCTCCGCATTTTTTATCGTCCAAACAAAGTTGAACTCATTCAAATTTGTAAAGAAATATTTGTTATGAACCGTAAATTTACCGGCATTCAAATCATCAGCTTTAATAGAAATGTTCTGATATACTTTTTTTACTTCCCACAACTGTGGATTTGGAAGACGATCGGGATTTACCAAACCATTCAGGCAAAAACTGTTGTCACTTGGTTTATTGGTTCCGTAATCGCCGCCAAAGGTATAATACATCCTTCCTTTTTCATCTACTTCACGCAAGCCCTGGTCAACCCAATCCCAAATACAACCTCCTTGCAAAGAAGGATACATTTCAAAAGCATCCCAATAGTCCTGCAAACCACCGCAACTGTTACCCATCGCGTGCGCATATTCGCACTGAATTAAGGGGCGATCAGGATTTCCTTGTGCATAATTTATTACCCCCTCAAGACTCATGTACATGGGACAGAATATATCGGTATGATCGGCCAAACCAGCACGTTCGTATTGCACCGGGCGACTTTGATCGCGCTCTTTTATCCAGGCAGCATCGGCAACAAAATTGATTCCGTCGCCGGCTTCGTTTCCAAGCGACCAGGTTACAATGCAGGCATGATTTTTATCGCGTTCCACCATCCGGCGAGTACGATCCAAATGCATGGGTCCCCACTCTGCATGTTTGGCCAAACTTGCTTCACCATATCCCATTCCATGTGATTCAATATTTGCCTCATCAATTACATACAAACCATACAAATCGCAAAGTTCGTAAAACAACGGATCATCGGGGTAGTGACAAGTACGTACAGTATTGATGTTAAATTCTTTCATCAACTGAATATCTTTTAACATCACCTCGCGACTGATCACGTGTCCTTCGTCCGGATCATGTTCGTGACGGTTTACACCTTTTACATACACCGCTTTCCCATTCACCATAAACTGGCCGTTTTTAATTTCAGCGGTACGGAAACCAATGTTTTGCGAAAGTGCTTCCACAACTTTTCCCTCAGCATCTTTTAAAACAACAAGCAATTTATATAAGTTAGGTTGTTCTGCCGACCATTTTTCAGGATTATCAACTGTGGCACTAAACTGAAACCTTTTAACTTTTTCTGAAACAGTTGAAGTTTCGGATAAATCAATTAGTTTTTGACTTTTATCGAAGTTTAAAACACTAGCCGCTATTGTGTAATCTCCGGCGCCTGTTTCACTGTAGTTTTCCAATTCTACATCCAGCGAAAAAGTTCCGTTTTTATAGTTTTCATCCAAACCGGCAAGTACAAAAAAGTCGCGTATATGAACTTTGGGGGTTGCCAGTAAATATACATCACGCTCAATTCCACTAATTCTCCAGAAATCCTGGCATTCCAGGTAACTTCCGGTGCTCCAGCGATACACCTCCAAAGCCAGCGTATTTTCTCCGGGTTGAACAAATTCTGTTAGGTCAAACTCAGCAGGCGTTTTTGAACCTTCGCTGTATCCTACTTTTTTGCCGTTTACCCAAATGTAAAAAGCCGATTTTACAGCTCCAAAATGAATAGAAATCTGGCGATCCTCCCAATTTTCAGGAATTGTAAAAGTACGTCGGTAACTTCCAACCGGATTGTAATTATGCGGAATATTGGGTGGATTTGGCCGTTCGTTTTCAATCATCCAAAACGGATACCTCGTGTTTACATAAATGGCCGTATCAAATCCCTGGCGTTCCCAGTTTGCCGGAACTTTTATATTTGCCCAGTTACTTACATCAAAATCATTTTTGTAAAAATCTGCCGGTCTGCTTTCAGGATTTGAAGCAATTTTGAATTTCCACGTTCCGTTTAAGGACTGAAAATATGCAGACTCATTTTTGTTGTTATCCCATGCCAACCTTTCACTTTCAAAAGGAAAAAAATGGGCATGAGGATCTGTGCGATTAATATTAAAAACTGCGGGATCTTCCCACTCTTTTATGTCCTGCCCAAAAATGGATGGACACATGAAAACGAATAAAAGCAACAAACTTAGAAATTTTGTCATGATATATGGTTTAATTGATTTCTATACTAAGTTAGACACCAAAACTACTGAATAAACCTAATTGAATTCAATATTTTCGAAGTATTTACCTTCAAAGTTGATTGGAAAAATCAGTTAGATTTTACAATTCTATATTGATAATAATAGAAAACCTGTTTTGATTTATTTCTAGAATCGGCTTGAAATAAAAACATACTGTATACTCGACAACCTTGCAAAAAGCTAAAATACAGGTAATGTAACAAGCATATCATGTATCATTCAGAGTTGACTTAGATCATAAAAGTACAGAGTGAAACTGGAAAATATAACTTTGAAGAACAAAAAAGAGTTCGAACAAAACACTACAAATAACGTTATTCTTGCAGCTATAGATCAAACGATCTGAAATTAAAATACATGATTTTAGAAAAGACTAAATTGGCAACCAACAAACAAATATCAACAAAAGAAGCACTTGAAGATTATTACATTGCCTATTTAAGTCGGCAACTTAGTGTGTTAGGACGACGCGAAGTTCACAATGGGCGGGCGCATTTTGGTATTTTTGGAGATGGAAAAGAAGTGGCTCAAATTGCCTACGCCAAAACGTTTAAAAAAGGTGATTGGCGCTCAGGCTATTACCGCGACCAAACTTTTATGCTGGCACTTAGCTTATTGCAACCTGAAGAATTTTTTGCAATGATTTACGGTGACACCGACGTTGATATTAATCCATCGACAGCAGGTCGTAATTTTAACAATCATTTTAGCACTCAAAATATTTCGGAAAATGGCGAGATAAAAAACCTCGCTGACCAGTATAACTCTGCTTCTGATATTTCTTCAACAGGAGGACAAATGCCCCGATTACTGGGAATGGCACAGGCCTCTAAAATTGTTCGACAGCAACCCGATTTAAAAAAGAACTTGCACAATAATGTTACCGGAAACGAAGTGGCTTTTGGTAGCATTGGCGATGCCAGTACTTCGGAAGGTATTTTCTTTGAAACGATTAATGCTGCAGGTGTTATGCAGGTTCCGCTCGCCGTAGCTATTTACGACGATGGGTTTGGAATCAGTGTCCCCATTGAATTACAAACTACAAAATCGAGCATTTCGGAAGTTTTAAAAGGTTTCGAAAAAGAGAAAGGAACCAACGGTATTAAAATTTATAAATGCAAAGGCTGGGACTATCCCGAATTGATTAAAACATTTCAGGAAGGAATTGACTTTTGCCGTAAAACCCACACGCCTGTAGTTTTTCATATTTACGAAGTTACGCAGCCCCAAGGACACTCTACTTCCGGTTCTCACGAACGATACAAAACAAAAGAACGGTTGAACTGGGAGAACGAATACGACAGTGTAAACCAAATGCGCAAATGGCTTTTGGAATCGGGTGTTGCAGATGAGGATATGTTGGGTGAGATTGAAAAATCGGCTAAAAAAAAGGCTAAAGACGCAAAAAACAAAGCCTGGAAAAATTACACCGACGGGTATCAGAAAGAACGGGCTGAATTAAAAGAAATTCTTCATCGAATTGACAGTAAAACAAGTCTGCAAAACATGCGTCGATTTGAAAAAGTTACTAAAAAAATATTTCCTACCCGACGCTCGCACATCAGTTTTGCCAAACGTTTAAATCTTGAAATTCATTTAAATCCGGATTTACAAATTGAACGCAAGGAGCTTAAATCCTGGATTAAACGTTTTGAGGAACGAACTGCCAATTTTTACAGCAGTAATTTATATCGAACTGGAAGCGATTCGGCAATAAATGTAGAAAGTAACTTAGTAAAATACAATGACGATTCACCGGATGTAAACGGCTCTGAAATTGTCAATAAAAATTTCGATGCTCTTTTTGAAAAATACCCCAATCTGGTAACTTTTGGCGAAGACACCGGAAAACTGGGAGGAGTAAATCAGGGGATGAAAGGAATGCAAGCTAAATATGGTATAGAACGCGTTTCGGATACCGGAATTCGTGAGGCAACCATCATTGGGCAAGGTATTGGATTAGCACTGCGGGGTTTCCGCCCAATTGCAGAAATTCAGTATCTTGACTACCTCATTTATGCACAATCGCAATTAAGCGACGATTTGGCAACACTCCAATACCGTACGAAAGGAAAACAAGCTGCCCCGCTTATTGTCCGAACGCGCGGTCATCAGTTGCAAGGAATCTGGCATGCTGGATCTCCCATGCAAATGTTGCTGGGTTCACTGCGTGGAATGTATTTGTGTGTGCCGCGAAACCTTACGCAAGCGGCAGGTTTTTATAATACATTATTGGAAGCTAACGATCCGGCATTGGTTATAGAACCACTAAAAGGCTACAATGTAAAAGAGAAACTTCCCGCGAATCATGGTGAATACAAAATTCCGCTTGGCGTACCTGAAATTATGTGCGAAGGAACAGATGTTACGGTAGTTACTTACGCCTGGAATGTGCATCATGCAGTTAAAGCTGCTAAATTATTGCAGGACTTTAAAGGAATTTCCATAGAAGTAATTGATATACAAACCTTGATGCCTTTCGATATTAATCATACCATTCTTGAGTCGGTTAAAAAGACCAATAAAGTAATTTTTATGGATGAAGATGTTCCGGGAGGAGCGAGTGCGTATATGATGCAAAAAGTTGTGGAAGAGCAAAAAGCTTTTGATTACCTCGACACTGCTCCACGCACGCTACCAGCCAGAGAACACCGCCCGGCATATGGTATCGACGGAGAATATTTCTCGAAACCAAATGTGGAACGTTTATTCAGAAATGTGTATGAAATGATGCGCGAAGTTGAACCGGATAAATATCCGGAGTTGTAAATCGATTACTGATTAAAGAAAACTTTAAGCCTGTCTATTTGTTTTAATAGTTAAATAGGTTGGAAAATTTTTAATATAGAATTTGGAATCAAGTTTAAAATAT
>JBFFMM010000017.1:0-25659 GCA_041554075.1 Draconibacterium sp. | reverse complement strand
ACATTTTTTCCAGATTTGGTTTTGGTTTATTGAAGGCTGCTGTTGAGCGGCCTTTTTCAAAATATCGTATTTATTCAAGTTAGCAACAAAATGCCGTATATTAGCTTATATCCGGCATTTCATAAACAAGTTGGTATTATATATCATTCTATACCAGAGAAATCAATTTTATTGATCAGCACTTCACGTTTGTTTTTGTCATAACGTGAGAAGCCTCGATCAAATATTTTATAAGGTATTTTTAGGTTTTCTCTCCGACCGCTTTTCAAGGCAAGAACAGGGGCTCCTGTAATATCTTCAATGGCTGCCATAAATAATGGTTCCTCTTTGGTTCCAAGCGGAAGTGTATTCCATAAATCATCTTCAACTTCAATATTGGGGAAAAATCCTTCTTTAAAATCGGTAACACCAACCGAATTGGCATATCGAATTACGATGGGTTGTATTCCCCAGTTGTTAATTTCACCATAATAACTTTCATCGTTGTAAACATCTTCTGGTTTTATGGTTATTGAAGCGGTGTATTTCCCATAAGTAGTATCGCCAACGGTTGTAACCAGCATATATGGATTTAGGCCGGTAATTGTAAGCTCCGATGCCGATGCCGTTCCTGAGCCTGTTAGAAAGTGAACATGGTCTAATCCCATTTTAATCGGTACTGATTTATCAAAATCTATTTGAATTTGACTTACAATTTGGTTATCCACCCATTCTTTCTGATACTTGTCATTCCAGAAATATTTGACTAAAACGCTGTTTTCATTCACTACATTCAGCGGGGCAACTGCACTACACAAGTGTTTGGCAGCTGAAACCGTTCCTCCCGGATTGTAGCGCAGGTCAACAACCAAATCAGTTACTTGCTCGTTTGCCATTCGTTGTAAAGCAGTATCAATGCTATGGTTGTATTTGTCGATGTATTGCGCATAAAAAAGGTAGCCAATTTTGTGTCCTTCATGTTCAACGATATTGGTAAATACTACCGGATTAAGATTTAATTCAACAGCGTTTAAATCAACTGTAGCTCCGGGCGCAATTGCATCTTCTTCCAATATCCCAAATGTGATAGACAAACTTTCGCTATAAAGAAGATCTTTATAATTACTATCGGTTATGTCTGAACCATTCATTTCTATAATTATGTCACCACGTTTGATCCCGGCAACCGATGCAGGGGTTTGCGGATAAACAAATTCTACAATGGCAAAAATATTCTGGGTTTCGGTAAATCGGCCAAAAGCCAGCGAATAACCATACGACTTTTCAATTCCTGCAAAACTATTTTCAAGTGCTTCAATATCGTCGGTCATATACGACCACTTGTCGTCGGAATACAATAATTTGTCAAAATAATCAAACGAATTCAACTCGTATCGATAATCGATATCGGGCATTTTATCATACCACAGGTAAACATCTTCCATTCCGGTTTTAATAAAGCGATTCACCTTTTGCGTATATTCCGATGCCAATGTACCCGATACATCGTCTTTGTTGCAAGCGGCAAATATTGCTGCTATAAAAACCAATAACAAGGAAAATTTTATTAGACTTCTCATAATCTCACTTTTTACAAAATTAACGTATCAACAGCTTCAAATCATATTTTACTGACAATAAAACGCCATTATTCTTTTTTTGTTTCTTTTGGGTATTCAATTCGAATGTGATAGATGTTAATTAATTTCTGGAGCAAAGTTGCTTTTATGGTGTCAATATCTTTAAATGTCAGATCCGAGTCGTTTAATTGGCGGTCTGAGATTTTCTTGTCAATCATGCTATCTATCAGCTCTTTCAGATTTTTGCGGGTCTTTTCTTTCATACTTCTCGATGCGGCTTCAATGCCGTCAACCAACATAACTACAGCAGCCTCTTTCGATTTTGGAAGAGGTCCCGGATAGATAAACGCTTTCTCATCTATTTTTTCATCCGGATTTTCTTGTTGGTGTTTTAAAAAGAAATAATTTGCTTTTGTAGTTCCGTGGTGTGTTGCAATAAATTCAACAATAGGCGTCGGAAGTTTGTGTTTTTGTGCAATTTTTACACCGTTATTCACATGGTCAATAATTACTTCGGCACTTTTTAAATGGTTTAACCTGTCGTGAGGATTCATCCCCATTGCCTGATTCTCGATGAAGAAATTAGGACGCCCAATTTTTCCTATGTCGTGGTACAAAGCACCTGCCCGCACCAAAAACGGATTTCCACCAATTTTCAGAATAACTTCTTCGGCTAAATTTGCAATTTGCATCGAATGCTGAAAAGTTCCGGGAGCTTCTTCTGCCAGTTTGCGGAGCAGCGGTTGGTTACTATCCGAAATTTCAATTAAAGTAACATCAGAAATAAATCCAAATATTTTCTCAAAAATAAATACCAAAGGATAAACCAGTAAAATAAGAACACTACTAATGGCAAACCACTTTATTGTTGAAAAGCTTGAAGCGACAAATGCGCCTTCGTGAATAAAATTTAAGGCTGCAAATACAATGGTGTAAGTCAAAAACACCCATATAGATGCGAGAACAATATGAACTCTTCTGTGCATATTATTTAAGCTAAAAACGGCTACCACTCCAGCTGAAATCTGAATCAGAATAAATTCGTAATTATTTGGTGCATAAAATCCAATTAACAATGTGGTGATAACCAACATAAAAATGGCTGTTCTCGAATCAAAAAAGGTACGAACTACTATGGGGAAAATGACCAATGGAACCATGTAAATGTGCAAATTCGGGAAGGAATCGATAAAATTAGACAACAAGATCATGATGACCATTAACAACAGCAAGAAGCTAAGCTTGTTAAGTTGGTTAATTATGTCGCGTCGGTATATAAAAAGGAATGCAAAAATTAGCCCCAACATTGTAAGTACCAAAAATATTTTCCCGGCAGCAACCATATAGCGGTTAACGTTGTTGCCGCGCTCTTTCTCGTAGCTGGCTTTTAACGATTCCAATACCTGAAAACGCTCGCTGTCAACAATTTCTCCTTCTAAAATAATTCTTTCACCCAGCTTTACCATACCACGCACAAGCGATAAATTATCGGTCAGTTGGCTTATTTCCTTTTCGGTTGTTTCGGAATCGAAGCTCAGGTTTGCAGTAATATATTTATCCAACTGCAATCCACTTAACCATTCAGTTTTGTTACCCGATTGTACCAGGTTTTGTCGAACCTGATTTAATAAATTATACGCTGACTTTTCAGAATAAAGTTTGCCGATTTCAATTTTTGTTACTGAATTGGCAATACGCTTTTTTATCTCGGTTTTATTGGTGAGTTCAGTATACGAATCGGGTGAAAATTGTAATACCCCTGAGTTATAAATCAGTTGAAGATTTTCTTTTAATTGTTCAAAAGCTTTCACTTTTTGAGAATTTAACGAGTCGGAAGCGAGGTTTAAGTCTTGAATAAGTAGTTTTATTCCTGAGGAATAATTCGATGTGTCGTTTATAAAATAGGGGACAACCGTAGCAATTTGTTCCGCTTTCTCCTGTTCAACCTCAGCGCTTGTTTTCAGAATGGCAAAATCAAAGGGAGCCACCAAATTTTCATGTCGCCACGGAAATCCTTTTTGATATTCGTATTTAAATTTTGGTTCGCCGGGTAAAATGAAATAAATGGCAACTGCTGCTAAAATGAAGATAGCAAGTTGTACAAATATTTTCGTGTAGCTTTTCAGCTGTTTATAAAATTTGCTCATGATTCGAATTTCGAATAAATTGATTTAATATACAACATTTGTTTGCATTGTAATGATTTTTAAAACAGATGCACAAAAATCAAAAAAAAATAAAAGGTTTCAACAGCTTGTCTAGCCCATTTTTAATAGATTTGTGATTATACCAGTAGGGCAGTGTCAAATTCTGTTTTACAAAATAAAATTAAGAAAATATTGATGAACTACGGCATTTCCAATTTAAGTATTATTCCTGTTCGGGTTGAACCATCGGAAAAAAGTGAGATGGCTACCCAGATTTTATTCGGAGAGCATTTTGAGATGCGCGAGCAAATGGTAGGTTGGACCAACGTAAAATTGGCATACGATGGCTACGAAGGATGGATTGACACAAAAATGGCTACACCTATTCACGCAAGAACTTTAAATAAAATTGAAAATAGCCCGATGGCGGTAACATCGGATATTATTACGATAGTGCCGGTAACCGACGAGCAAAATTTAATGCTTGTAGCAGGAAGTACTTTACCCGTTTGGAGACCCTACCTGAAGCAGTTTTCGGTGACACGTGACACCTATTTAGCTACTGGCGAAGTTGTTTATGGCGATTTGAAAAATCCACGCGAGATTGTTATTCAACAAGCATTAAAATATTTTAATGCGCCTTATTTGTGGGGAGGACGAACACCGTTTGGTGTTGATTGCAGTGGCTTAAGCCAAATAATTTATAAAATGATTGGAATTAAATTGCCGCGCGACGCCAGCCAACAGGTGAAGGTAGGAACGGCAATGAGTTTTGTTGATGAAGCTGAACCCGGAGATTTGGCATTTTTCGACGATGAGGAAGGGAATATTGTTCACGTTGGAATTATTTGGAAACGGAATAAAATTATTCATGCTTCGGGGCAGGTGCGTATTGATAATGTGGATCAATTCGGAATATTTAATGTGGATACACAGCGGTATACACACAAAATGCGTGTAATGAAAAAAATAATTACATAAAATGGAACATGTAAAATTCGTAATTTATCTGGTCATTTTTGTCGCGGTAGTCTTTTTAATTGTTAGGCATTGGAAAACCGGGAGAAAGGATTAATTTATAAGTTAAGAGTTCAAGTTGTGCTTAGCAAACACGTTAATCTTCCAAAATATTTATTTATGAATGAATTTACTTATAAATATCCACGAGCAGCGTTAACTGTTGATTCCATTGTGTTTGTAAAAAACGGTGGTGTAATACAGGTTCTACTTATTCAGAGGGGACGAGAACCTTTTAAAAGTAAATGGGCTCTTCCCGGAGGTTTTATTGAAATGGATGAAACGCTGGAGAAAGCCTGTATTCGTGAACTGGAGGAAGAAACAAGGCTCGTGCTGAATAAAATGGAACAATTCAGAACTTATGATGCCATCGACCGCGATCCACGTCATCGTACCATTTCGGTTGTTTTTTCAGCCGAAATTGAAAAACCTGCAAAAGTTATTGGCAGTGACGATGCCGTCCGTGCAGATTGGTTCCCAATTGATGAATTACCGGATTTAGCTTTTGATCATGCTCAAATTCTTGCAGACTTTTTTGAAAAGAAATCAATTGCTTAATCTAATGGCTATCAATTCCGTGTAGCATTAAAAAGGAGTGCATTATAATTTTATGAATTTCGCTGAGGTATTCATTAACGGCTTTTGTACTTCCGGGAAGCGAAAAAATTAATGTTTTATTTTTTACACCTGCAACTGACCGACTTAACAGGGCATTTGGTTTTTCTGCTCCATATTTTAACCTTATCATGTCCATAATACCGGGAATTTCCAGATCAATAAAATCGGCAATTATTTTTGGTGCAATATCACGCGGTCCAATTCCTGTACTTCCGGTTGTGTAAATAATATCGTAGTTCTCATTTATTGCGGATTCCAATTCTCGTTCCAATAGTTCTTTTTCATCGGGAATAATGGTGCGGTTTGTTTCGCAAAGGTACCTTTGTTCAGTAAACCAGTCTTTGCTTAGTTTCTCAAGTAGAGGGCCACTTTTGTCTTTGTAAACGCCTTCAAAAGCCCTGTCGCTTAGCGTAAGTACTTTAATTCGAAAGGTTTTTGGAACATGGGTTAGTACATCATTCTCCGAAAGTTTTCCAGGCTTAATCACTCGGCAGAAAATACCTTCCTTGGGCATCACACAATTCCCGGTTAACTGAAATATTTCGCAGTTGGTACCGTGGCATTTTTTGCCAATTTGAGTGACTTCCATTTCTACATTTTCTGAAACAAAACGATCGAAAGGTCTGGTGAGATGCACAGGAAAACCTAAAGTAGTAATGTTTTCAGCAAATTCTCCATAATTAATTTTTCGTCCTAGTTCACCCTCAAAACTTTCGATACTTTCGGCGGCCAGCAAACTCACTTGCCGGTGCCATTTTCCGGCATGAGCATCACCTTTAATGCCTTCCCCGTTTAAAGTAATTTCGTGGCGTGGTGTTTTTATGGTTCCCTTTTTTTCTGAAATATTCAGGGATTTTATTGTGCAGGTTTTTTGTTCCATTATACTAAATGTCGGGTATTTATATTTTTTCTTTAAAATTCAACTTAATATCACTCATTATCATTTGTTTATCCACAGCTTTGCACATGTCGTAAATGGTAAGAAGAGCTACATTAACTGCGGTTAATGCTTCCATTTCAACACCGGTTTGTCCAATACAACGGGTTAAACTTTTCACTTCAACTCCATTTTCTTTAACAGTGGCTTTTACTTCAACTTTGGTAAGTTGTAGTGGGTGGCAAAGCGGAATTAAACGCGAGGTTTCCTTAGCGGCCTGAATACCGGCAATTTCGGCGATTGTTATTACATCCCCTTTTTTTATCAGACTTTCGTTTATGAGTTGAATTGTTTTTGCTTGTAATTGAATAAAGCCTGATGCTTTTGCGGTGCGAATTTGTTGTGGTTTATTGCCAACGTCCACCATATTGGCTTTCCCGTCGGTGTTGATGTGCGATAGTTTACTCATTATTATCCTCCAATGTTTGAAAATTCGTGTGTTGATGTGCCCAAACCTTTTTCAGGTTTAAAATGAACGGCTCTATTAAAAGCCTCTTCAATTCCCAGTTCGCGGATATTGTATCGTAATTCGGAATGTAAACAAGGAACAATATAACCATCGGCAGTTAAACGTAAGCGGTTGCATATTTCGCAAATACCTCCTTTGCCGCCTTCAACCGAATAAAACTCTCCGGTTCGTAAATCCATTTGACGGATTAAACGCAGTTTCAAATTTTTCTTTTTACAAAATTCTCTGACAGTACTTTCATCTTCTTTATTTTCACCTGGAATTCGAACAAAATTTATTTTTACCGGGAGTAGTTCTGCTTGCAACGCCGCATCGATTCCCTTTAATACATCAGAAAGTTTTCCAAGGCGTGTAATTTTTTTGAATTTTTCGGGATCGAGAGTATCCAAACTGATGTTAACACGCTTTAGACCGGCAGCTTTTAACTGTGCGGCATATTTGGGCAATAACACACCATTTGTGGTTAAACCGATGTCGGTAATTTCAGGAATATCAGAAAGCATTTTAACCAATTCAGGTAAATCCTTACGAACGAGTGGTTCGCCACCGGTCAAACGGATTTTTGTCAACCCAAGCTTCGTTCCCACTTTAACAATTTCAATAATTTCGTCGAACGATAATATATCTTCGTGCTGTTTTAGCGGCACACCTTCGGCAGGCATACAGTACTTGCAGCGAAAATTACAGCGGTCGGTTACCGAAATGCGCAGGTAATTAATACGTCTGTTAAAGCGGTCTAACATAAGCTAAATCTCCTTTTTTAATAATTGTCTCACCAAGAGGGACTTCCAATAGAGCATTTGCGAAAGTAAGTGCATTAATGTGTGCCGAGCCATGAAAGGGAATGGCTTCGATACTTCCTTTGTCGCCAATAACTACTGGTACAATTCCAAATCGGTCGGCTTTTTTACGCGCATAATCAAATTCCATTTTTGCGCTAATTCGAAGTGGATTGTAATTTGCACCCATAATTTTGTAGAGTACAGGTTTAGCCAGAATCTCGAATTGCATAAGCGATGAAACCGGGTTTCCCGACAAACCAAAACAATATTTATTTCCTTTTTGTGAGAAACTCATCGGATTGCCGGGTTTCATACCAGTAGTATTCCAGAAGATGTTGAATTCCTGTTCTTTTAATATTTCCGGAATAAAATCGAAATCGCCAAACGACGCACCACCTGTAAAAAATACGATGTCGTTATCTATAAGAGCCTCTTTAAAGACTTCTGTCAGCTTCTCATAATCGTCAGAAACAAGTTTATTGATTGTCACCTCAAGATTCATTTTACGGAGCTGGGTAATTAACTGACTGGCGTTGCTGTTGCGTATTTGACCTGGTACTGGTTTTTTATGAGGTTCGACCAATTCGCTACCTGTTGCAATTACAGCTATTTTGGGCAGCACCGATATTTTTACTTTTGTGTGCCCT
This sequence comes from Draconibacterium sp., assembly GCA_041554075.1. GTDB lineage: Bacteria > Bacteroidota > Bacteroidia > Bacteroidales > Prolixibacteraceae > Draconibacterium. Next base: position 17,483 of record JBFFMM010000017.1, on the reverse strand, counting down.
GCACCAGCCAAAACGGCCATGTGAGAAACATTTAAAATGGTGCCTTTTTTTAGCAGAATATCACCGGTTTGATAATCTTCACCCTGATAACAAATGTTTTTTGCCGTTTTCGGATTGGTACAAATTATTTGGGTTTCATTGCTTTTCTCCGAATCTTCAACTTTAAATACACAATCGCAACCAACAGGAACTGCAGCACCCGTCATTATTTTTACGCATTCATTTTTACCCACGTTTTTTGTTGGCATCATTCCGGCATGCACAACTTCGAGTACTTTCAACTTCTCTCCAATATCTTCCAAATGACAGGCGTAACCATCCATGGCCGATTTATGAAACGGTGGCATATCCATATCTGCCAACACATCTTCTTGCAACACATGGTTATAAGCAGCTCTTAAGTTGACTTCTTCAGTCATAAAATTAGGTGGAAGCTTTGTAATAAGTGCTTGTATTTCGCCAAATTTACTCATTGTTTAAGTTCAAACTTATTGTTAAAAAAGTGTATTTTGTTTATGTCGAAATCAAATTCTTTTCCATTGTTGGTAACAATAACAGGGGAGAATTTTAAGTGTTGTTTTTTTATTATTTCCTTTTCCTCCAAATTTACAAAAAAGAACAATCCGGGATTTATAATTTCATGCAACCCTCCAGATTCGCAAACTATGGCATGTTGAGGTAAATATTTTTGTAAGTGATGAAAAGCTTCCTCCAGATATTGCTGGTGAACCATTAAAAAAAATACGCGTTTGGCACCTGCCTGCAAGAACAATGAGCTGTCTTTTGTCGAATTGTATTTTTCCTCGACTATGATAAAACGCTCGTTTTTAATAAGAATATCTTCTGTGTTAACGGGATGAAAATGAGAGGAAATTTTTATTCCTAAAACTTCGGAAATCAATGAAAGTTGTTTGATAATGGAACAGGCAAAGAAAGTTTTTCCCACGTTTCGTCCATTGCCTGCAATCAGAAGCAGATTAGGCATTGATAAACCAATATTTGAAGTAGTTTCCATCATAAAAATACAACAATGGAAAGAAGTGGGATTATGCCCAACTATTGCCGGAAGCAGTTCTTTCTCCTTTCCAATTTAGTCCCAACACTGCCGGGAAGCGGGAGGACAATCTGTTTCCGGATTATCCCATCGGTCGGTGCACCATAACCTGAATTTTAGGTGCAAAGACTCGGAGTAAAATTTCTGGCTGCTAAGTTAATAAACAAATATAGATATGTGTATGTGACTTTGAAAATTATTGAAATTTTTACCCGATTTTAAAAGCATTGAATATCTTTACATTTGTACTTATAACGAAGTGTTTATGACTCGGATTTTGTTTGTTTCCATATTGCTCATTTTTATTACTTTTTTAGGAGAGGCAAATGACTTGTGTTTTCCCGATACACTTCTAATTAAAAAAAGCGATGTTTCTAAATTATTAAAAAGCAGGGATTATATTGGGAAAACCAATTTTTTAAATCAACCATTCTCTTCTGATTATTACGATGTATTAAAAAGCTCTTCCAACAAGTTAGAATTCGATAGTATTGTTGTTTCAGAATGGTCGGAAGAAACAGAGAAGGTCGAAAAAACGCATTTATACACCTGTAATTTTGAAAATGATGGAAAGCGTGTTGTCGTAAATATTTTTTATTGGGATGCTGCGAAGAATAAATGGTTTATTAGTGATGAGAATTATTACTTGTTTGACGAGAATGGCCGATTGAAACAAGTTGAATTTCAGGAGTATTTTCTGCCTACTTATAGGTGGTACACCCGGATTTATTATGAATACGAAAATGGCTTGCTAAAATCTGAAAGCCGTTATGACAGAGTTGATGAAATTGAATTTTGGGATGAAATTGAACAGATTGAATATTTATACAACAATGACAATTCGTTAAATGTAGTTAATCTAAAAGAGTGGGATATTTTTGAGAATGATTGGATAACAAATGCTTATCGAAAATTTGCCTATGATAGCATAGGCAATTTGACCACTGAAACAGGATTTGATTACAATTTTTACGATGTTGAATCTACCAAGAAGTTTGAACTACAATACAGTTACGACAACAATCTGAATTTAATAGAAATAGTAAAATATGGGCCTGGTTTTGGGGAAGGACTCTTTGAGGAGGAACGAAAACAGGAAAATACGTACACTGAATTTTCAGAACTAAGCACAGAAATTTTTTACAATTGGGATTACGATTTAAAAATTTGGAATGCAGATTCGAAAAATGTTTATTCAAACGAAACTCAAGGTATACAGTTATTTGAAGAGAGCAGCTATGTTTGGAAAGATAAAGAAGCGAGTTGGAAGGGGAGTAATAAAGTAGAATACCTTTCAGAATACAACTATTATTCAGAAGACATTAATAATTGGGAATTCCTACAGGTTTATATGCCTGCTTTTTCTTTTGATGGTATGGTTTGTGACAAAATAGAAAATACCATATGGGAAAACGACCAGTGGTTATTTTCGAGTGCATACAATTATTACTTCTCCATTGGGTCAGTTGTTGGAATTGAGACTGTAGAAAATTTAGAAATAAGTATTTACCCAAATCCTGTTGTTAATGTGCTAAGCGTTAAAATCGATAATTTATTTGAAACTACCTGTACAATTCGAGATTTAAACGGACGTATACTTTCTCAAACTAACTTTCAGAATAACACACAAGTTGATGTATCGTATTTAAAATCGGGAATTTATTTTATTGAATTATTCTCAGAAAATGAAAGGATTTACGTTGATAAAATCATAAAGAATTGAAATAATATCTATTCTTCATCCTACTAAATAAAAATGACCAATAGCAGGACTATTGGTCATTTTTATTTTTGTCGAACCCAAAAATTATTTATTTTTTTGAGCGAATTAGTATATAAATAGTATTACTATTTCTCAATTGACAATCAAATTCTCATAAAACTATGCCGTTTCAAGTTCTTCTTTTTGTTTAAATTTTCCTTTTGAAAAATAAGCTGCAGCAATTACAATAAATACTACAAAAGCCGCTACATAAACTCCGGTAGGAATAGGAGCCGGTTCGCCTTGAGCATAAGAATGAAGTCCTGATAAATAATAGTTAACACCAAAATAGGTCATTAATACCGAACTAAATCCAACAAGGGCTGCTGCACTAATGGCAAAGCTTGTCTTAAATCCCGGGATTCGATGCATGTGGGTAATAAAAGTGTAAACCAATACGGTTACCAATGCCCAGGTTTCTTTAGGATCCCAGCCCCAGTAACGTCCCCAGCTTTCATTTGCCCAAACTCCTCCCAAAAACGAACCTACTGTGAGCATTAACAGTCCAACTATTAACGCAATTTGTATAATATTTGTAAGTTCCTTTATAGTAAAGTTTATTCGGTTGTAATTTTTTTGATTTCTAAATGCCATTAAAACAAGATTCAAAAAGCCTAACAAGGCACTAATGCCTAGAAAACCATAACTTGCTGTAATAATGGCCACATGTACAATTAACCAGTAGGATTTAAGAACAGGAACAAGTGGAGTAATTTCAGGGCTCATCCAGCTCATTCCGGCTACCATTAATGTTAATCCGGCTAATACGGTTGTAAGAGAAAGTGTAATCTCAGAACGTTTTGCAAATATCAAACCACCTAAACATGTTGCCCAGCTCACAAAAACCATCGATTCGTAACCGTTGCTCCAGGGGGCATGTCCCGAAATATACCAACGAATTCCGAGCCCGGCTGTTTCTAAAATGAACATTAAAAGGATAAAAATAAAGGCGATTTTTTTAATGTTTGTAAGTTTAATTTTAGGATTGAAAACGCTGGTTAATTGAATAAATAGCAGAATCAACCCGGTGAACATAAATATTTTAGCCAATTTCCCGAAAATATTTATGTTGTTGTAAAAAACTTCCAATTTTATTTTGCTTGACGAGGGAAGTACTGAAGCCCCAAAATTCACCTGGTTCTCTTTTATCTTCTGTAATATTTGCCCTGCACTGGCCCAATCGTTTTGCCGAAGCACATTCATATAATTGTTAATGATTAGGCTGGCAGATAACTTCATTTCATCGGAAAGTTTGGACGGATCGGCTGCGGAAACCCACTTATCATTTTCATGGTTTGGAACCGGAAATATGGTAAGATAATTACCCTCAAATACGTTCATTAGAATATTTACCCGCTCATCTACATAAATGATTTCCTTGTCAAGTTTATTGCGTTCGTTCGACTTTTTAGCATACGCTTGTTGCACCAAAGACGTCAATCTGTAACCACCCATTTCGCGCGGTTGAACAATGGAATTAAACGTTGCGTATTTTCCAGAGAATATACCTAGTTGTTTTCGTAATTCCGGGTTGGCAACCTTTATAATTGCTATGTTTTTCCAAGTATCGGGATGGACTTGCATATCTAAAAAAACTTCGGTTGGCGACATGCCTTCCCAACTTGTCTTCTTTGCTACCTTCCTTAAAATTTGTGAGGCCAGCGTATTTACAGGCTCTATTCTCCCCTGGCGGTTTTGAATGGCCAGTTCACCAAATTCCTTAACATGGTCTTTGTTTAAGTTGGATGATTGCGCACTGGCATTAAAACTAAAAATAATTCCGAATACAAGTAAGGCAAAAAACTTTTTACGTTCTTCTCTGATTTTGGCCGATGTAGTTAATAACGATTTGAAACGACTGTTTTTATTAAACAAGCCAAACACCATTCCCAGTACCATTATAAAATAGCCAAAATAGGTAATTCCTGTTCCCAAAGAATCGTGATTTACCGAAAGAATTGTACCCTTTTCATCCGTATCGTAAGACGATTGGAAGAAGCGGTAACCGCGATATTTTAAAATGTTATTCATAAAAATTCGAAAAGGTTGTTCAACTCCACCATCTTTTAATACTACTTGGCTGGCATACGAAGAAGGGCTCATGGATCCGGGATATCTTTCCAGTTGAAAATCGGACAGGTACAAGGAAAAAGGTAAATCAATTTGTTTCGAACCATAAGTAATTTCTATATCAATCCCATTAATAGTGGTTTTTGCTGGTGTTCCAATATTACCTGTTCTGCCAAAAACGAATACTTCTTTCGATTGATTGTCAACGCTAACAAGCAGTTTAATGCCATCGGGCAGGGTCATACCATTTTGTGGTTGCGTATAAACCAGTTCTGGCCTAGCTTTTGGTGCGAATTGTTGCACCACAAAATTTAATTCACCAATACTATATAATTTTTGGATTTGAACCTCGGTTTCACTATTCGGTGCAATAGCTGTAACATCAGATTGAGACATGCCAGACAAGATAATTGTATCTTTTGCGGTTACATAAAGCTTATTGTTTTTCGATAGAAAAACTACATCAGTTGGTTCGCTTGCTGCAAATCCCAGCGATGTACCAAATGTTTTTTGGGTTTCACCGGCTTTTAGCATAAAATCGGTACGCTCCATATTCTTGTCAACCGCAATTAACGATAATACGGGCTGTCCCATTTGATCGGGAATAATTTTTAAGCTTGCCGACGGCATAAATAGCAGATTTTTTATTTTAATCGTCTGGCCATTTATATGTAACTTATCGGAATAAGAATTACCAGTGTAGCCTGAAAATAGAACTTTCTTTTCCGCAGAAGCCGTTGCTCCATTCTGTGTTGTTTTTACATTTATATAGCTTTCAGTTGATACAATCGAATTTGATGCTTGTCCTTCGCGAATGTGCATGTTTCCTTCGTAACCGATGTAGCGGGTAACCATTGCACCAATTCCAATAACAATAAAGGCAAGATGAAACAATAACATGGACCATTTCTTCCGTGAAACTAAATTGTGTTTAAAAACGCTTCCAATAATGTTTAAACACATTATCGCAAGCAATGCTTCAAACCACCATGCTTTATAAATTAATATTTGTGCTGTTGTAGTTCCAAAATCGTTTTCGATAAATGTGGCATAGGCAATGGCAATTCCGAAAATTATCAAAAGGATTCCTGTGAAAAGCATGGACTGGAGAAATGAGAATATTCTTTTCATGATATTATTTCAAAAGTTAAAACTGTATGTAATATCTGCAATTTATGTCACTCGTTATAAAGATAAACCTATTTTTTTCTGAATTTGAAATCTTAAAGATTATGCTCGGTTTATGTGTTTATAACACTTACAATTATTAACAACGGATGAAACTTCCATGAATTATAATTAATACTGCATTAATTGAATGCTTTTATGGTTGTTTCATTCGCGTAATTATTTGCATTACGCAGTGGATTGAGGGAGAAAGGTGATAAGGGATAATGATCTAAAAAAATTCCTTTGCTTAAAAACAAAGGAATTTTAATCACTAACCGTTAAAAATTAAATATCTATTTAGTTGTTGGGTCGTCGTGAGCAATTTTAGCAACATATTCATCGTAGTTAAATCCTTTGTAATTTGGACTTTCTTCGTTGTGGCATGTTTTGCAAACTGCTTCATCAGGAAGAACCAATCCTTTGGCTAGTGAAAGTTTTTGGTTTTTCATAATGGCTGCACTTTTATACATGCTACCTGGTCCATGACATGATTCACACGAAACGCCTTCTTCAACCTTTAAACCTGCCAGCAATTTCGAATCAACTGCTGCCGCTGTTGAATGACATTTTAAACATTTTGGATCTTTTGCTTCATCGCCTTTCAAACTTTCCATGGCCTTAGCATGTGGCCCGGCCTGCCATTTGTTATACTGTTCGCCTTTGTCGGCTTTGTTATGGCACATTTTACATTTAGTAGCACCAATATACTTAAAATCTTGTGCAGATACGGCTGTACTAAAAAGTAGTGCCAATCCTAATAATAAAAATAAATTTTTGTAATTCATATTTAAATTTTTATGGTTGTTTATTCATTATCAATTTCCGTTCCATTAATACAAAGCTGAATGACACATGGAACAAAGTTCTGTTTTCCAAGCTTCGTCAACTTCGGAAGGATGCACAAACTCAAGCGGTTCGAATGAATTTGCATACCTCATGGTATCAGAATTTCCCTGCGCCAGAATGTTGTGGCATAAATTACAATCTTTTGAAATTACTTTGCCGGTTTCAGTGGCATGTCGATCGTTGTGACAACGATAACAGCCATCCGATTCCATGTGTCCAATATTATTTGGATATTCTTTCCAACTCACTTTCATAAATGGAAAAATATTATTTGAATATCCTGCTTTTATTTCTTCAATCGCTTTGTTAATTTCTTCCTGTTTTTCTTCAAACACCTCGGGGTAGCCCGATTCGAACCAGTCTTTAACCTGAGTTTCAATGGCTGTAAATGCGCTGTCTTTATCCGGGTATTCCTGAGTGAGTGCCATCATTGCAGCAAGCTTAACTCCGGGCAATTTTGTCGATATTTTACCTTCGCTCATTGATTTGTCGATGAAATTTTGAGGAGCATTGTAATTGTGCGATGGCCGGTTGTGGCAATCCAAACAATCCATCACCCTGATTTCCATAGAGTCGAGTTCTGCCTGACTAATCATATTCTCACTGTCGGTAAAAACCTGGCTTTCACCTGTTTTTGTATTGGTGTACCGAACCCATGGGATATTTTGTCTTTTGGCGTCTGCAGCTTTGTATTCGATTTTTACATCAGGACTAATGTGTTGATGAATACCTTTTTCAATTTCACCCATCATTATTTTTGAACTGGTTTTTACTTGTAAATGAATGATGTTCTCTGTGTTTTCTTCATCCGTAAGGAAAGAATGTTTTACCTTGAGTTTTCGATCGTAAAATTTATCGGGCCAATGGCATTGCTCGCAGGTTTCCTGGGCCGGACGTAAATTGGCAATAGGAGTTGGGATAGGTTGAGGATATTTTTTTGCCAGAACAGAATAAACCTGATACAATCCCGATAATTTACTTTTTACATACCAACTGGCACCAGAGCCTACATGACATTCAACACAAGCTACCCGCTCGTGCGATGAACCATGATAAGTTGTGTATTCGGGTTCCATTACCTGATGACATAATTTACCACAAAACTCTACTGATTCGGTATAGTGAAATGCTTCGTAACTACCTATTGAAGATATTATTAAAAGAAATGTAGTTCCAATCGTAAAAATGACGGCTGCATTGCGCGTTCCAACATTATTAAAATCTATTGTGGGCCAGTTTAACTGTTCTCCATCTTTTTCTGCTTTTCGGGCTTTTTTGCGGTTAATTCTCATTCCGATTGGAATAAGCAGCAAACCAACCACCATAAACATAGGCAGAACAATGTAAATAAATAATCCGATGTATGAACCACCAAAATTAAATACAGTATTTAGAATTACCAATGATAAAATAGTTGCGAGGTTAAAAGAAGCCAAAACTGCACCTGCAATTGAAATCCAATTTTTAATCGATGATGGTAATTTCATGTCTTTCTTTTTTATGAATGTTCAATTTAAATTCGCCTTAGCAAAGTTGTAAAAAATGAATAATATTTCAAGGTCTCAATTTAATTTATATTTCTTCTATATATGTCTGATTATTATGAAATTATGCTCTTTTGTTTGCATTGATTTAACGCTATTGTTTAAATAATGTTTTTCATTTTCAGTTGGTTAATGAAACCTTCTTCCAATAAATATTTAATTAATCGTCATTTTGTGGCATCTGAATTTTAACTTTTAATGAAAAAGTAAAGAATAGATTATCAATCCAACCAAAATAATTCCGCTGAAAAGGGCAATAAAGCCAAAGGTTCTTATCAATCTCATTTTCTTTTTCGAGAATTCCTTTTCAACCATCACATCTTTCAGTTTCCCGGATTTCTTTAATTGTTCGTATTCGTGTGGTCTGTCCTTTTTGTATTCATCAATTGGAACGTGTCCGGTAAAAATTACAGTATCCATTGGGAATGCTTCAGGACGGAGATGTGTATTAAAGAAGTGTACTGTAAAAATAAAACCAACCGCTAGAAGTGCTTCGTCACTATGGATTATTTGTGCCACATTAATTAACCATCCCGGTAAAAAGCGGGTGAAAAATTCAGGGAACCACAACATTAGTCCGGTAGAACCAATTACCAATACTCCCCAGAAAACAGCAAAATAATCGAATTTTTCCCAATAAGTCCAGCGGCCATATTTTGGACGTTTGCCAATTCCGATAAACCATTTTATTGAACCCCAAAAATCTTGTATGTCTTTGCGGTTAAACATTAGCGAATTGCTGCTGAAAATAAATTTGCTAACTTTTACGCCTTTTTGGATTTTTATTTTCAGTAAGGAAACAACGTGGAAAATAAAATAACCGAAGGTAACAACAGCTGCAATACGATGGATTGTTCCGGCAACAAAGGCACCTCCAATCAATTCAGAAAGAAATTTTGCCCAATTCATGTAAGCAAACTTCAGTATCATTCCGGTAAGTGCCAGCAGAATAAAACTTACGATTACAAAAATATGAGTAATCCTGTTCTTTTTAGAAAAACGCCTTATGTAAATTTGTTTACCAACAATTTTTTTGTGCTTTCTCTTTTTAATCATGGCACCCAATGAACGAGGAATCCACAATAAGGTGTGTAAACCAAAAAATGCAAAAACACTCAAAAGTAAACCTGTCATTGCCCAGAAAGTATAATACAGCCAGGGGAAATTGGTTTTATCGTAGTGGGTTGCATGGGTTAAATAACCTGTAAATTTCATGTTCGCATCTTCGTGGCATTTTTTACAGGTTTCAACGATGTTTCGTGGACTAATTGTTGATTTTGGATTGTCCATCCGGTAGATGTTGTGTGCACCATGGCAATCGGAACATCGCGCAGCATCGTTATAACCCAGTTGATAAACTTTGCCATGATAGGTTTCCAGATATGTCTCTGCAAGCTCACCGTGGCACTGACCACACTGACTGGTAATTTCCGACATAAATTTATCTTCATGTACTTCCGAAATTTGATGTGCCGAATGACAAGTTTCGCAAGTTGGGAACTTCTTGTCACCTGTGTTGTCTTTATGGCCGTGCTCGCTTTGCATGTATTCGTCGTATATGCCTTTGTGGCATTGTCCACAAGTTTTTGCAAGGTTTGCCGGGTTCACCGAAGAACGCTCATCTTCTTCTTTTAGATTTAAATGAGTTGTGTGGCAGTCGGTACAAATTGCAGCCGACAAGAGTCCTTTTTGTGCCAAACTTTTACCATGTACACTGCTCGAATAATCATGGAATACGTTCTGTTCCTTAAGATCTGCATTTCCTGTAGCATTTTCGTCGTCGTTATGGCACGATCCGCATAGTTTTGGTACAGCCGACCTAAAAGTAGGAGACGTTTCATCTTCTGCTTTTTTTACGATGTGCGAACCATGACAATCGGTACAATAAGGTGCGTTTTCATTTTTGGCAAAATAAGCTGTTCCGTGTCCGCTCGAAAAATAAATGTCCGCTTCCTCGGCGTGACAACTCGAACAATCGACCTTATCGGCAGTTTCGCAAGGACGAGCGATGTTTGCTGTTACATCCGAATGGCATTTTACACAGGTAATATTATTATGTGCCGAGCCCACCAAATCGTTGACATTAACAGATAATGACACTTGCCGGCCATCCTCCATTTTATGAATAGTCTCGTTCTGGTGACAAGTGAGACAAGTTTTGTCGGAAATGTTTGCAATAATATTTTGCATCTCCACTTTGTGTGGAGGGTGGCAATCAGTACAGGCGGGAATCGCTCCGGGTTTTTTCTCCCACAATTCTTTGTTAATCACTTTTACATGAACATCTTCAATACGTGCATGGCATTTCATACAGGTATTTGCAATATTTTTTTGCGAAATGCTCGAATTGATGTTGGTGTGAGGTAATACCAGATGGTTGCCATGGCAGTCGTTACAAGTTGCAGTAACAATCAAACCGCTGCTAAATAATCCTTTACCGTGAATGCCCTGGCTGTAATTTTCGATAATGTTGTGTTCCTGGATATTGTATGAGCGTGCAACCGGAGCGCCTTCGCGGTGGCATTTAGCGCATAATACCGGAATATTCATTTTGTAAGTTCGCGATTTTGGATCAGAAGAACTTATAATTTGATGCGTGCCGTGACATTCGGCACAGTTGGGAGCATTTTTGTCGTTGTTTTGAAATGCTTTTCCGTGCACACCCCCAAGGAAGTTACTCATGGGTTCGTCGTGGCATTCGCCGCAGTTTACGGGTTGAAGTGTGTCCGGATGCGGGAAATCTTCAACATCCGCATCGGTATGACAAGAAATACATTCAAGGTAACTATGTACCGAGTTTTCCAGAATTCCTGTGGGAATATATCTTGATAACTTTCGACCTCCTCTAACAGTGGACATGTCAGGATCGTCGTGACACATGGCACAATCTTCATTCGACTGGGCCTGGATTTGCATATTGGAAAAAAGTATGCAAACAACTATAAATAATAATTTGAAGAATTTTTTAAAAGCCAATCTATTTAAATACTTATGCACAAACAGGGGAAAGCAAACGTTTAGTCTTTCTAATCTTTTAAGCATCCTTCTACATTTAAAGTTGTATAATTACTTTATATCCTTCTGCACTATTGAGGTTAACAATTTATTTTGTGATTAATTCGATATCAATATTCATCTGTTTTTTTAGAGATCATGTATAGTATTCAATCAATTATACATGATGCCATCCGCTAATAATACTTTTAAAATTGTCGAGAGGAGATTTTCCAATTGACGCAACATAAAGGTGTATCATCAAAAAGATGGAAATAAAAAAACCAAGTGCCGAATGCAGCACGGCAGTAAGAAAAACTCCACTTAATGAATATACTCTTTCAATAATTAGTTCGGGAAATAAAAGAGCAAAACCTGTAATTATTACAGCCGGAACTACAATGTACATAACGATAACATAAAAGTATTTTTGAAGCGGATTAAATTTCCTTTTTTCTGATAAAGGGTAGGGAGGTTTCATGCCGTGAAACATTCCCCATGCATAATAATACGCCTGTTTTAGTGGTCGTTTTATAAAGTTTTTTGGTTTTACTATATAGAATTTACTGTTGTCGGTAAACACATTACCCAAAAAGAAAAGCAAATAATTTAAGGATACGACAACACCAGCAATATTATGCAGGTTAACTGCAAGGTTAAACCCAATAAACGAAGTTTTAACGGCCGAATTCATTGACAATCCGGTAAGGATTAACAGTATTATTCCAATGGCATTTATTCCATGCCAAATACGCAACCAAAGTGGATAAAAATATATTTTATTTTGAGCAGTCATAGTTCCTATTTTTTTAATATTCTGAAAACAGTATGAATGATTATACCGGAAAGTGTTAGTACAAAAATTAACACGCTTAACCAATTTAGAAAAGGAACCTGATTTGCTCCAATAACATAGGATTCGTTAGATATTACTGTTTTTAAATTGCCATTTTCCGAACGTTGTTGCAGGTTTTGATATTTGTACAACGATGCTTTTAATCGTGAGTCGGCTGTGTGGCATTCTACACAATTTTTTACGGCCTTATCTTTTCCAACAATGTTGTGCGAAACCATTAAACTATCTACAACTTCGGTATGACACTCAATACAACGCACATGTTTAAAATGAAGCTCCTGATTGGGTAGCCATTCATGAATTTGTACAATTTTGGGATTTTCGTGACCTGATACCAATTCATATTTTTTCATATCGTTGTGGCACGAGAGACACATCCGGTTGCTGTATTCTACAATTTCAAGAACATTATCACTGGTGCGGGCAGTGGTGGCGTAGGTGTGTTGGCTGTGGCATTTTGCACAGGTAAAATTATCACCATAAACCTGGTAGTGTACACTCTTCCTGAATTCTTCGTCAATTTTATCAAACTGGTATTTCGCAAAAGAATCATCTCCGCTATGACAGTCTAAACAAGTTCCAAGTGGCTCGAGTTTTAAATTAGCGTTGTGCGGATAGGTGGAATATTCATAAGAGTGACAATCGGTACAATCAAACTGTTTGTGCACACCCAATTTCAAAGCTACGGTATCCATTATGTAATACGGATTCATTAACTTTTTGTCTTCGGTCTCCATCAACGAATTGTGGAAAGTATAAGTTTGGTTCGAGTGGCACTTCAAACACATGTGATCTTGTGGATCGTCATAATATTGTGCTCCAGCCACCATATTAATACCAACCAAAAATAATAAGTGTAATATGAACTGAGAATATCTCATTTGAAATTAATATTTGGAAAAGTTTACGGTTTATTCTATTTGTTTATTCGGAAAATAAATTATTCTTTTTATCAAAAAAAGGTAATATCACAAGTTTGTAATATTACCATTTTAGAGTGAAGAGTCACTTACATTTCTTCATCAATTAGAACATCCAAAGTCTTGTAATTGTAAATCCTACTGCAAGCCCTTTGTCTTTCCAATCATTTTGGTTGTACATCATACCATCCTGTGGAATTATACCATCAGCTGTTCCAATATACATCTGGAAGGCATGTGTAAAAGTAAAAATCTCAACACCTACAGAAAGGTTAGGCTTGGCATGTGTATCCCAATTGTGTTGTTCCGTAATGCCTTCAATTTTAAGTGGTTGGTCGTAGTTGAAAATAATAGAACCTTGTGGCGAAAATTTTAATCTTCCACTTGCATGTATACCAACTTTATCATGGTCGTAGTCCATTGCAACCATATTGTAGTGGGTAAAACTAACGCCTGCTTGTAACGAAAATGCGCTACAAAATTTCCTACTAACAATTAACTGCGAAAAATAAGATAAACGGTCATTAATCTTAATACTATTAGGAAGTGTTTCCCCTTGCGTATCTACTGTTTTACCTTGTCCAAATTGATCAACATTTCTTCCATCAATTGCCATTACACCATATAATGCTACCGATACAGGAATTTTATTCATTTCTGTTTGGTGTAAAACAGTCCATTTTGCATTAAAATCGGTGTACATGTTCTTTTTCGTTTGGCCAATACCTATTTGAAAATTTTTCGCAGGTGTGTAATTAAGTCCCAACCGAACATTGGCACCTGGTGCATAAACACCCCATAAATCAGACCTTCCGTTATCCATTGTTCCAAATTTGTGCTGAATCACAAATTCCAGTGTTCTGGCGTCGGGTATTACTGTTGTTTGTGCATCGATTAATATACCACTTTCAAACACAGAACTTACCGGCGTATCTTTTACTTTCTCCGTTTCTTCCTGTGCAAATAGTTGCGTAGTAAAAGCGAAAATAACGAGTAATATTATATATTTTTTCATATTAAACATTTTGAATGTGGTTAGTTATTCTTTGCTCCCTGGCTTATCCAAAGAAGTATTTGTGCTGCTTGCGCACTGGTGTACTTCTTTTGTTTATGTGTATCCGTATCCGGATTAGGATGCGTATAAATTTTGCTTTCCTCGGGAGTAGCAGAATTGATAAAACGAGCGCTATTAATTGAAGCATATGCATTTCCTGTTGAAAGATCGGGATTGGTACCCCCTGTTTTGTGGCAGGCAGTGCAATAGTTGCCATTGTTAAAAATAGGCTCAATAACCTCTACAAAACTAATTTCCGGTGCATCTGGATCCTCAGGATCGAATACTGGTGGCGCTTCTTCCGGAAGAATAAAATTGTATAGACATCCTGTAAACAGGAAGGAAACAAATACAATTGATAATAAAATCTTTAGTTTTCTCATGGTAATATTTCTTATTATGAAAAAGAAATAAAAAAGACCTCTTGTAAAAAAGAAGTCTTTATTATCCTATTTTAAAAGTATCATCTTAATGTTGCATGAAAAGTTTATTACAATCCTAAAGCAGTTTCAGCTGATGTCAATAAATTTTCGAAATGAGGAGGATTGTGAGCACCGTGGCTGTGATCTTCATAAAGATACATGTAGTGCCAGAATCCTAAAAATTCGTCGTCAGTAACAATTGCTACTGCAGGATGAAATTCACCTGCATCATCTTTTGAAAGAGCACCTGCTTCTACTAAAGCTTCAGCAATTGCTTCCATGCGAGTGTCAAATTCAGTACGTTTGCCGTTGATGTTAAAATCAGTAGCACCTGAGTGACATGTATTACAAGCGGCTAAACTTGGTTTAAACGAGTGTCCTCCGGTAAAACCGTCTACTTCACCCATGTGACAACCAGTACATCCAACGCTTGTATGCGTAGCAATAGTACCTGTAACCATGGCGCCATCGCCCAAAAGTGTATTGGCTTGTGGTCCGTGGTGTGGGCCTGCATGTGTACTGTTGATTGCAACCATTCCTTCAGGAACTGCTGTCATGATTCCATTAACTTTCAAAGAATCGATAGCTTGGTAATATTCAAATCCTCTTCTTGACTGGTGACAGTTTGCACACAAATTGGAAGAATTTCCAAAGTCAAGCGTAACTGTTGCATCAGCAATTGCAGTAACAGGAGCTACTGTTCTCATTGGAGCTGTAATGTCGTCTTCCAAACTTTGGTGGTTTGCGTGACAGGTAACGCAACTGATTTTAGTTGGATAGTCAATGTCTATCGCTTTTACTCCAGGAGCCTGGTTAAGCGCATTTAGGAATAATTCGTTTGAGTGACATGGAGAACAACTTCCTCTGCTACCGGCATAGCTTACTGCTTCTCCAGCATTGTGTCCAGAATAATTGTAAAGTGCAGTTAATGCATCCATGCCAGCTTGTGTGTGGCACACCAAACACGACATGTTTCCATCTACTCCATCTGTTCCATCAGTACCGTCGATACCGTTTATACCATTAAGGCCATTTTCTCCGTTAGCACCATTTTCTCCGTTAGCACCCATTGGACCTTCTTTGGTGGTACAAGAAGCTGCCATAAAAACACAGATAAATGCGAATAAAAAAAGTTTAAAAAATGAATTGTATTTCATAACGTAAAGTATTTTGATATAGGTTTATAATTCTTACATATCAACGGTAGTAAAAATAGCTGTCTATACAAATAGTATTACGTTATGGGTGGTGATATAAAAGAGAAGTGACAATGATATAAGACAATTCAGGCATTGATATATGTCAATTTAGCCGTTTTTGCTGATATCGAATAATGAATTTTCGTCCAGTATTTCTATTGTATTTCCCTGTGTTCTAACAATATTCGATTCTTTAAACTGTTGGAGTATACGAACAAAGCTTTCTTTTGTCATGTTTGACATCTCCGCTAATTCGTGGCGTGTAAGGGGAACTTTGAACGAATTTGTGTTGAAAATATCCTTCTTTAAATAGAGCAATGTATCGGCAACTCTACCCGGCATATATTTTTGTGTGTGGTCGACTAATTTTTGTAATAAAAAGTTATTTTGTTTGGTATGATGTCGTAATAATACAACAGCAAAATCGGCGTTTTCTGAAAAAAGAGCTGTGAGCTTAGCTGAATTAATTAAACAGCATTTTACTTTTGTTAAAGCCGAAATACTAAAATGTTGTACGCTGCCATTAAACAGACCACCACCAGTAATAAAATCTCCAGGTGAGGCAATGCGAACAATAACGTTTTTCCCGGTGTTGCTTTCCACATATATTTTGGATAATCCTTCCTTAACACAAACCACGGTGGTCGATGAAGTATTTTGTTTAATAATTGTTTCCCCCGGATTGTAAATTATTTGTTGTTTCCCCTCAATTAGGAAATCAACTTCGCGGATGGACAAAGGGGCAAAAACGCTTGTTTTATGTGTGTCAATACAAGTTTTACAACAGCCGTCACTTTTTTGAGGACAGTTTTCACAATTTGTTTCAAGTACTTTAGCCATACTATTTTATTGTTCTTAAGCGGTTTATCTACTGATGTAGCTAGTAATAAAAACATTTTGTTATAAGTAATTAGAGCAAAAAATCCTGCTTGTAACTTAATAAATATATTTTAAATCTAAAAATGTTCATACTTGTATATTTCGTGTAAACAAATGGTCAGTAGCAAGCTATTATAGACAAAACAATTTTGTGCCCATTAAGTTTTTGAAATTTTGGTTGAAGTAAAACAAATTCTTTTTTCACAAAATCAAAAAACGTAATCGTTTTAGGATGATAATAATCGTTCTTCTTTTACATTTTTAATCTAAAAAATCCCTGTGGCAGAGCCAGGGGGTATTACGCCAACTTTATTTCAGCTAAATTGCTGAAAATGAAAAAGAAGTTTATTTTGTTGTGAAGAAAAAAGAATTTCAGCAGGGATAGTATTTGAGGTTGTGAGAGAAGGCAAAGTGGGTGTGTTTTTTCTTAATTTTACAGTTGATAAATTGGGAGAGGTTACCGGTATAAAAATCGTTCCCGGATTTAAGAAAGAGCTGGAACAACAAATAAATACAACGCTTATTCAATTATACATGAAATTTTTGCAGGCAATAATAGAAGAGCAAGCAGTAGCGTCTTCCTTCTTCATGCGGATGAATATTGGATTGCACATACAAATGTTCGCCAAAAATGAAATACCTTCCTATCTGGTTTATTTGAATTTCAGTTTTCAGCCCGATAAGGTTGAAATAAAAAGTTTGGAAATTAAATT
>JBFFMM010000016.1:0-25761 GCA_041554075.1 Draconibacterium sp. | reverse complement strand
TCCAAAACTTCTGACTTCGGGCTCCCGTCTTCGAGCTTTATGAATTAGATATTTGTAGAAACTAAAGTTGCTGCAATGAATTACAGAGCCTGCCTCGGGCATATGTCGGGGATTTTTAATCATTAACTAGAAAATAAAAAATGACCATGGGAAATTTTGGAGAAAATGTGGAAGGGTATACAATACCGGTGTTAAATGAAAGAGAAATACGTGCCGCAGCAGGTATTTTGTTTTTAATTATGTTTATATCGATTCAACAAGCTGCCGGAGGTGACTTTACTATGTTAAAATATGCGGTTATTGGATTTCTAACAGATATGCTAATTCGTGTATTTATAAGTCCCAAATATGCTCCAACATTAATTATTGGTCGCTTAATTGTGCGTAATCAAACTCCGGAATATGTAGGAGCACGACAAAAAAAGTTTGCCTGGAAAATCGGGATTGCTTTAGCACTTACCATGTTTGTACTTATTGTTTTGGTAAACTCGTACAGCCCAATAACCGGTCTTATTTGTTTGGTATGTCTGGTATTTTTATTTTTCGAATCGGTTTTTGGAATTTGCCTGGGCTGCAAAACCTATCCATGGTTTTTTGGAAAAGATAAATTGCAATACTGCCCGGGTGAGGTTTGTGATGTAAAATCAAGACATGAAATTCAAAAAACAAATTGGAATCAAATTCTGATCGTGTTAGGTTTTATTGCTTTTATCGTACTTATTTTCTTTCTTTTTAATGATTTTTTTCGCCAACCTCCATTTGATTTATTTGGAATTGGAGGACATTAAAAGTAAATGAATAAACAGGCCAATCAGTTCAGGCTTTCCAATTCTGTTTACTACAATCAGTACAATAAATTTTCGAATCTGTTAATAAAACTGTTATAAATCATAACAAAATGTTTTGCCGTGTACGAACACGGTAATTTAATTTTGTTAGATTTGTTTCCGAATAAATATCTAAATCAAAATTTATGATTCTTGGACTATTAAAGGAATACGGTACTGAGACCCGTGTAGCTCTACTTCCGGAAACGGTAAAAACATTTACCGATTTGAAAGTGGAGGTACTTGTGGAAAAAGGTGCCGGAGAAACTGCCTTTGCAGCAGACGCTGACTACGAAGGCGTTGGAGCAAAAATAGTTTCGCGTGCTGATGTATTCGCCAAGGCGGAAGTTCTGTTGCAAATTCAGCCACCAGCTGAGGGAGATACAGCGAAAATTAAGGATTCTCAAGTTTGGATTAGCGCATTTAATCCACTTTGGGATACCGACCTGGTGAAAACCTTCCTTAAAAAGGGAGTAACGACATTCAGTCTCGATTTAATTCCTCGAACTTCGCGTGCGCAGGCAATGGATATTTTATCGTCGATGGCAACCGTTTCCGGGTATATGGCCGTGCTTGAAGCAGCAGTTAAATTACCAACTTTCTTCCCTATGTTTATGACAGCCGCCGGCACCATTCGTCCGGCAAATGTTCTAATTCTGGGAGCTGGTGTTGCAGGTTTACAAGCCATTGCTACTTCGCGCAAACTGGGTGCACAAGTACAGGTTTTTGATGTTCGCTCTGCGGTGAAAGAAGAAGTAATGAGTTTAGGTGGAAAATTTGTTGAAGTAGAAGGTGCCACTGAAGATGCTGCTGCCGGAGGTTATGCTGTTGAACAAACAGAGGAATTTAAACAGAAGCAACAACAGGCAATTAACGACCATGCTGCAAAAGCCAATGTAGTAATTTGTACCGCTCAAATTCCGGGAAGAAAAGCTCCGCTTCTAATTCCGGCACATGCCGTTGAAGCCATGAAACCCGGTTCGGTAATTATCGATTTAGCTGCTTCAAGCGGAGGTAACTGCGAGTTAACAAAAGACAACGAAACAATAGTACATAAAGGTGTTACGATTATTGGACAGTCAAATTACCCGGCTCAAAAACCACTTGACGCCAGTCGTATGTTTGGCAAAAACGTACTCAACTTTATGAAGTTGATTATTGCCGAAGAAGGTGCATTAAACCTGAATTTTGAAGACGATATTGTAAAAGGAACCTGTATTACAAATAAAGGTGAAATATACAACGAACGCGTTAAGTCAGTAATCGAAACAAAATAATATCAAAAAATATGGAAAGTGTATTAACTTTTTTAACCGAGAATAAAGATGCGATATTTATTATTGTATTGTCGATTTTTCTGGGATTCGAGGTTATTTCAAACGTACCCTCAGTACTACATACTCCCCTAATGTCGGGAGCAAATGCAATAAGCGGGGTTATTATTATCGGAGGGATTATATTGGTTGGACATGCTTCAACGACATTCGAGTGGATACTTGGTTCTATTGCCTTGTTTATGGCTACTTTGAATGTTGCAGGAGGTTTTGTTGTTACAGACCGGATGCTCGAAATGTTTAAAAAGAAGAAAAAATAACCATGAATGCTATGATTTTATTAAATACAATAATGCCAGGGCAAGTAGTTCTGGAATACAGCTATCTTCTTTCAGCCATTATGTTTGTAATTGGGCTAAAACTTCAAAGCCATCCGGCTACTGCCCGGAAAGGTAATTTATGGGCTGCATCGGGTATGATTCTGCCTATGATTACAACTTTAATTCTGAATAAAAGTATTTCAGGAGAGGGAATATCATTAACAAATGCAATTGCAGTTATCCTGGTTATTTCTGCCGGTGGTATAGTTGGAACAATTATGGCTCGAAAGGTAAAAATGACTGCCATGCCACAAATGGTATCCTTTTTTAATGCAACCGGAGGTGCAGCTTCAGCAACAGTTGCACTTATTGAATACAATAAAGACCCAAACAATGCTTTGCTGGTTACTTTATTAGGATTGGTTGTAGGAAGTATCGCTTTTAGTGGTAGTATGATTGCTTATGGAAAGCTGGATGGAAAAGTGGGTGACATTTTTTCCAAGATTATGACCTATGTGAACCTGTTGTTCATGGTGGTGATTGTGGCGCTTATCCTTCTTGCAATCTTTGGTGGATTTGACATTCAAACAAGAACTTATCTGGTTTATGGACTTCTTGTTCTGAGTTTGGTATACGGTGTCAGTTTTGTAATGCCGATTGGTGGCGCAGACATGCCCGTAGTAATATCACTTTTGAACTCACTTACCGGTATTGCAGCAGCGATGGCTGGCTTTATTTATCAAAATGAAGCCATGATCCTTGGTGGTATTCTTGTTGGTGCAGCCGGTACTATTCTTACACTTCAAATGTGTAAAGCCATGAACCGTTCACTTATCAATGTAATTATTGGTTCATTTGGTGGAGGCGGTGCTGCAGGGGCAGGACACGAGCAAGGAACGATTAAAGAAATTCAATTAAGCGATGCTGCGGTATTACTGAGCTATTCGCAAAAAGTTGTTGTAATTCCTGGTTACGGGTTGGCGGTTGCACAAGCACAGCATATTGCACACGAATTAGACTCACTGCTGGAAAGTAAAGGCGTTGAAGTAAAATATGCCATTCATCCGGTAGCAGGTCGTATGCCCGGGCACATGAACGTGCTGCTGGCCGAGGCCGATGTGCCTTATGAGCAACTTGTCGAAATGGATGACATTAATCCGGATATGCCAAACGTTGATGTAGCCATTGTTATTGGTGCAAACGACGTGGTTAACCCGGCTGCTTATGACGATCCAAGCAGTCCGATTTACGGAATGCCGATTATCGACGCTCATCTGGCCAAAAACATTATTATAATGAAACGTGGGATGGGTAAAGGTTATGCAGGTATCGAAAACTTCCTGTTCTTTAACGACAAAACACGGATGTTATTTGGCGATGCAAAAAGCTCGATTCAGAAATTGGTGAACGAAATAAAGAGTATGTAAGAAAGCTACAAGCCGCAAGCTCTAAGCAAAGAGCTCTTGTATTGAAAATGCCATCCTTTTGAAGGGTGGCATTTTTTGTGTTTACTTTGAAAATGCAATTAACATCTACAATTTAATACCAATTTGATTATAAAATGTCGTATTGGATGCACGATTATTTTTCGTTTTATTGAGGCGAAAAATTTTAGCACAGCCTTATGCTACGGTACAATTTTTCAACGAAGAGAAAACGGAAAAGAATAAGCTAATATGCGGCATTTTGTTGTCAACTTGGTATAATTATTAGTCAGAAATTATTATTCAATAAAACAATAACTGCTTAGTTCACCGGTCAATAATTAAACTGCTCAGTAAAGCCCTAAACTAAAGATAAGTCAATAAATTCTTAAACCCCATTGCAATTCGTTTCGAAAAGCTTACGGCTTAAGTAAAAAACCTATTTTCGCACGCTTATTTTCAACTTTAATACGATTAGAATGAGTACGCAAAAAATGGGGAACCCAGCTGTGGTAGGATTGGCTGGTTTTGGATTAACAACATTACTTTTACAGATTCACAACATTGGTCTATTAGGCATTGGCCCTGTGCTTGCCATGGGTTTGGTTTTTGGAGGTCTGGCACAATTTATTGCTGGTTTTATGGAGCAAAAAGTAGGCAACAATTTTGGATTTAGCGCTTTTACAGCTTACGGTTCATTCTGGATCGGACTTGGAATTATTTGGCTTTTAAACCATTTTGACATTTACTCCGCATCGCACACCGACATAGGTTGGTATTTGATTGCATGGGCGCTCTACACATGTATTTTACTGGTAGCATCATTTTGGGTGAGTAAAGCAATGGCTATTACGTTTATTCTATTAGAAATAGGTTTTATCCTCTTGGTTGTCGGACATTTTGGATATCCAAAAATGAATGTTGTTGCCGGTTACGAATTAATTTTTTGTGCATTGGCAGCCTGGTATATGATGGCATCAATTATCATTAACGATGTAGCAGGAAAAACCATTTTATCAGTTGGTACAGCCTGGGCCCGAAAAGCAAATTAAGAATATCAAAACTGTACATACTGAAGGCTGTTTCATCTTATATTGAAACAGCCTTTTTTTTACTCTTTTACAAAAAGTTTTACTTACCTGAAAATTATACTGATTTTCACTTCAAAATTACTGAGAAAAAATAGGCTTTCAACAATTGATTTTGTATTAAATGTGTCTTACATTGCACGTACAAACCCATTAGAAGGACGTTATGTTTGAAGACTTTACCCTAACGAGCCATGCTCCGGCAGCGCGTTATACAAATGGACAATTAGAAAGCCAATCTAATTTAGTTCTCAGAAATAAACAACTGGTTAGTTTTGTTGAATCCATTTCTCAAATGGTGCTTATTCTAAATAAATACCGACAAGTTATCTATGCGAATAAAAGCTACAAAGATTTCTGCAAAACCATAAGTCACGATCCGATTATAGGGAAACGACCAGGTGAAACATTTAACTGTCGAAATGCATTTAAGTCGGTTGATGGTTGCGGTGCTTCAAAGAGTTGTAAGTCATGTGGTGCTTTTAATGCCATTACGGAATCGATAAGAGGAATTAAATCAACAAAAGAGTGTCAGGTATTAACAACAGATAACTATGCCATTGATTTGGATGTTACTGCCACTCCTCTAGTGCTTGAAGGCGAAAAACTTACCATATTTTCGATAATTGATATTCGCGATGAAAAAAGAAGAAAGTCATTGGAAAGAGTATTTATCCATGATATATTAAATAGTGCAGGAGCAATTTCTGGTCTGTCAGCAATACTTAAAGAAATTGACGACCCTAAAGAATTATTAGAAATCGCTGGCATGATTGAAGGTGCATCAATTAGTTTAATTAATGAAATAAAATCGCAAAGAGAGTTTGCGGCTGCCGAACGAGGCGATTTACGAGCTAAGTTTTGTGAAACTGATGCCATGGTCATACTTAAAGAAGTACAAAACTTATACATCAATCACGAACTAAATTCCGGCAAACAAATCACGATTCATCCTGATGCTAAATATGTACATGTGAATACTGATCAGGTTCTGCTAAAACGGATTTTAGGAAACATGATTAAAAATGCCATTGAAGCCCATAGTCCGGATGATGTAATTACATTAGACTGCCGAAAAGTGAATGAATCAGTGCAATTTTCCGTTCACAACAACAGTGTGATTCCTGAAAATATACAAGACGAATTATTTAAACGTTTTTATTCGACCAAAGGAGCCGGACGAGGAATTGGCACCTACAGTATGAAACTATTGGGTGAAAAATACCTTAATGGGAAGGTTTGGTTCCAAAGTTCACCTGAGAAAGGCACAACATTTTTCATTGAGTTATAGAATACAATTTGTCACTTGAATATTTGCTACTTTTTACATCTTATCTATCTTTAGTCATTTATACTTACAATGATTAAAGAACAACTACTACATAAAATTATTTCACTGCTCGACCAACGAACTGAATTGGTTCGTGTTGCGATTGATTCAGCTAAAGAATCGCGTGATAACGAAACCAAAAGCAGCGTTGGCGACAAATATGAAACCGGACGCACCTTGATGCAAATGGAAGTTGAAAAAAACAGAATTCAGCTCACCAAAACCGAGAGTCTCAAAAATGAATTGTTAAAAATCAACCTTCATAAAAAATTTGATCAGGTGGAATTTGGGAGTCTTGTAAAAACTTCTCAAAACAATTATTTCATTTCCAGCGCATTGGGTAAAATAGAAGTAAATAATGAAATTTTTTATTGTATCTCGCTGGCCTCTCCCATTGGCAAACTACTTCACACCAAAAAAGCAGGAGATCAATTCTCTTTTCAGGGAAAAGAAATCCTAATAAACAATATCACATAATCAACAGATTGCTAACAACCACCTATTTTCCGAATTAAATTCCCTGATTAATTTGATTAAAAGAAATGTGCAAGCTTTGTTCGTAAAAACGAATTTGTTTGGTTTCGAAAGGAGTGATTAAACTGAGTGAAATTCCCTTTTTTCCTGCCCGTGCAGTTCGTCCGCTTCGGTGCGTATAATATTCATCTTTATCGGGCAATTGATAATGCACCACAAATGATAGTGCCTCAATGTCAATACCCCGGGCAGCAATATCAGTAGCCACCAGCAAACGCAACGATTCATTTTTAAAAGCACGCATCACTTTATCGCGCTCCTTTTGCAATAAATCGCCATGTATTGCTCCTACTGCAATATTTTTTGCAGTTAGTTGCTGACTCAGCTTTTTTGCTGCCACTTTAGTCCGGCAGAATACAACACCACGGTTTTTACCTTCCCTTTTCAGAAATTGTATCAAAGTATGTAGTTTATTGGCCTCATCGCAAACGATGTACTGGTGTTCAATGTTTTTATTCACCACATTTTTTTCGCCCACCTCAATACGAATGGCATTGGCAGCCAGGTGATCAGAAACAATTTGTTTAATACCTTGTGGCATGGTTGCCGAAAAAAGCCATTTGTTTTCAGCAGCAGACGTGTAACGTAGAATTTCGTCCAATTCGGCTTTAAACCCCATACTTAACATTTCGTCAGCTTCGTCGAGAATTACAGTTTTTACATTGCTCAAATCAACAGCTTCTCGCTTTACCAAATCAATTAATCGCCCCGGAGTCGCAACCACAATATGTGTTGGTTTTCGAAGTGCCACTAATTGCCTTTCAATGGGTGCCCCACCATAAACGGCTTCGGCAAATATTTTTGCTGAATATTTTGTAAACCGGAATAACTGTTTTGCAATTTGTTGACCTAATTCACGGGTTGGACAAAGAATTAAACCCTGCACTTTATTTTGTCCCGGATCTACTTTATGAAGCAGTGGCAAACCATAGGCAGCCGTTTTACCTGTTCCGGTTTGCGCCTGTCCAACCAGATCGGTATTCGAGTTTAATAAAATAGGGATTACTTTATTTTGTATTTCGGTTGGTATCGTAATGTTTAGGTCGTTTAAACCTTTTACAAACTTTTTGCTTACTCCAAGTTCTTCAAATTTGCTCAAAACAGTTGTTTTTATAATTCGCCGCAAAAGTACATCTAAAATCCTGAAGGACAATTATTTTTTATAATTCAAATCACACTTCGAAACATTCGCTTGGTATTTGGGTGCCATTTCCAAAATTTGTCTGCATTTTCGAAAACATTTACCTTACTTTGTAGCTTTACAAGATTATATGACATTTGAAGAATTAGAAATTATTGAGCCTATACGTAAGGCGCTCGACACAGAAGGTTACAATACCCCCACTCCCATTCAGGAAAAATCGATTCCAAGTTTATTACTCCGAAAAAATTTGTTGGGATGTGCTCAAACCGGAACAGGAAAGACAGCTGCTTTTGCCATTCCAATATTGCAGCACATTTATAACGATAAAAATCTAAGGAGTGGATTTCGCAATATAAAAGCACTAATTGTTACACCTACCCGCGAACTGGCTATTCAAATTCAGGAAAGCTTTACGAAATACGGGAAATACACCGGCATTAAAAACACGGTTATTTTTGGTGGAGTAAAACAGGGTGCACAAACCGATGCGCTTCGTCGCGGTGTTGAAGTTTTGGTTGCCACCCCAGGAAGACTACTCGACTTAATGGATCAGGGATATATTTCGTTAAAACACATTGAATATTTTGTACTTGATGAAGCCGACCGAATGCTGGACATGGGTTTTATACACGACATCCGAAAGATAATTGCTAAACTACCTAACAAACGACAGTCGCTGTTTTTTTCGGCAACCATGCCTTTGGATATTCTGCAGCTTTCGGAAAAGATAGTTGGAGGCAATCCTCAACGTGTAACCATACAACCCGAACAAACAACTGCTGAAAAGGTAGAACAGGCGGTATATTTCGTTAGCAAACGCAACAAACCAAAACTTTTAACGCATTTGTTAAAAACAGAAGAATACGAATCGTGTCTGGTTTTTTCGCGCACAAAACATGGTGCCGATAAAATTGTTAAATTTTTGAAAGGAACTCATATTGCAGCTGAAGCAATACACGGGAATAAATCGCAGGGAGCGCGACAACGTGCTTTAAGCAACTTTAAAAGTGGTGAAACAAAAGTTCTGATTGCCACTGATATTGCCGCACGTGGAATCGATGTAAAAGAATTGTCGCTGGTTATAAATTTCGATTTGCCAAACATCGAAGAAACCTATGTTCACCGAATTGGAAGAACCGGAAGAGCCAGTGCCAGTGGTATTGCACTCTCGTTTTGCGATTCGGATGAAAAACCTTATTTACGTGGAATACAAAAATTAATTAACCAGAGGATTCCGGTAATTGAAGACCACCCTTTTGTTGGTGATGTTGAGGAAACTCCTGCCAGAAAAAAGCCGGCACAATCCAATCAACGTCCCAAAAGAAAACCCCGTCAGGGACAAGATGGAGAAAGACAAGGACAGGGTACAAGAAACAACAATAACAACAACAAACGACGACGAGATCCGAAACGCCCCAACTCTACAAATCGCTCACGTTCTCGTTCCAGATAAAAACAAGATTATGAGGATTGAATATGAACCACCAAAAGCGATAGAAGAATGGGGTTGGAAATATCATCATCTGGGAATTCCAACTACTCAAAAAATGGAAGATGAAAAATACTTACCTCAATTCAAATTTTACCATTCCGGATTTCCCACCAGCCCTTTTGGTGTTGAATGGATGCGTTTTGATGAGGATAGTCCAATTCATCCATTAATACAAAAAATACCACACCTTGCATTTGAAGTTGAAGATTTAGATTACGAACTGGCCAATCGTGGTTTTACAGTATTAATAGATCCAAATCCTCCAATGGAAGGAGTGCGCGTTGCAATGATAGAACACAACGGGGCGCCAATAGAATTAATAGAGTTCAAGAAATGAGCAACAAATACATTACCGATAAGGATTTTAAAAACATCGATTTTTCGCAAGATCAAAATGAAACCGCGGATTACGAAAATTGTACTTTTGAATCGTGTATTTTTTCAAATACCAATTTAAATGATTTTAGTTTTGAAGATTGCAATTTTACCAACTGCGATTTTAGCAATACAAAACTAAAAAATACGGCGTTGAAGAACGTACACTTCGACTCGTGTAAATTGATTGGTTTACATTTTGATGAATGCAATCCTTTTCTTCTCGAATTTGTTTTTAAAAAATGTATTTTAAATTATTCTTCGTTTTATAAACTAAATCTAAAAGGAATAATTTTTACAAAATGTATTTTGCATGAAGTTGATTTTACTGAAACCGATTTAAGAAAAGCAAACTTTACTGAATGTGATTTTTTGGGAGCCATGTTTCAACGTACAAACCTTCAAAAAGCCGATTTTAGAAGTTCGTTTAACTTTACAATCAATCCTGAAAACAACCAAATTACAGGAGCAAAATTTTCGATAGAAACACTCCCTGGACTTTTACAACAATACAACATTGTGATTAACTAAATCACGGTATATTTACATTCGTCAGTAAATTTATTGAAATAAATAGCGATTAAAATATTTTGATCTTTCATTGCTCGGACCTTGTTTTATTAAACTTATTCCAAAGCCGTACAATCACCAATTATTCTTTTTAGTTTCTTTGCGATATGGACTTACTACTAGTATTCGATTACATTGGAACCTTTGTTTTTGCCATAAGTGGCACATTAACAGCAGCCGAAAAAAAGCTTGACATTTTTGGAGCCACGGTCATCGGATTTGTAACCGCAGTTGGTGGAGGTACTGTGCGCGATATGATGCTTGGCGATACTCCTGTGGCCTGGATGCAAAATACTAATTATTTTTGGGTAATAATGGCCGGAGTTTTAATGACTATTATTTTCAAAAAAAATGTGATGCAGTTAAAACGTACCTTGTTTTTATTCGATACGATTGGGATTGCAACTTTTACACTTTTGGGATTAAAAAAAGCTCTCCTTTTTCAAATCGATCCTGCAATGGCTGTTTTAATGGGACTTTCGTCGGCAGTGGTTGGTGGCGTAATCCGCGATACTCTTTGTAATGAAGTTCCTTTAATATTCCATCGCGAAATTTATGCAACAGCGTGTATTGCGGGAGCACTCGTTTATTTACTCCTTAACTATTTTGCACTACCCGAAGTATTTTGCGAATTTGCGACTGTGCTTTCAATTATTCTTATTCGATTGGTAGTTGTAAAATACAACATTGCTTTGCCAAGACTGGTTAATAAGGAATAATCTGCATCAGGAATTTTTAATTATTACTGTCAGGTGAAATTTAAAACTCAAATTTACCTTGTTCTGTAGCAGTCTTGGCTGTTTTGTATTCAAGAATAAATTGCTTCATTATTTCTTTCACCGAACGGATTTCATTGAGTTGAGCTGCCACCTGTCCAATCTCCAGTTCTCCTTCGTTTAAGTCGCCTTCAAACATTCCTTTTTTGGCACGTCCGCGTCCCAGCAGTTCGCGTATTTCTTCCGGCGATTTTCCTGCTTTTTCGGCCTCATCTACCTGCATAAAAAAACTGTTCTTTACTAAGCGTGTGGGCGCCAGTTTTTTTAGGGCAAGTTTTGTTCCGCCCTCACCCAACGAAGCAATCAGCTTTTTAAAATCGGGGTGTGCCGACGATTCTTCTGAGATGGCAAACGCCGAACCAATTTGAACACCATCGGCGCCTAAAACCATGGCTGCCAGCATTGCTTCGCCCGAGCCAATTCCACCCGCTGACAAAAGAGGCAATGTGGTCGCCTTTCGCACCGAAGGAATCAACGACATCGTAGTGGTTTCCTCTCTCCCATTGTGCCCACCGGCTTCAAAACCCTCAGCAACAATGGCATCCACACCGGCCTCTTGGCACTTGCCTGCAAAAAACGAACTCGACACCACATGAACCACGATAATTCCTTTTTCCTTTAACCAGCCCGTCCATTTTTTAGGACTTCCGGCCGAAGTAAAAACAACCGGCACTTTGTGTTTGGCTATAATATCCATTATACGCTCGGTTTCGGGATAAAGCAAAGGCACGTTTACACCAAAAGGTTTATCGGTGGCTGCTTTACATTTAACAATGTGTTCTTCCAGCGTTTCGGGATGCATAGAGCCTGCACCAATCAAACCAAGGCCACCACAATTACTAACTGCTGAAGCCAGTTTCCACCCCGAACACCAAACCATTCCTCCCTGTATAATTGGGTATTTTATATTGAATAATTCACAAATTCGGTTCATGGTATTACAATTTTATAATTTCGATATAGTACGACACGAAGTTGATAAATATCTCCTGGTCAGAAGATTTCTAGCAATAGTAGAAATAACATTTAACGATTATTTCTTTTCCTCACTGTTTTCTTCCAGAATATTTTTCTCGAGAATTTCGATGAGTGTTTCTTTTGAAATCCGGCGTTTGATTTCACCCTCTTGAGAGAAAGAGATAGAACCTCTTTCCTCAGAAACGATTATACACAACGAATCTGTATTTTCGGTCATACCAACCGCTGCCCTGTGACGCAATCCCAAGGCCTGATCAAGAGCTTTCTGAGTAAGTGGTAAGATACAACCCGCCGCTACAATTTTGTTTCCTTTAATAATAATAGCACCATCGTGTAGTGGCGAATTTTTGAAAAAGATAGTACGAATTAACGACGATGAAATTTTAGCATTAATTTTCTCTCCCGAATTAATTTGTTCGTTTAGTTCCGAATCTCCGGCAATTACAATTAAGGCCCCGGTTTTTGTTTTTCCCATTGAAACACAGGCATCAACCAAACTATCAATTTGCTGATGATTAATGCTTTTTACCTTTCCGGTTCCAAATAATTTATCCAGCGACAGAACACGGTTCACATTGTAGTTGGTTCCAATAAATACCAGAAATTTTCGAATTTCGGGATGAAAAACTACAATTAACGCCAGCACTCCAACACCGATAAACTGGCCCATTATAGAACCCAGCAACTCCATGTTTAAAGCCCTCACAACTAACCAAAACAAATACAAAGAAAACAGTCCGATAACAATATTAAATGCCACTGTTCCCTTTATTAAGCGATAAAGTTGAAAAAGCAAAAATGCCACCAACAAAATGTCTAGAATATCAAGGAAACGTATGGTTATAAATGTAAGCATTAGAGTAATGTAGCTTTTATTTCACAAAAAATCTTAATCGCTTCAACAGCTTCTTTTACATCATGCACGCGCAAAACATCTGCCCCTCCCATCAGTGCCAGCGTGTTTGCTACCGAGGTTCCGTTTAACGCCTCTTCCGGTGTTACATCCAGCGCTTTCCAAATCATCGATTTACGGCTTAACCCAACCATTACTGGCAACTGAAATACTTTAAACGAATCCAATCGATTTAATAAATCAAAGTTATGATCGAGATTTTTACCAAAACCAAAGCCCGGATCCAGAATAATATCTTTAACACCAAGCTTTGTCAGCCGCTTTACTTTATCGGCAAAATACGACGAAATATCTTTGATCAAATCATCGTACTGAGGATCATCCTGCATGTCGCGAGGAGTCCCCTGAATATGCGACAGAATATAGGGCATCTGCAATTTTCCAATGGTTTCAAACATTTTTGAATCCAAAGTTCCTCCCGAAATATCATTTACTATGACTGGTCCAATTTCATCGATTACACGAACCGCTACCCACGAACGAAATGTATCTACCGAAATAGGAATCTCCGGAAATTCTTTTCGAATAGCTTGTACCGCAGGCAATAAACGCCCCAATTCAATTTTGGTAGAAATGGTTTCGGCACCGGGTTTGGTTGATACCGCGCCAACATCAAGAACGGTTACACCAGCCGCAATCATTTGTTCCACGGCGGTTAACATGGTTTTCTCGTCTTCCATTTTTCCTCCATCGTAAAAGGAATCAGGCGTTATATTTACAATTCCCATAACAATTGGAATGGATAAGTCTATCGAACTGTCCCCCAACTGAATCGAACTATTACGTTTTAGGAATTTGCCTGCCGACTGCGTAATCAACATCAGGTCAAAGCTTTTATGTTTAACAATTTATTTACAACTTATAACAAGTCGTTAACTACAAATGTAAAATAAAACGGCTCAATTTTCTCATTTTTTAATACTTTTATCCGGCATTTTAAACAGTATGGAAAAGACAAACAAACAATACGACCAGGTAATTTCAATCTGTAGAAATATTTTCTCAAAAAAAATGACCGATTACGGAACCGCCTGGAGAATACTTCGACCCCAATCGCTAACCGATCAGATCTACATTAAAGCGCAACGTATTAGAAGTATCGAAGAAAAAGGTGTGACTAAAGTTGACGAAGGTGTAAAACCTGAATTTATTGGGATTATAAATTATTGCATCATGGGTTTAATTCAATTGGAATTGGGCCCGGCAGATGAAGAACTACCCAACGAAAAAACACAAGCACTTTACGACAATTATTTTCAGCAGGCTAAAAAGCTGATGATGGATAAAAACCATGATTACGGTGAGGCCTGGAGAAATATGCGCATTAGTTCGTATACCGACTTAATTTTAATGAAAATTAAACGCACCAAACAAATTGAAGACAATCAGGGAAAAACAATCATATCGGAAGGCATTGATGCCAATTACATGGACATGATAAATTATGCTGTTTTTGCCATGATTAAAATTGAATTTGAAAACGAAAAATAGATTTTTAGAATGAAGCTATTCAAGCACTTTGCCCGTATCCTTTTTGGAATCATTTTTATTTTCTCCGGATTTGTAAAAGGTATCGATCCACTGGGATCAACCTACAAATTCACCGATTATTTTAACGCACTCGGAATGGAGTGGTTGATTTGGGCGGCTTTCCCTCTGGGGATTTTATTGGCCTTTGGGGAATTTGCCATTGGAGTGGCTTTTCTTTTTAACTGGTGGATGCGTCTGTTTTCGTGGCTGGGATTGCTTTTTATGGCCTTTTTCACACCACTAACTCTTTGGATTGCTTTAAAAAATCCGGTGACTGACTGTGGCTGTTTTGGTGATGCACTGGTTATTTCGAACTGGGAAACCTTTTATAAAAACCTGGTGATTATTGTTATTGCCATTGTAGCTGTTGTTAACCGGAACTGGTTTGCCAAGCAGGTAAAAACCAAAGTTCCGGCAATCCTGAGTATCCTCTCATTTATAATTTATTTTGGCATTGTATTTTACTCTTACAACCATTTACCGATTTTCGATTTCAGACCCTATAAAACCGGCACCAATATTCCGGAAGCCATGAGCATTCCGGAAGGAGCGCCACAAGAACTATACGAGAATACATTCTATTACAAAAACAAAAATACCGGCGAGGTTAAAAAGTTCACCGAAGAAAATTATCCATGGAAAGACACGATTAACTGGGAATATGATAATCTGGAATCGAAATTGGTGCAGAAAGGTTACGAAGCTCCAATTCACGACTTTCGGATTGAAACTCCTGATGGCGAAAACATTATCGACTTTTTTATTTACGACGAGAATTATGTTTTTATGCTGGTAGCGTACAACCTTTCAAATTCGGCAACAAAATCGCAGGATAAAATCAATACGCTGGCCAATTGGGCATTGGAAAAAGACTTATCGTTTATTTGCCTCACATCGAGTGTGTATGAAGAGTCAATGGCTTTTGCCGAAGCAAACAATGCTCCTTACGAATTTTTTAATTGCGACGAGATTACATTAAAAACAATTATTCGTTCAAATCCGGGACTGCTGGTATTAAAAGATGGAAATGTAATCGGGAAATGGCATTACAACGACATTCCTACGCCCGAAGAATTTCAGGCGGAATTTATGGGGGAATAATGTTCACAATAACGAATATGGAGTTGCAAAAGAAATTTATCAGTTGACTTCCAACTTCGTGCTACTCGCTTCCAACTTGAATGAACAAATAGTTAATTGTAAAAAAACTAAATTTTCATCTAATTGTATATTGAAGAAATCAGCTAAATTTGTGAGCGATTCTAAAATATCTAAAAAACTAAAATTCAATAATATGAGACAAAAAATAGTTGCAGGAAACTGGAAATTGAACACTACTGTTCAAGAAGGTGTTGAGTTGGCAAAAGCCGTTGATACCATTGTTGCTGAAAAAGGTGCTAAAGATGTAGTTGTGGTATTGGGTGTTCCGTTCACACACATTACAAAAGTTGTTGAAACTGTTAACACTGATCGAATTGGTGTTTCTTCACAAAACTGTGCTGCTGAAGCAAAAGGTGCTTTTACCGGTGAAGTTTCGGCTGAAATGGTAAAATCTACAGGTGCTGAATACGTAATTCTGGGCCACTCGGAACGCAGAGAATACTATGGTGAAACAAGCGAAATTTTAAACAAAAAAGTTGCCCTGACTTTAGAAAACGGATTAACTCCAATTTATTGTTGTGGTGAAGCTTTGGATATTCGTGAAGCCGGAACACACAACGAATATGTTGTAAATCAATTGGAAGAAACTGTATTCCAACTTTCTGCTGAGGATTTCAAGAAAATAGTAATTGCTTACGAACCAATTTGGGCAATCGGAACTGGCGTAACTGCAAGTTCAGAACAAGCGCAAGATATGCACGCAAACATTCGTGCTGCTATTACTGCTAAATTTGGCGAAGAAGTAGCTGAAGGAACTTCAATCCTTTACGGTGGAAGTTGTAAACCAAGTAACGCAAAAGAATTATTTGCCAACAAAGATGTTGACGGAGGTTTAATTGGTGGAGCAGCCCTTAAAGCTGAAGATTTTATTGGAATCATTAACGGATTCTAGTTTGTAAGCAACACGCTTAATAACATAATATTAAAGCCGCATTTTTGTTGAAAAACAAGAATGCGGCTTTATTTTTATTTAAACATTTTGCTCCAACTCAATCATATTTTAAAGATATTATTACTTTTACACACAGATATTCTGACATATTAACGCCGGTAACTATAATTACATCGTTAACACTGCGGTAATTCTGTCGAAATAAAAAAACCAACTTCAAAAAAATAATAAAAATGAAAAACTATTTTTTAACCGTAACCTTTCTTTTAGTCCTTTTTCTTTCCAGTTGTAACTCATCAAAAAAATCGGATGAAGTTGCATCCTATTCTTACACTGAAGAAAAAGTTGAAATGAGTGCTGAATTAAAAGCAAAAATGCCGGAGTGGGTTGAAGAAGGGAAAATATGTTATGGTTTGGTAGTACAGGTTACCGAAGACGATAAACCTGTCAAAGGAAAAGCTATTAAAGCTAAAGTTGTTCAAATTGGGAAAGATGCCGTAAAAATGAAGGCATTGGAATCGGTGAGTCTTGCCGAGGTAGAAGGCTGCACTAAAATGGGGATCTCGAAAGGTGAAACATGGGATGAAAATGATGGAGATTTCTTCCTGACAAGAGAAGAAGCCATTTCAAAGCTAAAAGAAATGAAGGTATATCATAATTCGGATAAAGTTACAGTTGACTAACTACCTACTCCATTTCCAATGACTGATAGTCAAATAATTAAGGAAATACAAAAAAATAATAACCTCGCATTTAGGAAACTAATCAATAAATACAAACAGCTTGTTTACAACACAGCTTTCCGCCTTGTAAACAACACCTCCGACGCCGAAGACATTTTCCAGGATGTATTTCTGGAAATTTTCAGATCGTGCCAATACGTTCAGAATGAGGACGATTTAACCATGTGGATTTATAAAATCTCATACAATAAATCCATTAGTTATTTACGAAAAAAAAACCCGGCAAAAGCCAACAATGAATCCTCTGACTCTTTCGGTCAGAATATGGAACGCCAAGAATTTATCGAAAAACTTACCCCCGCCAAACTACTTGAACACAAAGAGAATATTGCAACCCTATACCGCTTAATCGACCAACTCCCCGACAATCAAAAAAAAGTTTTACTCTTACACAAATTTGAAGGCTTATCTCAAAAACAAATTTGTGAACAACTAAACATATCCATCGATTCGGTGGAATCTCTTATATATCGTGCTAAAAAGAACTTAAAACGTAAGCTAACAGAATTTTTAAAACTTAATTCCTGAAAAAATGGAAAAGAAACAACAAACCATAAAATGGCTGAATATTTTTTTGCTGATCATCAACTTATCGGCATTTGCCACATTTTTATACATGAATCAAACTCAGGAAGCAGAAACAACGGATGCCTACAATTCTGATGAATACTTAAAGGAGGAACTGAAATTATCGGAAGAACAGTTTAAAAAAATAATTGAACTGGATCAAAAAGTATTTCGCAATTACCAGGTGTTAATTGATATACAATGTGAAACCAACTTCGAACTTGTAAAAGAACTTTCATCCGAAAATCCTTCAGAAGAAGTGCTAAAAAGTTTAACTGATAAAATAGGAAAATACCATACTGCAGTAAAAAGACAAACCGTAACGCATTTCCAAAATATAAAAAGCGTATGTAACGAGGAACAAATTGTATTGCTCGATAATTTATTGCTTGAAATGATGGAAGCTGGAAACCAATGTCAATACTGCAACAAAGCAAATTGTTCGCGGAGAAATCAGCTCAATAACAAATAATTTAAAATATTTTTGCTTTAAAGCGCCGGATTTAATTTTCATTTTCGTCTTAAATATCAAGAATGAATAACAATCAGATAAAAAATAGCGAACTACAAAAGAAATTTGGAATTGAATCAGACCAAAATACTTTTGATTTACTTGCAGATAAACTACTTGCATCTTTAGACATTGATGCTGTTGTTCCTGTTGGACTTGTTGATAAAGTTATCGATAAAAAGGAATTCGTTTCAGTTGAAAGGCGTTCGCCGTTTGATTTTTCAAAATACCTTCAAATTGCTGCTGTTTTTGCTGCTGCCATTTGTGTTGGTATTGTAATGGGGAAACATGCAGACCTTGGTTCTTTTAATAAAAAACAAATTCGAAAAGAACAAGCTTTGATCGAATTGAGAGAAAGGCACCATTTATCTGATGTCAATTCATTTGGAAGACTATAATTTTTAAATAAACAGGTTTTTAGTAAATTGTAGCAAACCTGTTTTTAGCATATTTTACGATGAAATTAAAAACCAAAGGTACCAACTGGCCACGCCTAGCTGTGCAGTGGGGAGTTATTTTATTTATTCTGATTTTGGCTTTTATGCCAAAAATGGTCAATGTAACCACACCCGATTTCGAGGCATATTGTCCTTTCGGAGGCTTACAGGCCTTAGGTAGTTATCTTTTAAGTCAGGCACTTTCGTGTACCATGACAAGTGCTCAAATTGTAATGGGCATTTTGCTATTTGCGGGAGTGCTGTTGTTTAGCAAATTGTTCTGTTCGTACATTTGTCCTATCGGCACAGTAAGTGAGTGGCTCGGACGACTTGGTGACAAACTTAAAATCAGATATACAATAAAAGGTATATTCGATAAAATTTTACGTTCGTTAAAATACATTTTGCTTTTTATTACCATTTACTACACACTACAATCCAACGAACTTTTTTGTAAAAAATTCGACCCCTACTTTGCTTTAGCATCTGGTTTTAATACCGACGTAGTAGTACTTTACGCCATAATTACAATTGTTCTTGTTGTATTTGGATCGGTATTTATCCGTTTGTTTTGGTGTAAATATCTTTGTCCGCTTGGAGCTATTTCCAATATTTTTAAATTCTCACTATTTTTTATTGCAACACTGGGGATTTACCTCATTCTGTTAAAAGCCGGAGTTGAAATAAGTTATGTGTGGCCACTTGCTGTGGCGTGTGTTGGAGGCTATGCTATAGAGTTGCTGGGACAAAAAAGCAAGTTCTTCCCGCTGACTAAAATAACCCGTAATACTTCAAGTTGTATCGACTGTCAACTGTGTACAAAAAAATGCCCGCAGGCCATCGATGTTGCATCGTTAAAAGTGGTTAAAGATGTTGATTGTAACTTATGTGGCGATTGTTTATTGGTTTGTCCGGTAGATAATACACTTACCATTAATAAACGCAAAAAACTTAAATGGCTTCCAATAATTGCAACTGTTGTGCTGGTGGCGCTGGGTGTATTTGTTGGTAAACTATGGGAAGTGCCAACCATTGACATAAAATGGGGTGAACCTGAAGAAATTGAAAGTGCTGCTATTTTTACTCAATCGGGGCTAAAAAACATAAAATGTTACGGAAGCTCGATGGCTTTTGCCAATAAGATGAAAACCGTTGATGGCGTTTATGGCGTTGCAACCTATGTAAAACATAATCGGGTAAAAATGTATTACGATTCGGACCGATTGAACGAAGAAAAAATTCAGGAATTACTTTTTACTCCTCAGAAGACAACACTAAAACCATTGAATAAAGATATAGACACAGTATATGGTATTTCATTAAAACTCGAAAACTTTTTCGACAGCTACGACTTCAACTACCTGGGCGCTATGTTAGGGAAAGAAACAAAAGCAGCAGGCCTTATTTCTGAATTCGCGTGTCCTGTTATTGTTAAAATCTACTTTCCTTCAGAAATTGAAAATAAGGAAGAATTATTCGCTTTAATTGAATCGGAAGAATATACATTTGAAACCACTCAAGGACCTCGCAAACTGGAGTTGGGCTATGGAATATCAGGTAAGCCGGAATACTTTACCATCTCAAAAGAAGAATACCTGAGTTTGCTATTCACGCCTTTCGAGAAAGACTTTAATTACCGGGAAGATTACACCGACGATGTTATAAAAACCTATACACTGCCTTTGGGAGACAATAGCAAATTAAGAAGCAGATTCTCGTATATTGTGAGTCATCTATCAAACGACGATGGAATTGTTGAATTTAAAACCGAATTGGATACAAGTTTTATGGAAATTGCCGAAATTACTTATGTTGATTCAATGACAAATGTGGCAAATATCGAACAAGCCTTATTAAGCGATACACTAATAATTTCTTACTCAAACGGAAGAAAAGGCAAAGTTCTGAATATGTTTGATTTTTCGGAAGAAGTTGAAAGAATGAAACAAAAATAAAAATGGAAGTTTAAATAACCTATAAAAAGTGCGTATGAAAAATTTTACTTTACTACTTATTTTTAGCTTGATGGCGTTTTTGGGAAACGCTCAGGAAGCCACGTTTAACTGGGGAATCGATACGATTGCACCAGACAAAACTCTAAAAGGAATGACTGTTAACACTGAAAATGGATCTTCGGTTATTATTGGCTACGATAATACTTTAGTAAAATCGGAAGACAGTGGTTTAAGCTGGCAAAATAAAACCATGTTCGATCCGGAATATGATTTTATTGGAATGGGACAAGGAAAAGACGTGCTGTTTATGTCTTCCAGAAGATCAAAAATCATCGACAATCCTTCGGGAGGATATACAGATATTTATGTTTCTGGTGTTCTTTTAAAAAGTACCGACATGGGAGCCACCTGGGAAGCTCTCGATATCAATTCAGCTGGTTTTGGTGATGACGTCTCTGTAAATCCGAACGCTGAAGGTGGATATGCAAAAGACATATTTGCAATTGGTGCCGTAAACAAAGACACAATAATTGGTTATTGTGGATGGTACGATCAAACAACAGGTAAAAAAGTTACAAGAGGAGCCGTTTTTAGCACAAACGATGGAGGAACTACCTGGTGGAAACTTACTCCTGATTTGGGATCAAGCATTGTTAATTGTGTTGAAATAAAGGACTCAATTGCTGCATTTGGAGGTCTGAAAAATTTATACATCACCAATTTAGTTAGCGATACAGTAATCGATATTTATCCGAATTTGGCTGTGGGTACCGACAGTAATTTATATGTAAATAACATCACCTTTGTTTCGCCACAAAGTTTTTATGTAACAACAACCACCGATGGTATATTCAAAACAGATGACGAAGGACAAACTTTCACACAATTACCCGTACTAACAGGTGGTTCAAATGATCTTCTTGTAGTAAACGATTCTACTCTTATTGCTTTGGGAAGTGCAACAAAATCAAAATTATCTACCGATAACGGCGTAACCTGGACAGATTGTTATCCAGGAGCTACTTGTTACAAAATTGGCGGTGTTTTTGGCGACACAATTTACGGACTTGCCAAATCAAAAGCCTATAAATGTGCCATTGCAGATATTATCAGCAAATCACCTCAATGGTCAACGGTTGATCTCTCAAATAACGAGAACCTGATGAAAATGGCCATTTTTGATGAGAATAATGCAGTAATTGGAGGAAGTGGAGAAAATTGCAGATATACTTCAGATGGTGGTTTAACCTGGCAAACATCTGTTTTACCGAATGATTATTATGAAGACGTTGATATTGATTTTAACGACATCAGTTCAAACGGATCAAATGCATACGCAACAGTTCGAAGATTTAAAATTGGCAACCTTTCTGAAATTGATTCGGTTAACGATTTATACATGGAGGGATTACTATTAATAACTATCGACGATTGGGAAACATCAATGTTAATTGATGCATCAAAAATTGGAGAAAACGAAGGAAACGATCCTACATTAAATCCACAGCTTGATGAATGTTGGGGTTTTAATCCATACACCGTTGAATGTGTAAATGAGAACATAGCCTATGTTTGGGGCAATTGGTACGAGGATGTAACAGAAGGAAAAAAGAAAGATAGAAGCCGCGTATTTAAAACAGTTGATGGAGGTGAATCATGGATTGGAATAACACAGGATTATGGAGTAGCCTATGTAAATGATATTGAATTTACAGGTGATACCGGTTATATTGCGGGGAATAAAATATTAGTAAAAACAGTTGATGCAGGTACTACCTTAATCGATCTTTACCCGAATATGGTTTCGGCCAACGCAGGTGACAGCAGTATTTTTCTAAAAACCATTCACATGGTAAGCAGTCAGGAGTTTTATATTCCAACAACCAGCGATGGTGTATTTATGACAAGTGACGGTGGTGAAACTTTTACCAAATTCGAAGGAATATCAGGCACAAACGATGTATATAAATTCGATAACAACTCATTTCTGTGTATGGGATCTACGTCCAAGTCGAAATTCACGAATGACTGGGGAACAAATTGGCAAGATGCTGCGGTTCCGGGAACAACAATATTCAGTATTGGTGGAGTTTTAAACGATTCACTGTATGTTCTTGCTAAAAGTGTAGTCGCAAAAGTTGCGCTTTCTGATCTCGAATTAACCACGTCTATTCCGTTAACAATATCCAAAGCAGAATTAAACGTAATGTACGAGCCATCGGCTGTAAAACTGGTTTCAACTGATGGAGAAATTGAACGATGTGCGCTATATTCCATTACCGGAAAGTTAGTTTCGTTAACTGAGCCAAATAGCCAGATGCAACAATATAACAACACTGAGTTCCAAACCGGAATTTATATTGTACACTCGGTTGTAAAAGGCAAACGTTACATAAATAAAATAGCGATAAAGTAAAAATCAATCAACTAAAAACGTCATCCGATTTCGATGACTATCGGAATTCGGATGATGTTATACTTTTTCAAATTGTTTACGCAATACTCCATGTCAGGAAAGCCCATTCAATATTTGTTCACACTTTGTTTTTGTTTGCTGTGTATTTTACCGACCGTAGCCCAACAAAAGGTTACAGTATCAGGTATTATTACCGATGCAGAAACAAAACAGCCAGTTATTTATGCCAACATAGCTTTCCCAGAACTTTCAATTGGAACGTCTTCAAACGAAAAAGGAGAATTTACCATTCGTGCAGTTCCCATTGGCGCATATACTTTAAAGGTAAGCTACATTGGATACACCGAGTACTCGCTTAACATGACCATAAAAAAGGATGTTGATTTAAAGATTAAACTTCAGCAACAATCTCTCGGATTAAAGGAAGTTTTGGTTACTGCCGAAAGTTCAAAAAACTGAGCTACATCTTCCAAAATAAGAAGTGAAGCAATAAACCATGTACAAGCCTCTAGCATAAAAGATGTGATGCAGCTTATTCCGGGTAATATTTCTGAAAATCCTGATTTATCAAAACCGGGTAAAATAAGTATTCGCGAGATAGGTGACGATGTTAACAGCGCCTTAGGAACATCAATAATTGTCGATAATATTCCTCTATCCAATGATGGCAACATGCAACAAAGTATTCAGGGTGGTTTTCAATCTGTTGCAGGAACAGGTGTTGATTTGCGATCCATATCTGTTGATAATATTGAATCCATAACTGTTGATGTTGGAATTCCATCGGCCGAACATGGAAACCTTACATCAGGAGCAGTTCATATAAAAACAAAAGCCGGTGGATCACCATACAATGTAAAACTGCAGACCGATCCACATACAAAACAAGCCTATTTAGGGAAAGGTTATCTTTTACAAAAAGATTTAGGCGTAATTAATGTCGATTTTGGGTACACACAATCCTATAAAAATCTGGTAGAACAAACAGACCTTTATAAACGAATAAACGCCACAACAAAATACTCAAAAACATTTTTCAGAGGAAAATCACCGCTGCAACTCGATGTTAAGCTGG
Source organism: Draconibacterium sp. (assembly GCA_041554075.1). Taxonomy (GTDB): domain Bacteria; phylum Bacteroidota; class Bacteroidia; order Bacteroidales; family Prolixibacteraceae; genus Draconibacterium. Next base: position 1,429 of record JBFFMM010000016.1, on the reverse strand, counting down.
ACTTTATAAATAGTCTGGATGGTAAAAAATGGGATCCAGATATGATTTTGGAAGAAGAAAACCATTCTAAAGATCAACAATTCAGATCCAATTTAACAGCTAATTGGTCGCTCGACAAACCGTATATAACCAACCTCTCATTTGATTTTGGTTTTGATAAAACCTGGCAGGAAGGATTCGAAAAAATATGGGAACAATCATCAAGTGGCCCTAATTTTTTCTCTACCGCTACCGAAGATGGTGAATACGAAATTCAATATGGCCCATCAGGCTATTATTCTGAGGTTACATACGACGGACAACCATTTAATGTCTATTCAAAACTTAAAGCAAAGCTGTTTAAAAAGACAGGAATACTTACCAATAATATTATGCTGGGTGCCGAATGGAGAACAACTGGCAACAATGGCGCCGGCAGAATATTTGATCCCACAAAACCGCCATCAAGAGGCGGTACACGCCCTCGCCCATTTACTGATATTCCGTCACTAAATCAATTCTCACTTTTTGCTGAAGACAAAATAATCCTCGATTTGGGGACAACTGAATTAAACATTATGGCTGGTTTACGAATGGATAATATACAGCCCGACGGTTTGTTTAAAACAAATGGAAGTATTGGCATTGATCCAAGGATTAATATCAAATATGGAATACTGAACCGCAAAAACAACTCACTTTTCAGAGATTTAAGTTTTAGGTTTGGATACGGACAAACTACAAAAGCTCCAACACTAAACCATTTGTATCCGGATAAAAAATACAACGATGTAGAAAGTTTTAATTACTACCCCGATCTGATTGTTTACACTACTGATGTGGTAGAAGACACCCGTAATTATAACTTAAATCCTTCAAAAGGCAATAAATATGAAACAGGACTGGATTTCCAAATAAAAAAAGTAAAAGGAAGAGTCACTCTTTTTTACGAAAAATTTACCGGTGGATTTGATCTTGACCGGACATATTATCCAATTGCATTCCGCGATTACAATACCATTGATGCCGGTTTGAATCCTTATTATGTTTCGGGAGAGGGAATTTATTACAACGACGAAACAACAGGAAATGCAGTTGCCGTTGGATACGAAGATGACGTAACTTTCAGAACCTATTCGGTATATCGAAATGCCAACCGCAGAATTAAAAAAGGAGTGGAATACAGTTTAAATACCGGAACCATTGAAGCACTTCGCACTTCTTTCAACATAACCGGAGCCTGGTTTTATACCGAATCGTATTCTGCCAATGCACCTTACTGGGAACGCGAATATTACACCGAATATACAGGGAACTCTAGTTCGCAGGAATCTTTTGCCGTTAAATTTACTGATGAACATGGTTATGGAACAATTGCAGAGCGGCTAAATACTAATTTTAGTATTATCAACCACATTCCCGAATTGCGGATGTTAATTTCGTTAAACAC
>JBFFMM010000015.1:0-28690 GCA_041554075.1 Draconibacterium sp. | reverse complement strand
GCAACTGCAAATTGAAAGTAAAAAGGTGTGCGTAAACTTATGGCGGCTAAAAATCCACCAACTACACCAGCAATAGCTTCAGCAAAGTTTCCAACCGATGTAATCCGCCCTTCTTCGCGCGTATATTTCCCCGTTTTATTATCGGCTTTTAAACTATCATAAAGCATGGCCGAATCGGCTCCCGAAACAAATGAATGGCCTATTCCCAATATAATTTCGGCAATAACAAACGCCCAAAATCCATACGAAAAACTATACAGCAAGAAACCTGCACTTCCAAGTATACTGCCTAAAACTAAAGTTTTTTTACGCCCCCAAACATCGGCCATCCAACCCGATGGAATTTCCATAAAAACGATGGCAATGGAATAAATAGCCTTTAATACAAAAATTTCTTGCATCCCCATTTCGTTGCTCTGGTAAAAAAGCACAACAATAGGCATAACCATGTTAAACCATTTCGAGATTTTAACCAGATAAAGCCGTGGGATATTTTTGCTAAAATTTGCCATAATTTATTGCTGCAAAAATAGCATTCCGGAGCAATTTTTCTTAAAATAATTATTTTGAAATATTTGTGAATGGATTTGTTTTAAATTAAAAGTAGAATTATATATTTGCTTTTAAACAGACAGTAAATATTATTTATACGGACTTCGAACTAACGTTTTCCGACAACTTACATTTTATGAAACTATCAATTCCAAAAGATTATCATTCGATTTTAGATTTGGCTCAAACCGAACAGGCTATTAAACAAATTAAGGATTTTTTTCAACTTAACCTAGCTTCTGAACTTCGTTTAAGAAGGGTTACTGCGCCACTTTTTGTAAAAAAGGGCACTGGTATTAACGACGATTTAAATGGCATTGAGCGTCCCGTTTCTTTCCCCATGAAAGATTTGAATGAAGACGTTGCAGAAATCGTACAATCGTTGGCAAAATGGAAACGTTTGGCGCTGGCCGAGTTGGAAATAAAGGAAGGGTTTGGACTTTATACGGATATGAATGCAATTCGGCCTGATGAAGAATTAACGAACATTCATTCTTTATACGTTGACCAATGGGACTGGGAACGCGTAATTTCTGCTGATGACAGAAATCTTGATTTTTTGAAATATGCAGTGCGTAAAATCTATGCTTCGTTGGTTCGTACTGAATTTAATATTTGTGAAACCTATTCGAATATTGTACCTGAATTACCCGAAGAGATTACCTTTATTCATACCGAGGAACTTGCCGCTAAATACCCTGACTTAACTCCGTTTGAGCGAGAAACAAAGGAAGCTAAAAAACACGGTGCAATATTCGTAATTGGTATTGGCGGCGAAATGCCAAACGGTGAAATACACGATGGACGCGCACCCGACTATGATGATTGGAGCACAACAACTGTTGATGGTTTTAAAGGATTGAATGGTGATATTATATTATGGAATAATGTTCTGAATCGTGCCTTTGAAATTTCTTCGATGGGAATTCGAGTAGATAAAGACGCCTTGTTAAAACAGCTAAAAATAAGGGGGGCAGAGGAACGCAAAGAGTTAATGTGGCACAAAATGCTTTTAAACGACGAACTTCCGTTAAGTATTGGAGGTGGTATTGGTCAGTCGCGTTTATGCATGTATTTCTTGCGTAAAGCGCATATTGGCGAAATTCAGTCGAGTATTTGGCCCAATGAAATGAAAAAGGAATGCAAAGCAAACGGAATTAATTTATTGTAAATCCTAAGAATCATGGGAAAGCACCTATATATTCATTAAATTTTTGAATTGAAGTTTGTTTTTTGAGATTTGATTTATACTTTTGCACCGCAATTTTGCAATAAGGATGCCTTGGTAGCTCAGTTGGATAGAGCAACTGCCTTCTAAGCAGTAGGTCATGGGTTCGAATCCCGTCCAGGGTACCATTAATAAGAGAGTTAGATTAATTTCTATCTCTCTTTTTTTATTTGCAAGATTAATTCTAATTTCGAAATTCATTCAAAAGCGATTTTATAAATGGACGAAATAGTGTTTTTAAACGGTAAGTTTTTGCCTAAAGAAGAGGCCAAAATATCGCCAAATGACCGGGGGTTTATTTTTGCTGATGGCATTTACGAAGTAGCCAAATATTATAATGGTAAAGCTTTTCGGTATCAGGACCACTTGGATCGTTTAGTGCGCAGTTTGTCCGAAATTCAGATTTCTTATCCGGAAACAGATCAACTGAAGTCTATTTTTCAGGAATTACTTATTCAAAATAGAATGCTTGATAAACATGCGGGAATTTATTTACAAATTACCCGTGGTGTAGAAAAAAGAGTCCATCACTTTCCTAAGGATATTCAAGCAACTGTTTATGTATTTGCTTTCGAACTGCCATCGGCAACCGATAAGCTTGAAGTGGGTATAAAAGTGATAACACACGACGACATTCGTTGGCAGCGCTGTGATATTAAATCAGTTTCTCTGCTTCCAAATACAATGCTTTACAATAAAGCTGTTGAAAATGGGACAGGAGAGTGTATTCTTGTGCGCGACGGAAGTATAACTGAAGCAACACATTCAAGTGTGCTGGCAGTAAAAAATGGAGCACTTATTACCCGCCCGCTGTCTAATTTAATTTTACCCGGAATTACCCGAAAAGTGGTACTTGAAATTTGCACTTCAAACAATATTCCTGTTGAGGAGCGACTATTTACAAAAGAGGAACTATTTGAGATGGATGAAGTTTTTATTTCCGGAACGGGAAGTGAAATAACACCGGTTGTTCAAGTCGACAACCAGCTTATAGGAACCGGAAAACCAGGCGAAATTACCCGTTTAATTCAACAAAAATTCTTCAATCTGGTATCTTAAAGTAGAGTTATAGTTTCAGTGTTAACTTATCAAGTTTGCTTTGGATAAAGTCGAGTTCTTCTGTCGAAAGTTCGATTTCAACTGCTTTTAGGTTCTCAAGTACTTGTTTTTCGTTCCGTGCTCCGGCAAGTACACATGTGATTCCAGATTGTTGAAGTGTCCATTTTAATACCAACTGGGCTATTGTTGCTTTTTTTGCAACGGCAATCGGTTTTATTTCAGCAAGAAACTGATTGATTTTTGAAAGATTAGGCTCTTGAAAAAATGGTGTTGACGGACGATGATCTCCTTCATTAAATTTATAATCCGTAGTTATTTTTCCTGTTAAAACGCCACGTTGCAAAGGACTGTAGACTATTATCGCTTTATTATTTGATGTACAATATGGAACAATTTCGTCCTCAATTCCACGATTTACCATACTGTACGGAACCTGATTTGACGAAAGTTGAAAGAATCTTTCGGCATCGGTCATTTCTTTTGCTGAATAATTGCTTACTCCACCAGCACGTATTTTTCCTTGTGTTTTTAAAATTTCAAGGGCTTCCATTGTTTCTTCAACAGGTGTTGAATTATCGGGCCAATGTTGCTGGAACAAATCGATGTAGTCGGTTCCCAGCCTACGCAAACAGTTTTCGCATTCTTCTATCACGCTTTCTTTGCTTCCCAGGCGATACAAGGACACTTCGTTTCCCTGATTATCGAATGTTTTTTCGTAATGAATGTGCCCCGATTTTTTATCCCAAACAAGGCCAAACTTGGTGAGTATTTCTACCTTGTTTCGTTTATTTTTTATGGCCTTAGCTACAAATTCTTCACTTTGTCCAAAGCCATAAACAGGCGCTGTGTCTATTGTTGTCATTCCGTTTGCAATGGCAGCTTCAATGGCTTTTACCGATTCATTTTCTTCAGCACCTCCCCAAAACCAGCCTCCAATGGCCCAGGCTCCAAAAGTAATTGGCGTAATTTTTACATCCGACGATGGCAGTTGTACTTTTTTCATTTTATAATGTAGTGATTTATATTCTATCTGAAAATTTTAAAATAGATCAGCTGATTGAACTCCAGTCGAAATTTGTATCTTTTTTTGAAAGCAGATTGCGAAGTAGCAGTTTGTTTTCTTCCTTTTGCAAAAATGGGTCTTCATCTAACAGATCACCAGCTACATTTCTGGCTAATTGTAATATTTGTCCATCCTTTCCTAAATTGGCAATTTTAAGATCGAATCCTATTCCACTTTGCTGTGTGCCTTCCAGGTCGCCCGGGCCACGAAGTTTCATATCAACTTCTGCAATTTCGAAACCATCGTTGGTTCGCACCATCGTTTCTAATCGTTTCCGGCTTTCGGTGCTAATTTTATACGAAGACATAAGAATGCAATACGATTGTTCAGCACCTCGCCCAACACGGCCACGCAATTGGTGTAATTGTGATAACCCAAACCGTTCGGCACTTTCAATAACCATTACCGCTGCATTGGGTACATCAACACCCACTTCAATTACGGTTGTAGCCACCATAATTTGGGTTTCGCCACGTTTAAAAGCCTGCATGGCATTCTCCTTTATGGCAGGTTTCATTTTTCCATGTACCATACTAATTTTAGCATCTGGGAAAACCTCTGATACATTTCGAAATCCTTCTTCCAGGTTTTTGAAATCCATTTTCTCCGACTCCGAAATTAAAGGGTAAACAATATAAACCTGTGTGCCTTTGTTAATTTGTTGTTGTAAAAAATTGTAGAGCTGTTTTCTCCGGTTTTCGAAAAAATGCATGGTTTGAATGGGTTTTCTTCCCGGTGGTAATTCATCAATTACCGATACATCTAAATCGCCATAAACGGTCATTGCCAGAGTTCGCGGGATAGGAGTGGCGGTCATTACCAGAATATGCGGTGGAATTAAGTCATTCTTTTCCCAAAGTTTGGCACGTTGAGCTACTCCAAACCGATGCTGCTCGTCCACTATTACCAACCCAAGTCGCTTAAAAACTACTGTATTTTCGATTAACGCATGTGTTCCAATAATAATTTGCATTTCGCCCGACTGCAACGCTGCGTGAATCACTTTACGTTCCTTTGCTTTGGTTGATCCGGTTAACAATCCAACATTGATATTCATCCCCTGTAAAAATTTGGTAATGGACTGGTGGTGTTGTTGAGCCAATATTTCGGTTGGAGCCATCAAACAACTCTGAAACTCGTTATCCATAGCCAAAAGCATGGTCATAAGTGCTACCAGCGTTTTTCCACTTCCCACATCGCCTTGCAACAAGCGGTTCATTTGGGCGTTTCGGTTTACATCACGCCGAATTTCCTTTATTACTTTTTTCTGTGCACCGGTAAGTTCAAAGGGCAAAAATTTGTCGTAAAATGTATTAAAATTATAACCGACTTTTTCGAAATGAAAACCCTTGAACTTTTTATCACGATTATGCTTTATGGCAAGTATCTTAAGCTGAATAAAAAATAGCTCTTCAAATTTCAAACGAAACGTAGCATTTTTTAAATCAACACTATTCTCCGGTTTATGAATCGTAACAAGTGCCTTCTCTAACGACACTAATTTCAGTTTCGAGATTAAAGAATCAGGCAGCGTTTCATTTATCTTTCCTTTGGCTAAACTTATTAATGTTAACTGAAATTTGTGTATCGATTTTGAGTTCAGATACTTCTTTTTCATATTCTCAGAGGTAATATAATAGCCCTGGAATAGTCCCGATGGCTTTAATTGTTGCTCTTCTTCCGACTCAATTTCGGGATGAACAACACTTATTTTTCCTCCAAAAAGCGATGGTTTTCCGAAAACAGTGTAGGTTTTAAACTGTTTTAAGTTTTCAATTTGCCATTTAATTCCTCTAAACCAAACCAATTCAATACTTCCTGTACTGTCGTAAAATCGCGCACTTAACCGTTGTTTAGCTCCGGTACCAACGGTTTCAATCGATTTAATTACACCTTTTACTTGTATAAATGGCATTTCGGTATGAATTTCCGATATCTTGTAAAATTTGGTACGGTCGATGTATTTATAAGGATAATAATAAATAAGATCCCCGAAAGTTTTTATATTCAGTTCTTTACTTAATATTTCCGAACGTTTTGGACCAACGCCGGGTAAGAATTTTATTTCCTGATCGAGAAAATCTGGCATGGAACAAATATACTTATTCGCTATTTTATATAAAAAACTACGAAGCGAAATAATTATTCAAAAATTTAGTTAAATAGGTATAGTTTTTGTTATGAACCGATTCGTAACTTATGATAACAAATCTTAAAAAATATTAGAAAGACCTTAAAACTAATTTGAAAGGGATATATTTATAAAAAAAATCGTTTGGGTTTTATTGTAATGAATAATAAAACCAAACGACCAATTGAAAAAATAAACCATGAACGACAAAATTATTGAAATAGAAAATCTTGTAAAAAATTACAAGGTAGGTACTCAGATTGTACGAGCGTTACGATCAGTTTCCATAACTATTCATAAAGGAGAATATGTTGCAATTATGGGAGCTTCCGGTTCAGGAAAATCAACACTGATGAATATTATAGGTTGTCTTGACACTCCAACCAGCGGAAAATATGTATTAAATAACAAAGATGTAAGTCGCTTGTCAGATGATAATCTGGCCGAAATCCGGAATTCTGAGATCGGTTTTGTATTTCAGGTTTTTAACTTATTACCGCGTAATACAGCTCTTGAAAATGTAATGCTTCCACTGGTTTATTCAGGTATTAAAAAGGCAGAACGGAAACGTTTGGCTGAGAAAACGCTACTTGATGTTGGACTGGATGATAGAATGACACACCGACCCAACGAACTTTCGGGAGGTCAACGCCAACGTGTTGCTATTGCGCGTGCTTTAGTCAACAAACCGGCACTGTTATTAGCCGATGAGCCAACTGGAAACCTTGATTCAAAAATTTCGGAGGAAATCATGAAATTGTTTGCCGAAATTCACAGAAAAGGAAACACTTTGTTAATGGTAACACACGAAGAAGACATTGCTTTGCATGCTCATCGTGTTATTCGATTAAAAGATGGAGAAGTGGAGTCGGATATAATTAACGAAAATCCTATTTATTAAAAAAGAGAATCACGACTACTTTAAATGTAGATATTAAGTTAAAACTTGTCCCGGGAACTTTGTTTGTCGGGATTTTTTTTTGATAGTTTTGGTAAAAAATTCACGATAATGGAAAAAGAGTTTAAAGTATATACTAAAACCGGCGATGATGGTACAACCGGACTTGTTGGTGGCAACAGAGTAAAAAAGTACGATCCTAGATTGGAAGCCTACGGCACAGTTGACGAATTGAATGCATGTATTGGTGTAATCAGGTCATACACTATTCCGGATGAGATTAAGACTTTATTAATACAAATTCAAAATAAACTTTTTAACATAGGATCGCGATTGGCATCGGATGAAAAAGGAGATGCTTTGACAGCCAATCTAGCAGTAAAACAGGAAGATATTGAAGTGTTGGAAAAGGAAATTGACAGCCTTGAAGAGAACTTACCTGAACTTCGTAATTTTATCTTGCCGGGAGGCGAACTGTCAATGGCTCAGTGCCATATGGCGCGCACCGTTTGCAGAAGAGCCGAGCGTAGAATCGTTGAATTTGCTGAACAATATCCGGTGCAATCTGAAATTGTAAAATACCTTAATCGTTTGTCGGATTTTTTATTTGTATTAGCCCGAAAACTGGGGAATATAAATAGTGTTGAAGAAACCGCGTGGAAACATTGATAAAAAAATTTTTAGGAAAGATTTTTCGTATCATTTTTTTATTATATTCGCGGCAACGTAAAAATGGGTTTAACCACGTAAAATTTAGCACATGTATTGGACTCTTGAATTAGCATCGAAATTAGAAGATGCGCCATGGCCGGCTACTAAAGATGAATTAATTGATTTTGCAATTCGTTCGGGTGCTCCTCTGGAAGTTATTGAAAACCTGCAGGAGATTGAAGATGAAGGTGAGATGTACGAAAGCATTGAAGATATTTGGCCGGATTATCCAAGTAAAGACGATTTCTTTTTTAACGAAGACGAGTATTGAAAGAAGAAATATACTAAAAGCATCTGTTTTTTAATAGACAGATGCTTTTTTATTATATTTCGAGATGACCGCTGATTGCTTGTAAAGTCAAAGACTTAAAGTCTTCCATCCCTCTTTTAGGTAGTTTGAAAGCGGCACACCCATACCTTTTACATCCACTCCCAAATCTTCTAACTTTTTATCTACACCGTACATTTTTGCACAATACAAACAAGCTTCTGTTTTAACACCAGCTTCCTGCATTTTTTTAATGTAATCCTGGATCATCTGATTTTCAGAAGTTAATTTGGCTGATGGTCCCCAAATAATAAGCACAACTTCATCGAACCAACCTTGTTGTTTGGCATTGTAAGTATACATAAATACCATTTTTTCTGCTGCTTCAGGATCTCCACTGGTCCATAAAACAGCAAGTTTGTTTGAGTTATCTTCCATTTTTGTTTCGTTTTGTGCAATTACCCCTGAATAAAGAAGTAGTGCAAATAATAGTATAACTGTTCTTTTCATATTCTTCTTTTTGGTTTATAAATATTCCTTAAGTTTTTTTATCGGAATCAATTCAAACTCATTGTATTGCTGTTTTTCAAAATCAGCAATAAATGCTTTATTCAACATAAAAAGTTTGCTATTAAATTTGTCTTGAGAAAAAGTATTTTCCTCTGAAAAATCTTCCATGTCGAATTCAGTAAAATTTAACTCGCAGGCCGAAAGTTCCCAATCTCCATTTTCACCCACAAAAAGTAAGGGCAGTCCATGTGTTCTGCATATAATTGGTCGTTCGGTATACATGGAGCATTTGTTTTTATTTAAAAATATACAATCTTCTTCTGTGGTGTTTTTATTTATTTGAGGTGTTTCCGATTGTGCTCTTAATTGGTTCAAAATAAAATGAAATTCAATGGGGAATACACTATAATCCATACAACACAAATCGCATCCCACTTTGCATTTTATATGTCTTTTGTGTTGTTTTTCAAGTTTATCTGCAAGTATTTCTATTTTATTACGAAGCTCCAGATATTTCTCAAAATATTTTTTCATTTGCGTATCTTTTAGTTCAAACGAAAATACGTTAAAATTTGCGGTAATAATAAATTGAATTTATTATTTTTGTCAGACCAGAACAGAACAGATATAACAAATAAGTACCTATGAAGAATACCACACTAAGTCTTTTATTATTGTTATTTTCAATAACAGGCTATGCACAGGACGAAAACTTTGAGTTTTTAAACTCCAATTTGCCATTTGAAGAGCGCGTTGATATTTTAGTATCACAAATGACCGTTCAAGAAAAAGTTGATCAATTGTTGTATACAGCTAAAGCTGTTGAGCGATTACAAATCCCTGAATACAATTGGTGGAACGAATGTTTGCATGGAGTAGCCAGAGCAGGTTATGCCACTGTTTTTCCACAATCAATAACTATTGCCGGCTCGTGGGACAAAGATTTAATGTTCAGAGTTGCAACCGCTATTTCGGACGAAGCACGTGCAAAACATCACGAGTTTATAAGAAACGGAAAAAGAGGAATGTACCAGGGATTAACTTTCTGGTCGCCTAACATTAACATCTTTCGCGATCCCAGATGGGGGCGTGGCCATGAAACATATGGAGAGGACCCCTATTTAACTGGTGCTTTGGGTGCTCAGTTTGTTAAGGGCTTGCAGGGCAACGATCCAAAATACTTAAAAGTTGTAGCTACTGCAAAACACTACGCTGTGCACTCGGGACCTGAACCATTGCGTCACGAATTTAATGCAAAAGTGAGTGAGCTTGATTTAAGAGAAACCTATTTGCCTGCTTTCAGAACTTTGGTAACAGACGCAGATGTTTATTCTGTTATGGGAGCATACAATCAATTTCGCGATTTTCCGTGTTGTGCAAGCCCCGAGTTGTATTCTATTTTACGTAACGACTGGGGATTTAAAGGGTATGTAGTTTCAGACTGTTGGGCAATTTCTGACTTTTATGAATTTCAGGATTTTTCGAAAGGACCAGCAGAAGCTGCTGCTGCTGCAGTGCGGGCAGGAACGGATTTAAACTGTGGAGTAACTTATGCCTACTTGCCAGAATCGATTGAAAAAGGTTTATTGACTGAAGATGAATTGGATACCGCCGTTAAACGATTGCTGTTGGCTCGGTTTAAATTGGGAATGTTTGACGATGAAAAGGATGTAAAATATGCAAAAATACCTTATAGTGTAAATACATCGGCAGCAAATGATAATCTGTCGTTGGAAGCTGCGCAAAAAAGTATTGTCCTGCTTAAAAATGAAAACAGTATTCTTCCATTATCAAAGGATATTAAAAAACTGGCTGTAATTGGACCTAATGCCGATAATTGGGAATCGCTGGTTGGAAACTACAATGGGATTGCTAAAAATCCGATAACGGTGTTAAAAGGTTTGCAAAAAAAGTTAACAAACACTGAAATTTTATTTGCTGAAGGAAGTCATTTAGCTGATGGTGTGAGCAATCTTCATGCAATTCCAGCAAAATATTTAATGACCGCCGAAGGAAAACAAGGTGTTGTTGGTGAGTATTTTAACAATGCTAAATTAGACGGAAAACCGGCATTTACAAGAATTGATGAAGACATTAATTTTTATTGGGAAAAAGAAGCTCCTACACCAGAACTAAACGACGATGACTTTAGTGTGCGCTGGACCGGCTATTTGGTTCCTCCGGTGAGTGGCCAATATAATATTGGGTGTTGGGGAATGCCATCGCTTGATGTGTGGTTAGAAGGAGAAAAAATATTGAGTCATAACTCCGAACATCATGCCTTTTATCAAGAAAAAGCGGTTGGTTTGGAAGCCGGTAAGAAATATAAGTTTGTTTACGAATACAGAAATGATTTTGGTGACGGAGATGCCAAACTGTTGTGGACCATGCCCAATACTACTATGCAACAAGAAGCAGTTGAAGCGGCAAAACAAGCAGATGCTGTGGTATTAGTACTCGGACTATCTCAACGTTTGGAAGGAGAGGAGATGCCCATTCAGGTGGATGGTTTTGCCGGTGGCGACCGCACTCACTTAAAATTACCCCAAACGCAACGCAATTTAATGAAAGCTGTTGAAGCAACTGGTAAACCAGTGATATTGGTTCTTTTGAACGGGAGCGCATTGGCAGTAAATTGGGCAAACGAAAATTTGGAAGCTATTATTTCTGCCGGTTATCCGGGGCAAGAAGGTGGTACAGCAGTTGCCGATGTGCTGTTTGGTGATTATAATCCTGCAGGCAAATTACCTGTAACATATTACAAATCGGTTGACCAACTCCCAGCTTTTGAAGATTATAATATGACAGGACGCACGTATAAATACTTTGAGGGTGAACCTCTGTATCCTTTCGGATATGGATTAAGCTACACCACCTTTATTTATTCGGATATAAAAGTTAGAAAAAAGGCAAAAGTTGGCGAAAGCGTTCATGTAATGGTAAACATTACAAACTCCGGCAACAGAGATGGTGAAGAGGTGGTGCAGTTGTATTTAAAAGATGAAATCGCATCAACTCCGCGACCTAACTTTCAGTTGGAAGGATTTGAACGAATTTACCTGAAAGCCGGTGAATCAAAAACGGTAGAATTTGAGCTTACTCCGCGGCAGTTTTCAATTATTGGAGCTGAAGATAAACGGGTTATTGAAAGCGGCACTTTTAGCATTTTTGTTGGTGGAGGTCAGCCGGGGGTTGAAACAAGTAATGTCCTTTCAACCAAAGTTGAGTTAACAGGGAAAAATAAATACATCGAGTAATATTTCATTTCATAAGTATAGTGAACCTGCTTTCAGAAAGAGAGCAGGTTTTTTTTATAATATAATTATTTATTGCTAACAATAGTTTGATAGATAAATAGAATAATGATCTGTAAGTGTTTGTCAACAAGGCTTTCTTTTTGATATTTAGATTGTGGTAATAGAATCATATCGGTATTTTTTGCTTTATTTAATGTAATGATGTAAATTGTAGAAAAACCAATCGCTGTTTAATTTTATAAACCTTTTATTATCATGAAAAAATATCTAATATTTCTTTTGATGGTCATCGCCATCGTGATTGTATCGTGTGAAAAAGCGGAAGAAATTTCTGTAATATCTGAACAAACTGAATTTATTACACATTCAGAGACTGTAATCCCCGGTCAGTATATCGTGCTTCTGAAATCGACAGGGTTGAAATCGGCCTATAAAAATAAAGAGGAGGCCGATCTTGCAGTTTTAAGAAAAGCGCAAACCATTAGTTCGGCTGCCAAAGTTAATTTAGGAGAGCCTAAGATGGTTTATAGTTATGCTCTGGAAGGAATAGTTGTAAACATTACTGAATCGGATGCCAGGCAGCTTCAGAATGCTGATGGCATTAAAGGTGTGTACCCCGACAAAATGGTAACATTGAAAAAGCCGGGAACCGTTCCTACTGATCCTCCTGCAGAAACAATACCATATGGAATTACGCGCGTTGGCGGTGGCGCGACATACATGAATGACCATAAAGCTTGGATTATTGATACAGGTATCGACATGAACCATCCGGATTTGAATGTAGATCAGGTAAATGGAGCAACATTTGTAAGCAGAACTACTACACCTGAAGATGACAATGGTCATGGAACACATTGTGCCGGAATTGTTGCAGCCATTGACAACGAAATTGGAGTTATTGGTGTTGCAGCCGGGGCTACTGTAGTACCTGTTAAAGTATTGGATCGAAAAGGATCAGGTGCTTACTCGGTTATTATTGCCGGAGTTGATTATGTTGCTGCAAATGCAGAAACAGGGGATGTTGCAAACATGAGCCTGGGTGGCGGTGTGTACGAGCCGATTGATGATGCTGTTATTGCATTAGCAAATTCAGGCGTACTCGTTGCTTTGGCCGCAGGAAATGAAAGCGACGATGCAAATAATCATTCGCCTGCAAGGGCAAATGCTCCTAATATTTATACCGTTTCGGCAATGGATGTAAATGATTATTTTGCCTCTTTCTCTAATTACGGAAATCCACCTATCGATTATTGTGCTCCGGGAGTTTCAATTCTCTCTACTTACAAAGGTGATGCATATGCTACAATGAGTGGTACTTCAATGGCAGCTCCTCACGTTTGTGGATTGCTTTTAGCAACTGGTGGGAATATAACTACTGATGGGTATGTTAATGGTGACCCCGACGGAAATGCAGACCCAATAGCACATATGTAATTGAATAAAAAATAAAGAATCCCGATTGGTGAAAATATAAAGGCGCAGCTTAAAACTGCGCCTTTTTTATTACCCTTCGTAGAATAGTTAACGTCCTATTCGGTACGAAAATTTAACAAGAAAAATATTGTTTGGATGCTCGTCAAAAAGTGTTCCAATGTCGTTGTTAAAATTGAACTTACCAATATTTTCAAATCCACTTCGATTTTGCGACCAGACCAAATAAATCGCTGATCCGGGGCGGTATTCCCATCGTACTACAAGGTTGGAGAGAAATTCTTTCACATTAAAATCGGGTTTTTCGAAGCTGTAGTCGTTTGTTCCATCCAGATTGTCATCTATAAAATAAGCCTCGTCTTCCGGGTTATAGTTAATCTGATTGGTAGTATATAAATCAAAACGGTCGTTTAGTTTGTCGGCTCTACTGTTGGTAATGTATTTGTAATCAGAATAAGCGCCAGTGGCGATAAATGGTTGTCCCCAAAATTGTATGGTTAAATCAGGTGTAATCGTGTAATTCAAGCGTATCGACATATTTAAGGTTTTGCGGTTGATTGTACCCATAATATAACGTTTATCGCTAGAATAATCAACTTGATCAACATATTGTAACTTGTCGTTGCTAACCGAAAATTCCGGCGATATTTCAATTTGCATGGCTTGTAATGGACGGTAGCCTACTTCAACTTCAATACTTTTGCTATTTTTAAAACCGTTTTCAAAACTTGTTGATATTCCACCGTCAATGCCTACGGTAAGCTTTTTTTGATTATTGGAAAACAGACCAGCATAAAAACTTGTATTTCCGGGAGTTTTTAAAGAGGGTCCTCCTCGTAATGCAGAATGAGATAGGTTTTCACCATTCAGATTAACCGATCCAAATGCCGACCAGAAATTTTTAAACTGTGCATGTCCGTTCATATTTCCACCGACCACTGTTAAATTGCCACCAAAATCGTACGATGTCCATTGGTTAAAGTTGACATTTGCATTTCGGAATATTGAAAAGGGTTCGTACCAACGATAACCTGCCCAAAAAATTTGCATGGCTTCATCAACTTCCGGCGAAAACCCAATGTCGTTAATTTCTAATCCCGGAGATTTCCAATTAAATATGGCTGCAAATTTTAGTCTGCCGCTTTCTTTGCCTATGGTAAATTTTCCACCATATCCACTCAACGAAGTTCTGGTAGAATCAAGAGTTACATAATCGGCATCTGGACGTTGATAGGTGCGGGAATAAGCAGTTTGTGTATTCAAAATTGCTTCTTCAGAGCCGTTTACCTGGCTGCCATAAATTCCTGCATCAACAAACCATGTTTTATCATGCCATTTATGAACAATATCAATACCCCCAGTGTAGGCACTTTTATGTAGATACTCTAAATGTTCATCGTTAATAGTTCGGTTGACAGCTGTTACAATTCCTCCAAGGTATGTATTTCCTTCATTAAAATCTTTTTGAACTCTACTTACAAAATAGTTGGTAAGGGGTTCTACCGATTGTGTTCTATCATTACTATTTCCTCTTATTTTAGTATTTTCTTCGTTCGTAACACTTTCTAAAACTCCAACCGACCAGCCATTTTTTGTTTTTCCGGTAACTTTTGCTGCACCAATAATATTTGTAAAATTCGGAATGTTGGTATATTCTCCGTCAGCCAAATCGGGAGAATAATGTGGTCGGCGTCCAATTCTGCGCGAGTAGAAAAGATTGTTGGCTGCCAAATCGCCGTCACCAAACGAAAGTCCATACGACAATATATTTTTCCCTTCAATAAAAAACGGTCGTTTCTCTTCAAAAAAAGTTTCGTAGGTACTCAGGTTGACTTCCGACGGATCGGCTTCTACCTGCCCAAAATCAGGATTAATGGTTAAATCCATTGTTAAATAGTTTGTTAAACCGATTTTTGCATCCAATCCGGCATTTATGTTATTAGATTTTCCTGAACTTCGAAACGGATTCTCAGCTTCTTTCTCAAAACGTTCGGTACGAGCCACAACATATGGAGTAAGATTCATCGAGTTTTGCGGATGAATATTTTTAATACCATTTAAAGTTCCAAACTGTGATGTAAACCCCGACTGTTCTTTTCGCATTGGCGACCACGACGAAAGTTCATCTTTTCTGAAAATAAATCGCAAAGCCTGAAATCCCCAGTGTTGCTCTTCACTTTCTTCAAACCGAAGTTGAGTTAATGGAATTCGTATTTCGGCGTTCCATCCTATTTTTGTTTTACTTGTTTTTGCCCACCAAATCGGGTCCCAGGTGTCATCTTCGTTATTTCCATCGTTCGAATTTATATAATCCGATCGCACTCCTGCAGCAGAAACGATAAATCCAAATGCGGTACGTTTGTCGAAGTACGAATCGAAATATACTCCCACCAAATCACCGTCAATGTCGTCGCGTCTTGTCATCCGCATCGAAACACTATCCGGATTATCAAAAGCACGAATGGCTACATAAATGTTGTTGACATCGTATAAAACAGCAAATTCAGTTTGATGGGAAGGAGCTATTCCTTCAACAGGTTCGTGTTGAATAAAATTATTTTCCCAGTTCGCATTTTGCCATTCGGGCTCATCAAAAATCCCATTGATATTTAAATTTAGATTTTCGGAAGTTGTAGCAGTATAATGTCTTTTACCCTGTGCAAAAATTAAAGAACCGCTAAATAGCAAAATAAGAACAAACGCAAGCTTCATAAAACAGTTTTAAAATAAGACTGCCTTTTTGTATTTACGTTACACCTCAGTGTACTTTTTTAATAAAAAAAATATTGATAAAATATATTACGATTTTTGAACGACGGACATATCGATTCTTTTTGCTCCCAAATAGAAGAACCAGGCAGCAACTGCCATTAAAACATGGCTGGCTGAAATATGATTGAACCATTGGTGTAATGAAATTTTATTCATAAAAAATAAAGCCGCTACAGCCGCAAAGGCGACACCAATTAGTATATACTTACTGGCTACATTTTTTGTTTTAATAAATAGAAATCCTTCAAGTGATAAAACAACAAACATCAGTCCGTAACCAGAGTGGAATTCAACAAAAAAGAAATTAAGTGTTGCAATAGTAAGCGTTAAAAAAGTCAGGAATTCAATGATATTAACAATGCCGAATGCCTGTACCAGCTTTTTGTTTAGTCTTATTCTAGTGTGTTCAATAGCGGCACGTTCAACAAACATAATCGAAATCATACTTGTTATCCATCCGGGCAATTTCCAGTAAAACGAAAAATGATACAAAAAAGCATGCCCGATTATTCCTCCAAATGCAGTGGCAATCCCCATCATTAAAAAATAAATTTTAAAGTATTGAAATACCTTTTCTTTTTTATTCGATTGATAAAGTTTATATGCAAAAATGAAACACAATACCGAAACCAAGAGATCGGTAAGTGTTACAATAGGTTCATCAATTCTTATTCCTGATAAATATATTGTGTTTACTTGTTCCATAAAAAAATAAGCTTAAAGAATATTTGTTATGTAAGTTCGGTTTTGAATTCTAACGGATTAACAAGCATTTTGTTTGTTCATAATTAAATGTTCTTTTTTTATAATTATATTTAATAAATTTTGAAATCAACATTTAAAAACCAAATTGTATGTATTATCGGTTAATTTCGGTTACACTCTTTTTCTTTTTACTGAATTCATTGGTCTGTTCGGCTCAGAAGCTAATCCAAAAAACACCGGACAATAAACGTGTTCAATGGTACCAGGAATACCAGAAAATGAAAGAGACATCGTTATATAAAGCTATTCCGTGGCAATTTGTTGGGCCTACAAATATTAGCGGAAGAATGACTGATGTGGAGGTTGTAACACCAAAGGGCAAAAATTACACTATTTATGTGGCTGGAGCTTCGGGTGGAATTTGGAAAACTGAAAATGAGGGGATAAGCTGGAAACCGGTTTTTGAACATGGAATGTCGACAGCCTTTGGCGATTTGGCGCTTGATCCGCAAGATCAGAATACCATTTGGGCAGGAACTGGTGAAGCTAATATTTTTAGAAGTTCGAATGCCGGAGCCGGTATTTATGTCTCGAAAAATGCCGGAGAAACATGGGAACACAAAGGATTGGTAAATACGAATACCATTTCCCGAATTTTGGTGCATCCTGAAAATTCGGATGTAGTTTTTGTGGCGGCCGGAGGAAACGAATGGACCGATGATGCTGAACGCGGAGTTTATAAAACAACCGACGGTGGAGAATCGTGGGAAAAGATTTTATATGTAAACGAAATGACAGGCGCCTACGATTTGGTTATGAATCCTGAAAATCCGGATGAAATTTACGCGACCACCTGGCAGCGAATCCGTAAAAAATGGAACGATCCGCGCACTGAATCAGATTACAAAGAAACCAGCATTTACAAAACAAGTGATGGAGGGGCTAACTGGAAAAAAACAAATAAGGGATTACCAGAACCACAGTTTCGTGGACGAATAGGGATTGATATGTGCAAGGCTCAACCCAATACACTTTATGCATTTGTTGATAATTACGAAAAACTGGAGGAGAACAACGAATTAAATGAGACAGAAGATGCTTATGGTAGGCCAAGTAGCGGAAGAATTAGAGGAGCTACCGTTTATCGCTCTAATGATAATGGTAAAAACTGGAAGCAGGTTAGCGAGCAATCCGATTACATGGAACGCATGTCGGGAACGTATGGATGGGTTTTTGGACAGGTTCGTGTTGATCCTGTCAATCCCGATAAAATATATACATTAGGTTTGTTTTTGAACGTTTCGGATGATGGCGGAAAAACCTTTAGAACATTGGATGGAATGCACATGGATCACCATGGGTTATGGATTGACCCGGCAAATACAAACTATTTGGTGAATGTAAATGACGGTGGCGTTGCTATTTCGTACGACGGTGAAAACTTCCGCACTTTTTACGATAATCTTCCTCTTGTACAATTTTATAATGTGGGGATGGATAATGCACAACCTTTCCATATTTATGGTTCAATTCAGGATCATTTTAGTTACCGCGGAATTGTTGATTTAAGCAATGGACGCGATAATATTCCGGCCGTTAAATTTGAAAGTGCACCGGGAGGCGAGGGGAGTAACCATGTAATTGACCCCGACAATCCAAACATTGTTTATTCTGCAGGGTTTTACGGGATTATTTCGCGAACAGAAATGGACAAAAACAAAACTGAAACCATAATGCCTCCTGTTCCTGAAGGATTTGATAAACTGCGGGGGCAATGGTTGGCACCATTTATTTTGTCGCCACATAATCCCGGTATTATTTACCACGGAACACAGTTTGTACACCGATCGATGAATGAAGGGAAAAGTTGGGAGAAAATCAGCCCCGATTTAACCTACAACGACGCGGATAAAAAAGGTGATATTCCATACCAAACTATTTTTACGCTTGCTGAATCTCCTTTAAAATTTGGGGTGCTTTATGCCGGAACCGATGATGGTAGAGTTTGGGTAACAAAAAATAGTGGCGAAGAATGGACAGAAATTAACAAAGGTTTGCCCTTTGGGAAATGGGTGTCGCACATGGAAGCATCGCGTTTTGCAGAAGGCCGTATTTATATGACACAGAACGGAAAACGTGACGATGATTTTGCTGCTTATATCTGGAAATCGGAAGATTATGGAAAAACCTGGGAAAGTATTAAAAACAATATTCCTTATGGACCTTGCAATGTAATTCGCGAAGATCCAAAAGATGAAAACTTATTGTATGTGGGAACCGATTATGGCGTATTTGTTTCGATCAATCGTGGACAAAGTTGGGAAACACTGACTGGTAGCTTGCCAACAACTTATGTACACGATTTAAATATACACCCACGCGATGATATTGCTGTAATTGCGACGCATGGACGTGGTATGTGGGCATTGGATGTGAATTTGCTTCGCGAAGTAATTAAGATTGAAAAAAGCGACGAAGAAGTTGCCATTTTAGAGACTCCTACATGTATGTTACCTTATAGCATGGAGTATTATGATCAAACTGTAAAAAAGCTCAAAGCTCCTGTTTATTTTAAAACAGCAGGTAAAATCAGCCTAAAAATCACAGATGAAGAAGAAGTTGTTCTGTATTCAACAACTTTAGATGCAACAAAAGGATTAAATTATTTTAGTTGGGGACTATTGGACAATAAGGAAGATTTGGTTGAAGCCGGAAAATATAAGCTGAATATATACGGAAATGGTTTTGAAGATGCGAAAGAGTTTGAAGTAAAGCCTTTTGATAGATGAAGATAAACTGTCTGTTTGTCTTTATCGATAATATTTTTGATTGAGTTTATCATTCACAATGATAAAAGTAACTTAAGTTAATTATTCTGTTAGAAGCGGAGAAAAAATGACCTTTGAAAATAATTTAGTGTGTTTCGTTCTACATTTGCGGCAAATTTCAACAATTTTGTATGAGCTCTATTTTTAATCCGAAGCTGTTTACCATACTCCGAAGTGGCTTAAGCAGAAAACAGGTTTCGAATGATATTTTAGCTGGAATTGTGGTCGGTATTGTGGCTTTACCTTTGGCAATTGCTTTTGCTGTAGCTTCTGGCGTATCTCCCGACAAAGGACTGATAACAGCAATTGTTGCAGGTTTTTTTATCTCGTTTTTAGGGGGTAGCCGTGTGCAAATTGGAGGACCAACAGGAGCATTTATAATAATTGTTTATGGTATTGTTGAACAATATGGCATAAACGGACTCTTGATTTCAACCATTCTTGCCGGAATAATTCTAATCATTTTTGGTGTACTAAAACTCGGCGTTCTTTTAAAGTATTTTCCACATCCATTAATTGTAGGGTTTACAAGTGGAATTGCCCTGGTAATTTTTTCTACTCAGATTAAAGATGCTTTGGGACTCGATATCACAAAACTACCTTCCGATTTTATCGAAAAATGGCTGGTTTATTTTAAGAATATAAATACCATTAACTTTACAGCCTTAACTTTAACTACAGTAACTATTTTTATCACTGTTTTTTCGAAAAAGCTTACCACAAAAATACCGGGCTCGTTTATTTCAATAATCTTAATTACAGCACTCGTTCAAATTTTTACTATTCCGGTAGCTACTATCGAAACTTTTTTTGGCGATATTCCCAGTACCATTCAGTTTGTTACGCCAAAAATTGAATTTGGAAACCTGCATCAATATTTTGCACCCGCTTTAACTATTGCGTTACTGGGAGGTATTGAATCATTATTGTCGGCTGTTGTTTCCGATGGTATGATTGGCGGAAAACACAGATCAAATACAGAACTAATCGCTCAGGGGATTGCAAATATTGTCACTCCGTTTTTTGGAGGAATACCAGCAACCGGCGCCATTGCCCGTACTGCAACCAATGTAAAAAACGGTGGACGAACTCCAATCTCCGGAATAGTGCATGCCATAACTTTATTGCTAATAATGTTGTTTTTGGGAAAGTGGGCAAAACTAATTCCAATGTCGTGTTTGGCCGGAATATTAATTGTTGTAGCATATAACATGAGCGAATGGCGCTCGTTTAAAGCCATTTTGAAAGGTTCATTCTTCGACATAATTGTATTGATAAGTACGTTTTTACTTACTGTTTTAGTTGATTTAACCGTTGCCATTCAGGTTGGGGTGGTACTTTCTGCCATACTATTTATGAAACGGATGTCTGATTTAAGCGAAAAAAGAATTAACAACATTGTTGATACCGATATTATTGAAGATTATTCCAATCTGCCGAAAGAGATTATGATCTACGAAATTAGTGGCCCCTTATTTTTTGCCTCTGCCCGGAGGTATTCTGAGGTACTTGAAGAAATAGGTATAAAAAGTAAAGTATTGATTATTCGCATGCGACACGTTTCCTTTGTTGATCAAACGGGTATTCACAACCTCAAAGACACATTAAAACTATTACGCAATAAAGGTATAGTTGTAATTTTGTCGGGTGTAAATCAGGATGTTTTAGCCGATTTTACAAAAAATGGTATTTCTGGTATTTTAAGAAAATTGCACATTTGCGATTCTTTTGAGAAGTCGTTAGAACTGGCTCAAATTGAATTAAAAGCAGTTACACAAGCAGATTAATTTCTTAATTTATTTGTTTCCTCAAGTTTAACAGATCTTTCAATATAACCTCTACTCCCAATTATTTATGTAGTTTTGGCAGCACAAAAACCAAAAATAAAGCATGCGCGCGATAATATTTTTGTTCCAGAACAAATTTGAAATCGTGCATTTGCGATCGTAAATAACATTGGAAATTAGTATAGTATGAAACGAAGTAAATTAGTATGGGGTGGAATGTTGATTGTGATACTTGCATCATGCGGAGCTCCTAAACTTGTAACTACAGGAAAAACAGAAGCTGCCGGTTTTGAAACTGCGGGAAATTATGCGCAAGCTGTTAATTCGTGGACGAGTTATTTTAACGCCGTGCCCATTGAACAAGTGGAAGGAAGTGAATTTGCTCATGCTGCCAAAACTGCATTCGAGTCCGGGAATATTGAAAAAGCAAAAGCCTGGTTCGATCAGGCCCGATATAAAAACCATGCCGATGCAGAGATGTACGAAACTCTGGCTAAAATCTACAAATCAGAAGACAATCTTTCCAAAGAACTTTCAGCATTGGAAACTTATACCGAAAAGTATGGAACTTCAAACGCTAATGTAAATGCTCGTTTATTTGCCGTTTACAGCGAGATTGAGTTAAATGAGCAGGCTTTGGAGATATGGAGTAAACTAACTGCTGAAGCAAAAAGTACCGAAGCCGGTTTATCAAATTATTTTAAGGTAAATAAAGCATTGGAAAACAATGCCGTTTGTGACTCTGCTTCATTGGAACTTTTAGAATTAGAGCCCGATAATGTTGTTGCTTTGGAATGGAACGCAAAAAAATATTATTGGGCTGGACAGAACCGCTACAAACGCGAAATGGACAAATACAATGAGAAGAAAACAACAAAAACATATAAGGTTTTATTAAAAGAATTGGATCTTGTAACTGCTGATTTCAAAAAAGCACTTCCATATTTAAATAAGCTTTGGAAATTGGAGCCGGGTGAAGAATATGCAGGTTATCTCGCAAATATTTACGCCCTGTTTGGCGATAAGAAAAAAACAAACTTTTATAAAAACTACCGAAAGTAATACGGAATAGTTCTTATTGATACAACAAATAGAATCATATTCTATTTAGTTGCTGAGTATATTCACAAATCAATTGATATTCAAACGTATCGGTTCGCGTTAAATCCGGAATATGTATTAAAACATCTATTGCGCATTGAAACTACTTCAAAACAACGTGTTTCAATCACTTGTTTTATTGTATTTCCAATGCTCATTACAAGTCCTTAATGCGTAATCAGGGATAAACATATAATCTGTTTTGTTGTTTCTTTTTTACCTTTAAAATTTATTGAAAAATCAAAAAAATGAGTGGACATCACAGATCTGCTTCTGCAGAATTCGATAACAATAAAAAGATCACACGTGAAGGACTGGGAAATGTTTTTCGCTTGTTTGGCTATATAAAACCATATCGCGTTGAATATTCTTTCGGAATGTTTTTTTTATTGGTTAGTAGCCTTGCCAATCTGGCATTTCCTAAATTATTAGGCGATTTGGTAGATGCCGGAACAAATGGCACTATCTCCGAAAATCTTACTAAAATTGTTTTACTTCTGGTTTTGATATTGGTAATCCAGGCTGTTTTTTCATGGTTTAGGGTAGTTATTTTCGTAAATGTCACTGAGAAAACCATGGCTGATATTCGAAGGTTTACGTACAACCATTTAATAAAACTCCCTCTTACTTTTTTCGATAAACACCGGGTAGGTGAGTTAAACAGTCGCATTTCTTCTGATATTTCAATGCTGCACGAAACCTTTACAACCACATTGGCCGATTTTCTGCGTCAGATGGTTATTATTTTTGGTGGTGTAGGTTTGCTTAT
This sequence comes from Draconibacterium sp., assembly GCA_041554075.1. Lineage (GTDB taxonomy): Bacteria > Bacteroidota > Bacteroidia > Bacteroidales > Prolixibacteraceae > Draconibacterium. Next base: position 5,617 of record JBFFMM010000015.1, on the reverse strand, counting down.
TTATACTTCGCCACAATTAACTGTTTTTATGCTGGCTATTTTGCCTGTGGTTATTTTGAGCATTTGGTTTTTTGGTCGTTTTATCCGAAAACTATCGCGCGAAGCCCAAAAACGTACAGCTGAATCGAATACGGTTGTTGAAGAAACGCTGCAAGGAATCAGGAGTGTAAAATCGTACACCAACGAATATTTTGAGATTGAACGCTACCACAACAAAATTAAAGAGGTGGTGAGTGCAGGGAAACGGGCCGGGGTTTACCGGGCATTCTTCCGTTCAACAATGATTATTGGACTGTTTGGTACTTTAGTGGCAGTAATATGGCGCGGGGCTTTGTTGTTGCAAAACGGCGAAATGGAAACCGGGGAACTTTTCTCATTTGTAATTTACTCGGGATACATTGGAGGAACCATTGGCGGTGTAGCTGCTGTGATTGCACGTATGCAACGTTTTATAGGAGCTACCGAAGATTTGTTTGAGATATTTGAATCGGATCAGGAAAAACTTACTAACGATAGTTCGAATACGGATGACATTACTATTTCAGGAAAGATAAAATTTGAGAACTTAAGTTTTGCCTATCCTTCACGATCAGATACGCTTGTTTTAAAAGACATCGATTTATCCATTTTACCGGGACAAGTGGTGGCTTTGGTTGGTAAAAGTGGAGCAGGGAAATCTACGTTTGCAACCTTACTTTTACATTTGTATGAACCGAGTTCGGGAGATATCCTATTCGACAATCATTCCATTAAAGATCTAAACCTCACCTTTCTGAGAAAACAAATTGCATTGGTACCACAGGATATTTTCTTGTTTGGAGGAACCATTCGCGAAAACATTGCATATGGCCGCCCTGATGCAAGCGAAGGTGATATTCTCGAAGCAGCCAGAAAGGCAAACGCACTGGAGTTTGTTAATCGTTTTAAAGAAGGATTGGATACGGTGGTTGGTGAAAGAGGAACACAGTTGTCGGGTGGTCAGCGTCAGCGGGTGGCTATTGCCCGTGCCATTTTAAAAGATCCCAAAATTCTAATTCTCGATGAAGCCACTTCTTCGCTCGATTCGGAGTCGGAACAATTGGTGCAGGAAGCATTGGTTGAGTTAATGAAAAACAGGACATCGATTGTTATCGCTCATCGTTTATCTACCATACGAAATGCTGATAATATTGTGGTTTTAGAAAATGGTGCTGTCATTGAAAGCGGAACACACGAAGACCTGATGAAAGTTAAATCGGGGGCGTATCGTAATTTAAATGAAATGCAATTTTCGATTTAAGAAAATGGTCTTTGCATTTAATTTGAAGTTCGTTTTTTATATTTTGTAATCGCTTTCATGGTCTTCTTATCCGGAGCAGATATGTTTTCTAAAAAATTTATAGCCTGACTTGAAATATACCGATTCTCATTTTTTAAAAGTTTGGCAACTTCTGAAATAGTGTAACTATCGTGAATGTTTTGTAGTTTATAGAGTTCCAGTATATTTTTTACAAGTGTACCGTTTAAACTATTTAATTCAGACGAAAGAATTTGTGCAACATCAGCATACAATCTATCCGACTCGCTATATTTTTGAATTATTAAACGTTTTTGCAGAAATCCGGAATTTTTAAAAACCTGTGCTAGTTCTGTTTGAATATCATGCGATACGGATTGAGTTTTTAAGGCATTTAAGGCACGTTCAGCTAAATAGATATCATTTCCTGAAATTAACTCCATTAGTTTCTTCTGAAGTCCTTCCGAGATTTTCATATTTGCTGAAATATGATTTAATACCCAAACCTGGTCTTTTATATTGTTGCTATTCAAAATAAGCAGACATAATGCAGCATCCAGTTTCTTCGTGGTAAGTGTTTCAATTTCACGTTTTGTAGGTCCGTAAACAATGTGCCAAAGTGTGTAAGTAGTATAAACAGCACCTTCAACAATATGATCTAAAACTGCTGCAATGGTTGCTGAAGACACTGCATCAACTTTTAGTTTTAATGTGTCTTTCTTAGGCACCAATTCTTCAACGGTATAACTTACAAGCGGCGAGTTTGCTTCAGCCAAAATCTCGTGCAAACGATCGTATTCGCTGGTAACAAAAGGCTGGTGTTTGTTTTTACTAAGAAATTCACCCTCGGGTAATTCAAAACCCAAATACCGGCCTGTAACATTCCAAAATAATTGAATAGCAACCAGCCTGCATTCACCCTCGATACACACATCAGTAACAATGTTGCGCGAATATTTTACAGGAAACCCATTTTTATCGCAATAAGCCAAAAGTGTTTTGTTGGGTATTGTATCGTTAATTTCTGTTAGAATGGAATCAATTGAAGTAATTTCAGCCGTAAACGATGTCCGATTCATTCTCCGAATATCCGTTGTTGGATGATTTAGAACGAACAAAATTAATATCACGATCGAAATTTGTTTTAACATCCAATTGGCTTGTCGCTTTTTATAAATCGCTAATACTTGTAACTCCACCAGAGACAATAAACTTCATAACCTCGGCTGCCGGCATATCAATTTTTTCTATGCGATTAGCTGGCACCAAATACAGTTCGCCAGAGAAATTATACGAATGAGGAAAATACACCGCGGCATGATCGTTGTTTCCAATCTCTTCAAGTGTATCTCGGGTAATAAATCCCAATTTGTATAAGTCGTTCTCTTTGTTGAATAAAACTTTTACAGGAATATTGAATTTCTTTTCCTTCCCCACAAATGCTTTAAAAAGATCGTTTAACGAAGTGTAAAGTAGGTTTAATAAAGGTATTTTTTGAATTAACTTTTCAAAAAAACGTTTTAGCGGACTAATGATTGTTGTTTGCCCAACAAAACCGAGTAAAGTTAAGGTGATAAAAAGGACCAGAATTCCTAAGCCGGGAATGGAATAACCGATTAGTGGTTCGATGGTGCTGTTTAACCAACCGTCAACCTTTATAAAAATTGAATATAAAACATAAACAATTATGGCAACCGGCCCAACGAGCAATATCCCTTGTAGAAAATACTGAACTACTTTTTTCATGTTTATGTTTTTGATTGACTGGTGATCCGATTTTTACTTATTTGACATCAATTGCTCTTTTAAGAAGTTAGTCATTTTTGTATAAAGGTGCATACTTGTATTTCCGCCTCTAATTCCATGGTTGCGATTGGTGTATATGGCCATGTCGAACTGAACTCCGGCCTGTACCATTCTTTCTGTCATTTCGAAAGTATTTTGTGCATGTACATTATCATCTGCCGAGCCATGGATAATTAACAAACGTCCTTTAATATCACCGGCATGCGATAGTGGTGAGTTTTCGTCGTAACCTTCAGGATTTTCTTGTGGAGTACGCATAAAACGCTCGGTGTAAATACTGTCGTAAAAACGCCAGCTGGTAACCGGAGCAACTGCAATACCGGCTTTAAATACATTGCCGCCTTTTTCCATCGAAAGCAAAGTCATAAAACCACCGTAGCTCCATCCGAAAATAGCAATATTTGCCGCATCAACATAAGGCAAAGTTCCTAAATATTTGGCGGCTTCAACCTGATCGTCCGATTCGTATTTCCCCAATTGCTGGTAGGTAACTTTTCTGAAATCTTCGCCACGGGCAGCGGTGCCGCGCGGATCAACACAAACTACTAAAAAACCTTCCTGCGCCAAATATTCGTTCCAGCTGATTCCACGTCCCCACGAATCTGATACACTTTGCGAATTTGGTCCGCTATATTGAGTCATTAAAACCGGATATTTACTGGAAACATTAAAGCCTACTGGTTTTATCATCCAGCCATTCAATTCAATTCCTTCGGACGTAGTAAATGAGAAAAATTCCTTTTGTGGAATCTTCATGGTTTTAATCGTGTTTTTTAATACTGTATTGTCTTGTAGAAAACGAATTTGTTCTCCCTTTTTATTTTCATGAAGTGAAATGTAATTAGGCACTTTTGCGCTACTGAAATAGTTAATAAAGTATTTGAAATTTGCACTAAATACAGCGCTGTTTGTACCTTCTTCTGTTGATAATTTTCCCTTATCTTTTTTATCCTGGCTAATGTAATAAACCTCTCTACGCAAAGGCGATTCGGCTGCTGCCTGATAATAATACAGCTTCTTCGCTGCATCGTAACCGTAAAAGTCGGTCACATCAAAATCACCCTCCGTTAATTGAGCGATTTCAAATCCTTGCTTATCGTATAAGTACAAATGCGACCATCCGTCGCGTTCGCTGTTTACCACAAAACTTCCATCTTCCAGATAAGTAAAAGCATCCAGAAAGTTTTCATCAACATAACGATCGTTTTTCTCTGTTAAAATGGGGCGAGAATCTCCGGTGTATGGATTTACGTATAACACATCCAGTTTGTTCTGATGACGATTTAAACGCATTACAACCAAATTATTGGCATCGGGAGTCCATTTTAAACGCGGAATATAAATATCGGTGTCTTCGCCAATATCAACTTTTATGGTAGCTTTTGATTTTATTTCGTAGGACAAAACCTGCACTGTTGAATTGGTTTCGCCTGCCTTTGGATACTTAAAGGTGTATTCTCCCGGATATAATTTATTCTCCTTTAATTCAGGGTTGGCTCCCGCATACATGGGCATCGAGTATTCGGGTACTTCTGTTTCGTCAAAACGAATAAAGGCTAAAAATTCGCTGTTTGGTGCCCACCACATGGTACTGTTAAAACCAGTTCGCGCTGTGAAATCGCCAAATTCTTCTTCGTAAACCCAATCCGGAACTCCATTAATAATCTTATTTATTTCACCATCTGAAGTTACCTGACTGGTACTTCCAAATTTTAGATTTTTTATAAAAATGTTGTTATTACGAACATAGGCCACCCGGTCGCCATCGGGAGAAAAGGATGCGGCACGTTGAGCTCCTTTATCCGAAAGTTGGGTTAATTCTTCGGTTACTGAATTCCAAACGTAATATTCGGCAGTAAAAGAGTGACGGTAAATGGGTTTAACATCGGTTGTTAAAAGAATTTTTGTTTCATCGTTGCTAAATTCATAATTTGAAAATGAAGTAATAGCAGCATCTTCAACTTTGGTAATATCAAAGAGTACCTCAACTTCTTCGCCGGTTTTGTAACTGTATTTTATCACTTTGGTGCTGCCTTCCAGGGTTGTGTAATGGACTCCGTCATTCATTGATCGCAGTCCATAAACCGACTGAGCCTGAAAAGTTCGTTTCACCAAAATGTCTTCCAAAGTTATTTTACGTTCCGATTGAGCGAGTGATGTACCCACAAAAATTATTGATATAAAAAGTGCAATTAATCTATTCATTGTTTCCATTTTTTTACGAGAAACAAAAGTAAGAAATTTCTTATAGTGTGTGGCGATTTCCATATCGCCATTTAGAAATTGCGGTGCGAAGACCGCGATACCCATAAAAAAAGATGCCATCTCTATTCATTCAAAAAATAGAGATGGCATCTTTAATAGTTTTTGTTGGAAACCTTTCTACTCCAACAACTCGTAGTCGTGCATTTCTTTCATAAAGGTTACAAAATCATCTTTCTGTTCCGAGTCCATCCATTTCATGGCACTACGCGGGTGTTCGTTCATGGCACCGGTAATTAGGTACGGAATGTGGTAACCCCAATCAATTTTTTC
>JBFFMM010000014.1:0-29884 GCA_041554075.1 Draconibacterium sp. | reverse complement strand
TGGCTTTGCGACAGGTAATTACGGCCATTGAAGGAAATGCGTTATTTGAAGGTTGTGGTTTTGGATTAAAACACTGTGACGAGAATAATCCCTGCCCTTTACATTTTTCATACGCTCCAATACGCGATGGATTGAATAAATTGGTTAACGAAGAAACCATTCAAAGTCTGGCAGGGAAAGGCTCTGATTCCATGGATTTTGTACTTAGCAGAAAATAGAACTATGTCAGAATTTACGAATCATAAAACGGTGCGAATAAATAAACTCTCTGTACTTTTTCAGGCTATTTTAAAAAATGAAAATGTAAAGGAGCTCTACGAAGAATACCGCGAAACAATTGATTTGTGTATTCCTTCGGATGTGGTGTATTTAGTTGATGACCTGGTGAAAATGGATATTCCAATGCCTGAATTAAAAAAAGGTATAAATAAAATTCTTAATTTATTGTACAAAACAATCGCTGAATATCCGATTTCGCCATTGCGTGCAAACAGTTATTTGTGGGTGTTACAGGAAAATAATCGTGTGATGCTCGACACATTGAATGATTTAAAACCATACATTAAAGAAATAAATAAACATCCTGAAATCTCCGAACCAAAACAAAAGGCGCTCGAAATATTAACCCTCCTGGAGAAGTTTGAAAATTATTACCTGATTAAAGAGAACTTGTTGTTTCCGGTCATTGAAAAATACATCCCTGAATTTCGCTGTCTTTCGGTGATGTGGTCGTTTCACGACGATATAAAACATAATCTGAAAAAAGCTGTCGAACTTTTGAATAAAAGTACTTTTAAGTTGAAGGAGTTTAATCGTTTATTAGGTGATTTGTATTTTAATATGAACGCCATAAAGTTCAGGGAAGAGCGAATTCTGTATCCACTTGTGGCTGATAGGGTGCCTGAAAAGGAGCTGGAGAATTTGTTTGCAGAAAGTATGGAAATCGGCTTTCCTTTTTTCTCGCCCGAAATGGATTTAAAGGAGACTGTCGCATCGGAAAGTTTTGCAGGGAAGGTAAATCTGGAGACAGGTAATTTGTCTGTTGAGCAAATAAAAATGTTGTTCAATCACCTTCCAGTAGATATAACTTTTGTTGATGAATTCGACAAAGTTCAATATTTTTCTACACCCAAAAAACGTATTTTCCCACGAACCAAGGCCATAATCGGGCGCGATGTACACAACTGTCATCCCAAAGAAAGTGTACACGTGGTTGAGAAAATTGTGGAAGCATTTAAAGCCGGTAAAAAAGATTCGGCAAGTTTCTGGATTACGATGAAAGGCGAAAGGTTGCTCATTCAATATTTTGCCATTCGTGATGAAAAAGGCAATTACAAAGGTGTGGTTGAGGTTTCGCAGGAAATAAGTGAGATTCAGCGTTTAACTGGTGAAAATCGCTTGCTGGACTGGGAAGAATAATCTGTTAACCGAACTCAGCAAGGTATAACAGACTATTCCGGATTGGCTATCGAATCACAACTTGCATATCGTAACCCCTAATTGTCATCGTTTCGCCACTTTCTCCGGCCAGTATTTCCAGTTCGCTGTTCTTCTCAATGTGTTTACTAACTTTCAGCGATTCAGGAAAATCAACTTTCCCGTATTTCATTTGGGCATCAATCTTAAAAGGAACCGATCCGGAATTTATGCTTAGTTTCCCGTATTTTCCATCTACCGAAATGCCCTCAAAATCAGAATTAAGTTTGTCAATTTTTACTTCATCGTCGTAACCTAAAAGGTCAAACTTCGATGAGGTATTTATATCGTACAAGCTGTATTTACTCTCGGTAATCGTAATTGAAACTGTTTTCCCGAGGTAAATATCGTTGTCGTACGACGATGGAATACTTAGCTCTTTTACATTGCCCAACTTTAATTCGCAGTATTTGCCACTAAAACGGGCTTGTTTTGCCGATGCAATTTTTACATTGCTGTCGTATAAATTTAAATCGAGCCTGTTTAAAGCGGCTTCCGAAACCAGGTCGGAATATTTTGCTTCCATTTTTAGGTCTGTAAACTCATCAATTTTAAAATCGTCGTCGTATGAGTTTATCGTCAAACTTTCGGCTTTGTTTCCTTCAAACTTTGAGTATTTACTTTGGATGTTCAGATTGTTTGCCGATTTAAAAACAATATCGGTATCGTATAAATCGAGTTTTGTTTTTGCATTAAAATCACCAACATAAAGTTTCGAGTATTTTGCTTCAATACTTACATCTGAAGCGAAATTGGCGGCAGTTAATTTGCTGCTGTACAAATTTAACTGTGCCTCTCCCTCTAGCGATTCAAGACTAACATTGCTGTATTTGTTTTTTAGGTTTAACGAAGCCGACCTGGGAATACTGATTTTATGGCTGATCTCAAAATCTTTAATTTTTATTTTGTCGCCGTTTAAAAGCGTAATGGTACTTCGCCCGTTTATTGTATTCATACTTTTGTAAAAACGGGTGTCAATATTCATGGTATTTCCACGCAGTTCAAACTCAAAGTTTTCAATGGCTTTTATAAGTATGTCGGCCTCTTCTTTTGTTTTGGTAGTAACTTTTATATCGGTGTGTATTTTAACCGAACCTTCGTTAGTGGTTGAAAAATCGATATCGCCCGAATGATTCGATATCAGAATGTCAACATTCTCAGGAACGGCTGCCGATTTTTCAAGTGTTTTACCGGCTTCGTAATTTTGCGATAATACAGCTAAGTTTGCAAAAAGCAGTGCAATTGCAAGCAGCAATGTTTTAAAGTGTAATTGTTTCTTCATGGTATTTTTGTTTTTCAATTTCCAGTAATAATCGGTTAAGTATTTTAACTTTTTTCTCGTAGTAGTCGAGCATGGCACGAACAACGGGTTCGTTGTTAATCGTCTGATTCAAATCTTGCTGATAAGTGGTGTAAATCGCATCCAGTTCCTGTAATTCGTCGAGTAAAAACTGCAGCCCGGTGTTTTCTTCAGGAAGTTGTTGTTGCACTTCTTCCCATTTTAAATTTGCCAGGTGTTTTAGTTGGCTTTCCTGTTCGCCCAGTTCTTTCGATACATCCGATAGGTTTACTACAACTATTTGTTTTTCCGAAGTTTTGTTTGTGATAAAGTAGCTTGCCGAAACTACAAAAATAAAAATGGCAGCTACCTTCCAGAACCACTCCGGCAGTCCTTTCTTTTGTTGCTGAAGTCCGCTTCTGATGCCTTCCCAAATCAAATCATGTTCGGGCTCTTCCACATCAAGCTTTAAGCGCTTCTCCTTTAAATATTTTCCGATGTTCTCTTTCATTTTCTTTAATCATTTGTGCCAGTAACTGTTTTGCTCTGAAAAACTGAGTCTTGACTGTTGATTCCGAAATTCCAAGTTTTTCTCCAATTTCAGCATGTTTAAAACCTTCCAGGGCCCGAAGTATCAGAATTTCGCGTGCGCCATCCGGTAGTTTTTTTATCAGGTGGTGAACCAGTTCCGGATCGCATTCATTGTCTACTTCATCTGCAATTTCAAGATGCTGATTTCGTAATGTTTCCATGTCGGCATAAATCATATTTTCTTTTCGCGAAACGTCGATGCAACGGTTTATTACAATCCGTTTTAGCCAGCCTCCAAAAGCCTTTTCATCTTTTAGTTTATTTATTTCCGAAAAGGCTTTAATAAATGCGTCCTGAAGTACATCTTCTGCCAAACTCTGGTTGTTAGTTATTCGTATAGCCACATTAAACATGCCTTTGCAATACAATTTGTACAATTTGTACTGTGCTTTTGCATCTCCTTTTTTGCAAAGTCGCACCAACTTTTGTTCGTTGTGGTTATAGAGTACTTCCAAGTGTTGACGTTTATTTTTCTTATTTAATCCGAAAACCGGAATTTGTAATTCTTAGGCTTTCAAATCGCATGTCTGCATTTATGACGAAGATATTTCGAAAAGGTTGGAATAGAAAGAAAATATTTTTTCAATTTTGTAGGAGTTGAACCATGGAATTCAAATTAAGTCGGAATGGCATTTTTAAACTTTGGTCTTCCGACTTCGTTCTTCCAGCTTAAAATTATTGCCATGTACATAGTCCACGTTTTTATTCATGTAAAAGAAGACCAAATTGAGGCCTTTAAAAAAGCAAGTATTGAAAATGCCCAAAACAGTATAAAAGAGCCCGGAATTGCACGTTTTGATTTTGTGCAACAGCAAGATGATCCTACGCGTTTTGTGCTGGTTGAAGTGTATCGGACTGCTAACGATCCGGCGAAACACAAAGAAACGGCTCATTACCAAAAATGGCGTGACACCGTTGCCGATATGATGGCAGAACCGCGCACAGCGATTAAATTCAACAATATTCATCCTGATGAAAATGGGTGGGACTAATCAAAATAGCGTTTCAGAGGAAATATAAAGAATAAGGTATGGCATTGAACTTTTCATTTGCAACGGCATCTCAAATAATCTTTGGTAATAATTCAATAGATAAAGTTCCCGGATTGGTTGCAAATATGGGCAACACAGTATTGTTGGTTACCGGAAAGAATTCAGAAAGAGGCTTGGATTTAGCCAGGCGGTTTTCGAAAGAGACAAAAATTTCCGTTTTCAAAATTGAAACAGAACCAACAACGGATGTGATTAATGAAGGTGTAAATTTTGCACGCGACAATAACTGTAATGTAGTTATTGGTTTTGGCGGAGGCAGTGTAATCGACGCGGCAAAAGCAATTGCAGCACTGGCTACCAATAGCGGAGAACTTATGGACTATCTGGAAGTAATTGGATTGGGAAAACCATTGAAGGAAGCACCACTTTCATGTATTGCCATTCCAACGACTGCCGGAACAGGTGCCGAGGTCACCAAAAATTCGGTCATAAAATCGTTGGAGCACAATGTGAAAGTGAGTTTGCGAAGCGATTTAATGTATCCCAATGTGGCTGTTGTCGATCCGGTATTAACGTATTCCATGTCGCCGGAATTGACAGCCAGTACCGGGGTGGATGCACTAACCCATTTGTTGGAAACTTTTGTATCGAACCAGGCAAACCCGTTTACTGATATGATTTGCAGGGAGGGTTTGTTGCGCATTTCACGTTCGTTGTTAAAAGCGTATAAAAATGGAAGTGATAAACAAGCGCGTGAAGATATGGCAATGGCAAGTATGTTGGGCGGAATGGCATTGGCAAATGTAAAACTGGGCGCTGTGCATGGATTTGCAGGTCCAATGGGCGGCATGTTTCCCATTCCGCATGGCGCGGTTTGTGCCTGCCTGATGGCTGCTGTTATTGAAATAAATATTGAAGCGTTACAAGAACAAAAATTGGATGTTGCAAAGTTTGATGAGCTGGCACAAATCCTGACAGGCAGCACATTGGCGAAGGCCGAAGATGTCATTGTTTGGGCAGATAATTTAATGGCAGAATTGAAAATTCCCTCACTTTCCAAATTTGGGTTAAGCGAAAATGATTTTCCGGAATTGATTAAAAAGGCCAAGAATGCCAGTAGCATGAAAGGAAATCCGGTTGAGTTAGACGATGAACAACTACACTGGATTTTAGAGAAGTCGTTTTGATTTTAATCGCGGAATAATTTTTGCAGAATATATCTATCTTTGTAGCATAAACGAATTACCATGATTAGCAATTTTTTTCATACACCGGGAACCAAAAGATTTAGAATTACACCTCGGTTTTACGATCCTGATAAGGAAGAACGCGACGAGCGGGAGAGAAGAGTAAAAGAAGAGTTAGGGATTGTAGATGAAAAAGTGGATGATGGAAAACCTTTTCGACCAAGTATTAAAGGGCAATTCAGAGATGGTGATGGTTGGGCAAGATCGTCGGAAGGTGCGCGTAAAGCACAAAACCGAAGATTAATCTGGATTATCCTGATTCTGGCCCTGGTTGTTTATTTATTCTTTTACTCCGACTTTTTCTCGGCCTAAATTCAGCACAATTCTATCATTTTAAAATTCCTAATTTGAGCGATATTATTCAGTTATTACCCGATGCAGTAGCCAATCAAATTGCAGCCGGTGAGGTTATTCAGCGTCCGGCTTCGGTGGTTAAAGAGCTAGTTGAAAATGCACTGGATGCAGGTGCAACTGAAATTACCATAAATATAAAAGATGCAGGAAAAACCCTGATACAGATTAGCGACAACGGTTGCGGAATGTCGCCAACCGATGCACGGATGGCATTTGAACGCCACGCCACCTCAAAAATCCGATCGGCAAACGACTTGTTTTGTATTCGTACCATGGGTTTTCGTGGCGAAGCGCTGGCTTCAATAGCTGCAATTGCAGATGTAGAGTTGCGCACCAAACAGCCCGATGATGAACTGGGGACTTTTATTCATATTGTTGGTTCGGAGGTAAAAACGCAAGAGCCGGCCGGATGTAATAATGGCACTAACTTTATGATTAAAAACTTGTTTTTTAATGTGCCGGCGCGTCGGAAGTTTTTAAAAGCCAATTCAACCGAATTAAAACATATTATTTGGGAAATTCAACGCATTGCTCTTCCCAATCCCGAGATAAAGATTTTGCTGTTTCACAACGGAACGGCTATCTACGAGTTGCCATCATCGAATTTACGGAAGAGAATTGTGGATGTTTTTGGGAAGTCGCTAAACCAGAGTTTGGTAAATGTTAGCGAAGATACGAGCATTGTAAAAGTGAAGGGATTTATAGGCCAGCCGAAATTTGCCCGAAAAACCTTGGGCGAGCAGTTCTTTTTTGTGAATGGACGTTACATGCGGCATCCGTATTTTCATAAGGCAATTATGAAAGCCTACGAACAGCTGTTACCTTCTGATACTTTCCCGTCGTATTTTTTGTTTTTGGAACTCGATGCCAATGCAATCGACATAAATGTGCATCCTACCAAAACCGAAATTAAATTTGAAAACGATCGCGATATCTGGCCAATTATCCACGCAGCTGTGCGCGAATCGTTGGGCAAACACAATGTTGTGCCTTCCATCGATTTCGATCAGAGTGGAAACATTGATATTCCTCTTCCAAAAAGAAGTGGAGAAGATATTCGCTTTCCTGAAATTCAGATTAATCCCGACTATAATCCTTTTGACACTGAAAAACAGTTTTCGGGTGGAAGTTACAACCCCTCGCAACCCACACAACGCGAGAAAAGAAATTTGGACAATTGGGAAGATTTGTACGAAGGAGCACAGTTGAAAATAAAATCTGAACCGGCATATCAGGAGAATTTTAAAAGTACTGACGATTTGTACGCACAAACATTGGAGAATTTTAGCGGGAAGAAAATCCTTCAACTAAAACAACGCTATATTTTAACTCCTGTAAAATCGGGATTGATGGTGATTGACCAGAAACGGGCACACGAACGGATATTGTTTGAAAAGTTTATGGAAGTACTGAAATCGGATACAGTAGCCAGCCAGCAACAGCTTTTCCCGCAAACCATTGAATTAAATCCTGCAGATTCAGCACTACTTAAAACCATTTTAGAAGATTTACTATGTCTTGGGTTTGATATTCGTGAGTTTGGCAAAGATACCTTCATAATTAATGGAACTCCCGGTGTTTTAGATGTGTCGTCGCCCGAATTAATTGTGGAGAAATTGATTGAAGAATATAAAAATTCGCCAATAAATGCGAAAGCGAAGGCGAAAGAACAAATTGCTCAGTCGTTGGCAAAAGCATCGGCATTGGAATATGGTACCGATTTGAAGAAGGAAGAAGTGGATCGACTCATTGATGATCTTTTTGCCTGCTCAACTCCTAACTTTTCTCCCGACGGGAAAAAGGTGTTAACCATAATTCCTACCGAGGATATCGAAAAAAGTTTTGCAAGGTGACAGATTGTCGTTAGTTTTAAGCCAATTAACTTTGGTCTGGCAATTGTAAACCATGAACCAAACATTAGATATTAAGTTTATAAAGTAATAATTAATGAAGATAGATTTGCCTGAGAGCGTATTTTAAACTTCGGTCTCCGGTCTTCGGTCTTCCAACTTTTCTTAAAAATGAATTATAGACCCGCATTGAATATTCCACCGGTTGTAAAGAACCTGATTCTTGCAAATGTTTTGTTTTATGTAATTACAATAGTAATGAAACAAATGGGAACAGATTTGTACCCTATTCTTGGTTTGCATTTCCCGCTTTCCGAGAAATTTATGTTGCACCAGTTTTTTACATATATGTTTATGCACAGCACTCCCGGGTTTGGGCATATCTTTTTTAATATGTTTGCTTTGTACATGTTTGGTCGGGTGTTGGAAGGTGTATGGGGACCAAAACGTTTTCTTATTTTTTACCTGGTAACGGGAGTAGGAGCTGCTGTTTTACAAACCGGTGTTACTTTTATCGAATATAAAGTATTGATTGCCAAAATGGATCCACAACAAATAGCCTATGTTAAGGAAGTGGGCTATGACATTTGGGCGCAGAGTAAAAATTTTAGCGATCCGCTTGCCGGAAAACTAAACGCAATTTTAAACACGCCAACTGTTGGGGCTTCAGGAGCTGTTTTTGGAATATTACTGGGCTTTGGAATGTTATTTCCTAATACCGAGTTAATGTTGCTTTTTCCTCCAATTCCTATAAAAGCAAAATATTTTGTGACCGGTTACGGACTTCTCGAATTGTTTTTTGGAATTTCAGGAATACAGGGAAGTGTAGCTCATTTTGCTCACCTTGGCGGAATGTTATTTGGTTATTTTATGATCAGGCATTGGCGAAAAAACACGAACCATTTTTATTAAACCATTTTTTAAAATTGTAGTAGAATTTAGTGAGATAGTTGGAATTTGATAATTGAAATTGGAGAGTATAGAAGGTGGATATTTGGGGCGACATAAAAAGAACATTTAAAGAAGGCTCGGTATTAACGCGCTTAATCTACATTAACATTGGTGTGTTTTTGGTGCTGAAAATAATTGGTGTGTTTTTCTATTTAGCTGGCCAACCAGTTCAGCTTACACACTGGCTTTCGGTTCCATCGCTTACTGAAGATTTATTGAGAAGACCCTGGACTCCAATTACCTACATGTTTTTGCATGCCGGTTTTTTGCACCTGCTTTTTAATGTGCTTGGATTATACTGGTTTGGACAATTGTTTTTATTTCATTTTGAGGGTAAAAAGCTTTTGAGTGTTTATTTGCTGGGAGGTTTAGTTGGTGCTGCTTTTTACATTGTGGCCTATAATGTATTTCCTGCGTTTAGTTCGGTTTATGGATTGTTATTGGGGGCATCAGCATCTGTTTTTGCCATTTTGGTGGCTGTAGCGGTTTACGATCCCAACCGCGAAATTCACTTGTTTTTTATTGGCCGTTTCCCTCTGAAATATATAGCTGTATTCTATATTCTTCTTTCTGTAATCGGAATCTCAACGTCAAATCCCGGTGGTAATATTGCTCACTTGGGAGGTGCATTCTGGGGGTGGTTTTATATCTATCAGCTGCGAAGAGGAAAAGACCTAGGTGATGGTTTGGTGACTTTGATTGATAAAATTGCGGGTTGGGGTACCACTGTTTTTAAGCAAAAAAGTAACATGAAAGTTACTTACAAAAAACCACCACACGGCGATTATGAATACAATCGGAATAAAAATGTTCAACAAGACGAAATAAACCACATTTTAGATAAAATTGCCAAAAGCGGTTACGAAAGCCTTAGCAAACACGAAAAAGAATTGCTTTTTAAACAAGGGAAGAAGTGATCTGTATTCAGGTTGAAGATATTGATTTATGGGGTCTAATATAAATTGAGAGTTCATTAAATATATTTGAAGTTTCATCTTTTCTTAACTGCTAACTGAGACCGAACACGGAATACTTTCTTTACTCTTCATTTTGGTAAGTATGTGCCTGGTAAATACTGGCATTTAATTCGAATCCGATAAGGAGAATTAACGACATAACATACATTAACAGCAATACTGCCAGTAAGGTTCCTATTGATCCGTAAAGTATATTGTACTGACTAAAGTTATTTAAGTAATAGCTTATTCCAATAAAACCAAAAATGCTTAAAACGGTTGCCAGTGTTCCTCCTGCAGAGATAAACCTCCATTTTCTTTTTTTAGCAGGTGCCATATAATATAAAAACGAAAAGGCGAAAAAGAATATAGTGATTGTAATTATCCATTTTCCAATGGTAAGAAGTATTACTGAGAAGTGGTCGCGGATAATATCAATTTGGTCGAGGTAGTTAATCAAGGCCTGTCCGCCTGTTAACATAGTAATAGCAACAACAAGCAATAGCGTAAAAATAATCAGCAGTGTAACGGCAGCTATGTACTGGCTCCACCACTTTCTTCTGTTTATGTTGTGAACTGTTGCATCAAAAGCACTCATCATGGAAACAAATCCATTTGTGGCAAACATAAGAGCCATAAGAAAGTTCAACAACGAAACTTGGCTTCTTGGATTCTCTAAAACAATTTGGGCAATTGTTTCTTCTACCGCTGGCCAAATTTTTTCGGGTACTAATTCATGAATTATAATATAAAGTTCTTGCTCGAATCCACTCGACGGAATAAGTGTAAAAAGAAAAATAATACCGGGGAACAAGGCAATAAAAAAGGAAAATGCAATTCCTGATGCACGTGTTGTTATGGAGCCATCTACAATACTTCTCCAAAAAAACAGCAACACATCGTATAGCGGCACACCATCAAAAAGGGGCAACGAGATACTTTTGGCGTACTCCACTGCTTTTTCGCCCAGTTTTTTAAAACGTCTAAAAGTAAGTTTTTCACTTGCCATGTGGGCCTTACTGTTTTTCAATTCTAAGCTGATGAATGTATTCTTTATCTCAGTTCTTCTTTAACAGGAAATAAACCCTGAAGTTTCCTTTTTCAGTAATTAATTTGCCAATAACGTATTTGGCATCTGCCTTTCCTCCATCGTGAATTACACTAAAAGCATTTTCGGCAACCGGACTAAAACTATTGAAAAAATTATTTACAATTTGCTGTGCTTGTGCCTTACTATACACATTGTCGTTGTCGAGCACCACCAATTCAACATTTTGATTAAAATAGCCCGAAAGTAATTTCGCATTACCTGTTTCCAGGCTAACAATTATATCGTTCGGAATTTTTTCCTGGAGAGAATTTGCAGAGACTGCGCTTACACTGCAAAGTAGAACGACAAAAAATATTATTTTTTTTAAATGAAGCATATTTTTTCTTTTTCGGTATATATGGTGCTTTACTAACAAAAACTATGCACAAACACTTTTATAGCCTTAATTTTAGTGTAAATTTATAAAATTAAAAATCAATTGACAGGAAGAGTAGCATACATATTGTTAATTTACTCTGTTTCCATTAGATTTAACCATTTAGTGAGTTTATAGTTATAGAGAATTAATACAAACTTTTTTGAATGAAAATTACTTTACTCGTTGTAGGTAAAACCGATTCCTCGTACATTCTCGACGGAATGAATGAATACATTAAACGATTGAAACATTATATCAATTTTGAGATGGATATAATTCCCGACATAAAAAAAGGTAAAAAAACAAGTATTGAAATTCAGAAAGCAAAAGAGGGTGAATTAATACTTTCAAAATTAGGTCCCGGAAAAGAGTTGCATTTGTTCGATGAAATTGGAAAGATGTATTCGTCGAAAGATTTTTCAAAATTTATAGAAAAGAAAATGGTAAGTGGTCCAAAAGAACTAGTGTTCGTTATTGGTGGGCCATATGGCTTTTCGCAAGAAGTGTATCAAAAGGCGACTTCAAAAATTTCTTTGTCGCGAATGACTTTTTCGCATCAAATGGTGCGAATTTTGTGTGTGGAGCAAATTTACAGGGCTTTTACAATTTTAAAGGGCGAACCCTATCATCATGAATAAAAATGCAGCTTAAATTAAATAAATATACCTATCTTATTGTTGCCATTTGCATATTGGTTACAGCTGCAATTATCGAAAATGGTCTGCTCAAAAAAAATCCGGAGACGAAGTTAATTCAAGAGTTCCAGAGCCAGTTAATTCAAAACGAAAATCACCTAAAAGCAGAATTGGAAACTGTTTCTGAGATAGTAAAGAAGGAAGATTTTGAGGAAGATTTAGCCGATTTTTTTGATCGGGAAGAAACACTGATACGTGAAACCGGATTTGGCTTATTGGTTTATAAGAACAAGGAGTTGGTTTTTTGGACCGATAGAGGAATTGCTTTTTATGATACACCTGAAGAATTTAAACAAACTGAAGGTATTGTAAAATTACCCAATGGCTATTATCTGATTGACACTTTGGTGGTTGGTAATTACGATTTGGTTGGATTGCATCTTTTAAAACGAAATTATACCTACGAGAACAAATACCTGCAAAACAACTTTTTTAAAAGTTACAATATACCCAACGATTACATTGTAAGAGAGGCAAAACACAAAATGGGGTACGAAATTGTAAATGCCAAAGGCAAATACCTTTTTTCGCTATTGCCCTATGGAAGTTACCTTTGTACAACTAATCAATTGTACGTTCCCGGACTAATTTATTTTATTGGCTTGTTGCTTTTACTGCTCTATTTTCGCAAAGAGTTTGTTGAGCGAAATACCCTCTTTATGATGAAACTGCTGGGTTTAGCAGGTGCACTTTTTATTGTATATTGGTTTCATCTAATTTTTGAAGTTCCAAAGGTATTTTTCCATCTTAAATTTTTTGGTCCCGACTTTTTTGCCATAAACGAGTGGCTGCCTTCGTTGGGCGATTATTTTTTACTGGCTTTGTTTTTTCTGTTTTGGTTGTTCAATTTTGGTAGCAGATTAAATATCGATGAATTGCAAAATAGCTCGCGTTTGCCGCGCAAGGTTATTATTGCTCTTCTGTTTTTGTTTAGCGCCAGTTTGTATTTACTGGTTAATTTTTTCATAAAGGAGTTAATTTACAATTCAACCATTTCTTTTTCGCTAAATAAAATTACCGAAATTTCATCGCAAAGTGTTCTTGGTATATTTTCCATTGGCTTGTTTTTGTTGGGGATTGTATTTTTTACCATAAAAATAAATGAACAGGCGCTCAAAGATTTGAAGTTGCGCGAATTGGTATTGCTTAATTTAGTAATTATTCTGTTTTTAGCCGGTGTTCAGTACATTGCAATTCAGTATATTGCCATTCCTGCTTTATTGCTTTTTTTAGCATGTGCTATACTGGCCTACCTCATTAGTAAACAATATTTGCAAACCTTTACACTGAGTTATTTAATTGTATTTGTTGCGGTGGTATCGCTTTATTCGCTCATTATAATTAATCGTACGATTGTTCAAAAAGATCGGGAGCATCAAAAACTGTTGGCAGTTACGCTGGTAACCGAACGCGATCCCGCAGCCGAAGTTTTTATGACCGAAGTTCAGTATCGAATTGATAACGATCCGGCTATTCAAAGTTTGCTTTTTCAAAACGATGATGAGGATTTGGAGGAATACATTCGTGAGTCTTATTTTAATTCCTACTTCAGAAAATATTTGCTGAATATTTATGTGTGCCACTACAACGATAGTTTGTTAACAAATCCTGACAATCGGACAGTTCCATGTTGGTCGTTTATGAATGAATTGATTGATATTCAGGGGATACAAGTGCCCGGAACCCATTTCTATTTTATGGATAATATGAATGGCCGGATATCGTACACGGGTAGATTAACCTACCCGATGGCGGACAACGAAAGTGGAGTAACCATTTATATCGATCTAGATTCGGATTTACTTTTTGAAGGAATTGGCTTTCCCGAATTGTTGATTGATAAGTCGATGGCTCGATCGGATATTTACCAGAAATTTAATTACGCAAAATATTATGCCGGAGAACTCACGGATAAATATGGCGACTACAACTACAATTACAATGGGCATGTATATTTAAAATCGGATAAAGAATTTGCGTTTTTAAGACAGGATAAATTTGAACATCTGGTTTATCATTCGCGCGAGGATAATTATGTGGTGGTTTCGAGGAAACTTTTAACGCCCATCGATTACCTGATTTCATTTCCGTATCTGTTTGTCTTTTTCTTTTTAAACATGCTGGTTATTTTAATGGTGGGTAACCAAACCATTCGCGAACGTAAGCTGTTTTTCGATTTAAAGTTTAAAATTCAGGCAGCGATTATTTCCATTGTGTTCGTGTCTTTATTGGTGGTTGCTTTGGTAACACTTTATTACAATATTCAAGAATACAAGGCCAAGCACCGAAACGATTTGAATGAGAAAATGAAGTCGATTGCAGAAGAAATCGATAATCGTTTAACGGATAAGGAAAAAATAACTCCGGAATTGGAAGCCTGGTTGCGTCAGGAATTATCCAAACTTTCCAATATTTTCAGAACCGATATTAATATTTACGGTACGGATGGCGAATTGATTGCTTCATCGCGTTTCGAAATATTTGAGCGCGGCCTGGTTTCAACAAAAATCAATGCACGGGCGAACTACGAAGTATATAAGAATTTTCAGATTAGTTATTTTCAGCCCGAAAACATTGGAAAACTTTCTTATTTGTCGGCCTACCGACCCATTATTAATAACTACGGGAATTATTTGGGGGTAATAAACCTGCCGTACTTTATTCGGCAGGACAATTACAGTCAGGAAATATCAACCTTTATTGTAGCTTTTATAAATCTTTATGTACTACTTTTTTTAGCCAGTATTATTGCGGCAGTTTTTATCGCCAATCAAATCACACGGCCATTGGTTGTTATTCAGGAAAATTTGCAGAAAATGCAATTGGGGAAACACAACGAACCCATCCACTACACCCGAAAAGATGAAATTGGTAGTCTGGTAAAAGAATACAATAAAAAGGTCGATGAGTTGGCTGTGAGTGCTGATTTACTGGCGCGTTCAGAGCGTGAATCGGCCTGGCGCGAAATGGCAAAACAAATTGCCCACGAAATTAAAAATCCGCTAACTCCAATGAAGTTGAATATTCAATACCTTCAGCGGGCAAAGGGGAAAAACGAAGAATACAACGCATTTCTGGAACGGGTAACCGCCACTTTAATTGAACAAATCGACAACCTTTCGAATATTGCCACCGAGTTCTCAAACTTTGCCAAAATACCAACAGCGCGAAATCAAGTGTTTTGTTTGTCAGAACAATTGCAAAAGACGATTGATTTATACGAAACACACGACCGCGTTCAGATTGAATTTGACTCAAATGGTTTTGAATGTTTGGAAGTAAATGCCGACAGAGAGCAACTATCGAGAGCAATTATTAACCTTATCAGAAATGGTATTCAGGCGGTTCCGGAAGATAGAACCGGGCAGATTTTATTAAAGCTCGATCGGCGCGAACACATGGCAGTAATTGTTGTTGAAGACAATGGTACTGGAATTCCGGTTGAGATGCAAGAAAAATTGTTTAGTCCAAGTTTTACCACAAAAACCAGCGGAATGGGACTTGGTCTGTCGATTGTGAAAAATATAGTTGAGAATTTCTCCGGAAAAATATGGTTTAATACGGAGATGGGAGTGGGTACTACTTTTTATCTCGAAATTCCTGTATATGAAACGGAAAAAAGCGAGTAAGCTTAAAAGGCTATTTTATTAAAGGAATTCAACTATTATTGTTAATAAATAAAAACTAGATATATTGAGATGGTTCCACTTTCGTTTAAAAAAATTACTGAACGTTTAAATACACTTCAATTCCCCGAAATTGATGTAGTAATTGGTATTGGCTCAGGAGGCGTTCCGGCAGCTACAATGTTGGCTTATCATTTAAATGCAGAGCTGCAGGTGATGACGCTAAATTACCGCGATGAACAAAACAATCCGCGATACGATGCTCCCAAAGTTCTTCAGAAACCGGAATGGAATTTAGAAGGCAAACGCATTTTGCTGGTGGACGATGTTTCGGTGTCGGGTAAAACCATGAATGCAGCTATGGAACAACTGCCCGGACTAAACGTAAAAACCTGTGCGATGAAAGGAAAAGCAGATTATGTACTTTTCCCCGAAATTAAAGATTGTGTAAAGTGGCCCTGGAAACCGTAAGAGTTAAGAGTTTAAAGTTTAAAATATGAAACAAATTTCAAAGTATATTTTAGTTGTTGGCCTTGTGGTTCTTATGATGTCGTGTTTGGCTCCAAATTCTAAGGAAGCTTATCTCGAAAAGTTCGAGCGTTTTATAAATCGGGTTGAACAGAATCATAAAAAATATACTGACAAAGATTGGGAGTGGGCCGATGGTCAATTTCAGAAATATAATACAGAATGGTATTTGAAATTTAAGGACGAATATACTCTTCAGGATCAGCTAAAAATTAAAGGTCTGATTATTCGTTTCTATTCGTATAAAAACAATGAAGAAATAAATGAAGTTCTGAACAATCTTTTTAAGGAAGATGTGGATGATGTGCGGAAAAAGATAAAAGAATACATTGATAAGGATATGGACGAGGATATTAATAAATTGCTTGAAGGTGCTGCTGCCATTGGCGATTCGGCGGTAAAAGTTCTTGAGGATATTATTAGGGAATTTGATGAATCGTTTTAGTTGCTCATTCATTTTAAAAACTCTAATTTTAAGCACTTATAAATAGAACTTAACAATGCGAGAGCTGGTGAAACAACTCCTCTTACTCCCATTTTTTATTTTTGCTTCATATTTGCTTTCCGGGCAGAATGTTTCCATGCTTAAAAATTTTCTAACCGTAGAAGATGGCCTTTCTCAAAACGAAGTAACTTCTATAATTCAGGATAAAGACGGTTTTATGTGGTTCGGAACGCGAGGCGGTTTAAATCGTTACGATGCCTATGAATTTATCCATTATAAACCTAAGGCCAATGCCCAAAACCATATTTCAAATCCTTCAATTGAAACAATATTTGAAGACAGTAAAGGCAACCTTTGGATTGGTACAAAATCAGGAGGGTTAAACCATTATAACTCACTTAAAGAGAAATTTACACGCGTTACTTCATTTGGCGAAACCAATGAGCAGATTTTAGATGACCGTATTATTTGTTTGGCAGAAACAAACTCAGGAAACATTTTGGTTGGAACCTGGTCTGAGGGGTTGTATATTCTGGATTATCAAAAAGACTCACTTGTTCATTTGTTAACCGAAACCCAAGTAAATAAAATTCTGATTGAGAATAACAATCAAGCATGGATTGCAACGGATAATGGTCTGTTTTTTTTAAATCTAATTGATTACTCCATCGAGTTTATTGATTTAGGTGTCATTAATATAACTGAATTAATTTCGGATAACGAGGATGATTTAATGTGGTTAGTGGGATGGGATTGTGGATTAATAGCAGTAGACAAGACGAGCCGAACCTGGAAGCAGTATCTATTAGAAACAGAGGTTAAGCCTTTAAAAACCAACCCAAACAACACCTATTCAATTTTGCAGGATAGCAAGAACAATCTGTGGATTGGAACCTGGAACAGTGGTCTTTTTACCTTCAACAAAAAGAGTGAAAAGTTTCAGAAGGTTGAATTGGTTCAGGATAAAAGCAATGCCTTAAATACCAATTACAATATTATTCTTGATATTTATGAAGACAAAACCCAGAATATATGGATAGGAACAGATTCAGGTGGAATAGTTCGATTGGGCAATAAAAAATTGTTTAAAAGTGTATCCTACGAAAACAATTCAGATTGTGGATTATCGAATTTTCATATAACCAATTTTTGGAAATCTAACGATGGGGTATTGTATGTCGGAACCCGGGGAGGGGGATTGTATAAAACCACCGACAACAAAACATTTAATTTGGTTGAGTTGGGTAAGGGAGTCGAAAATGCAAATCTTGTGAAAAACATATTCCCGATTTCGAAGGATAAATTATGGGTAAATTACGATCTCGAAAGTTATGAATTGGATTTTACTAAAGAGAACGGAAAACTAAAACCGCTTCATGATGAAAATATTGGTAAAATTCGTAAAGTAACATCCTTTAAAAAAATTGGACAAAGTTTAATTATTGGTACCCAACAAGACGGTCTATATTTTTTCCCCAACTTGATTAACACAAATTCTTATAAGCAGTTTACTCCTCAGAATAATACGGCCTTGCAAAATGAAAGAATAACATTTGTTGAACAAGACAGTGCAGGAGAGATCTGGCTTGGAACTTTTAAAGGGCTTTATTTTTTCAACAGCAAGAGTCATGAGATATCACCGATCCATTTAGAAAAGAACCATTATTTAACTGGCGATATCATGAATTGCTGGCATCAAACAAACGATTCGGTTTTCTGGGTTGGTACACCAAGTGGTTTAAATAAACTTACAAAGAAAGAAAACAAAACATTTACTGTCGAGCATTTTTCTCCGGAAACAGGATTGATTGATGATTATATCCTTGGCATATTATCCTCGGATAATAATGAATTATGGATTAGTACAAGTTCGGGTTTAGTAAAACTGCTAATTAACGATGAAAAGGTATATGCATTTGACAAATCGGATGGATTGCCAAGTCTTAATTTTTCGGAAAGTAAAGGGTATCTTGCTAAAGATGGGACAATGTATTTTGGAAGCACCGATGGTTACATCTATTTTAGAAGTGAAGATATTCAGATAAATGAGGTTATTCCGCCTATTGTTTTTACCAAGTTCAAAATTTTTAACCACGAAATAAAACCTAATACCGCCTTTAATGGAAACGTTTTTCTGAATCGTTCAATAAATGCTCATCCTGAGATTTTTTTATCTCATAAAGAAAAGGAGTTTACAATTGAATTTTCAGCCTTAAACTATAGCTCGCCCCAACGAAATCAATATTCCTATAAATTGGAGGGGTATGATAAAGAATGGGTTTTGGCAGGAACGAAAAGATCAGTAACCTATATTAACTTGAAGCCAGGAGATTACCAATTTAAAGTAAGAGGTTCGAACAATAACTATGTTTGGAATATGGAGGGTACTTCGTTATCATTCAATATAAAGCCGGCGCCCTGGAAATCGTGGTATGCCATTGTAATATATGTATTGTTTATAACAGGTATTGTGTTGTTAATACGTTGGAATGCAGTAAAGCAAGTACGTTTGGCAAATAGCCTCGAAATGGAAAAGGTACAGAATGAACAGGCACACCAACTTAACGAAATGAAACTTCGTTTTTTTACAGATATTTCGCATGAATTCAGGACACCATTAACATTAATTTTGGGACCGATTAAAGAAATCCTGGATGAGAATTCAGAGAACAGGCGATTAAAAGTTGTTTATAAAAATGCAAAACGACTGATGACTTTGGTAAATCAATTGCTTGAATTCAGAAGAATTGAAACCGATACTTTACGATTAAAAGCGTCGAAAAATAATATTGTTGATTTTACAAAAGAAGTGTGTATTTCGTTCGAAGAACTGGCAAAAATCAATAATATTCAATTTAATTACAATATTCAATTCAAATCGAAACAAGTTTGGTTTGACGTTGAAAAAATGGAAATGATTTTGAATAACCTAATTTCGAATGCCTTTAAATATATAGGAAGCGGATCAGTGGTTGAGGTTTCGTTAAGCGAAGGCAACGGTTTTGTTTGCATTCATGTAATTGATAACGGGTCAGGTATAAGTGAAGAAGATATTAAACTGATATTCAATCGCTTTTATCAGTCGCGAAAAAATAACAAGCTTGGAAGTACCGGAATTGGATTAAATCTTGTAAAGCGTCTGGTTGAGTTACACAAGGGAGAAATAAACGTTGAAAGTGTTCCCAATGTTAAAACCGAGTTTATTGTAAAACTTCGGAAAGGGGAAGAGCATTTTACCAACGAAGAGAAAACCGAACAGTCCTTTATTCAGTCTTCTTTTAACGCAAAAACAGGTATTCCTTTGCAGTTAAAACCTGAAAGCCATTCTAAAGCTTTCGACGAGAAGAGAAATTCAATATTGATTGTAGAAGACAATCAGGAAATTAGGGAATACCTTAAAGAATTGCTGGAAAAGGAATACAATGTTGATAGGGCCGAAAATGGAAAAATTGGATACGAGATGGCCCTTGAAAATGAATATGATCTTATTCTGTCGGATGTGCTAATGCCCGAAATGGATGGAATAGAATTCTGTAAAAAGTTAAAAACAAATATTGAAACATCACATATCCCGGTCATTCTGTTAACCGCTAAAAGTGCCAACCAATTCAGATTGGAGGGCTTAGCATACGGTGCAGAAGCTTATATGACAAAACCTTTTAATCCGGAAGAGCTAAAAGTTCAGGTAAATACTATATTAGAAGCCCGCCAAAAAGTGAAAGAGAGATTTGGTAAGATAATTACCCTCGAACCTACCGATATTGAGATAACATCGCAAGAAGAAGAGTTTATTGAGAAAGTAATAAAAAGTATTGAGGAGAATATTGAAAATTCCGATTTTAGATCGGAAGATTTGGCCAGATTAGTTGGAACAAGTACAACTACATTGTATCGTAAACTAAAATCCTTAACCGGACAGTCTTCCAACGATATAATCAGAACAATTCGTTTAAAAAGAGCAGCTCAGCTTTTAAGAGATTCTAAAAATACAATTTCAGAAGTTGCTTATTCAGTTGGTTTTAACGATGTGAAATATTTCAGAAAATGCTTTTCAAAACAATTTTCTTCAACTCCGTCAGATTACCGTAATCGTCAGTAGTATTGGTTGTTAGTTTCTTGTTTGAAATAATACTCCCCGTATTTTGAACTAATATTTTCCATGTTAATGGAAAGAAAATCCCCCTAAATAGGACTTTAACTACCCCGCTTTTGGTTTAATAAATCCAAATTTTGTATCACTAATTGAACAAAAGTTATGAAGCGGAATAGTGACGATAAATACTTCTATGCAAAAAGCAAACATACCATTATCAATGTCTTGTTCTTCGCTATTCTCATCATTCTATTAGTCATTCTATTTTATTTTTTAATTAAAACTTAAATTAATTCTTATGAAAAACAACTTTAAAAAGGTCGGTTTGTTAGCCGTATTACTGTTCTGTGTACAGTTGTTGTTTGCACAAACTACTATTACCGGGAAGGTAATCGATTCCAACCAAGAGGGATTGCCCGGAGTTTCGGTAGTAGTCAAAGGGACAACCGTTGGCACAGTAACACAAGTAGATGGAGGTTATTCATTGTCTGTTCCTGAAAACTCAAAGACTATTGTGTTTTCATTCATCGGTATGAAAACCGTGGAAGAAGCAATCAATGGCAGAGCAACAATTAATTTAACTATGGAGGATGAAACCATAGGTGTTGACGAAGTTGTTGTTGTTGGTTACGGTACCCAGAAAAAAGCAAACTTAACCGGTGCGGTTTCGGCTGTAGATTTTACAGAACTCGAATCGCGTCCGGCGGCTAACACAGCAACTTTGTTACAAGGGCAAATGTCGGGTGTGCAGGTAAGTAACTTTAGCAATCAACCGGGTAACGATAATCCTCAAATCCGAATTCGTGGTATTGGTACTTTTAATGCTGGTCAGGAACCATTGGTTATTGTTGATGGCGTTGAAACTTCATTGACTCAAATTCCTGCCTCTGACATCGAAAGTGTTTCGGTATTAAAAGATGCGGCGTCGGCAGCCATTTATGGTGTACGTGCTGCAAATGGTGTAATTCTGGTTACCACTAAACGCGGTAAAGGAGGAAAACCTACTGTTCGCGTAAATCAATCGTTTGCATGGCAAAAACCACTTGTTGAACCAAACTTTGTAGATTCATGGGACTATGCATTTTTGCAAAACCTCGATCTGACAGAGCAGGGTCAGGATCCTCTTTTTGCGGATGAGCATATTCAGGCGCTGCGCAATGGGAATGACCTTGACCAGTGGTCGAATACCAATTGGTTTGATGAAATGTATCGCACAGCTCCAATGAATACTACTTACATGTCGGTAAGCGGTTCAAAAGAAAATGTACGTTACATGTTTTCAAGCGAGTATTTAAATCAGGAAGGTACAATGATTAATACCGGACAGAAACGGTATAATTTTCGTTCGAATATTGATGTTGATATTTCTGATCGTGTCACCATTGGAATGAACATCTCGGGTAATAAACAAGATGTTACCGAAACTTTAAGTAGCGCAAGTGCTTCAAACAACGACGGCGATTTAAACTACATCATTCGCCGATTTGCAAACCCAACTGTTCCTGTTAAATATTCTTCAGGCGACTGGGGGCAGGTTAACGGACTATATTATTTGCCGGGTAGCACTGTGGGGGGGATTAAAAACCCTGTCGAATTTGCCAATCGCGGTGTGAATGGAGTTGAACGATATAATTTTGTTGGTAAATTATATGCTGATATTGAGCTTTTTAAAAACTTCCACTACAGACCGAATTTCTCTTATGTTTATAACTCTTCATTACGGTCGAAATTTACACCAACCTTCGATACATTTGATAAAGATGGGAATGTAATTGGTGAAAGTATTCACAACAGACAAGAGAATAATAATCAAACAACCAAGAGATCCCAGATTGAAAACATAGTGACTTACGATATTACTTTAAACGACCAACATAAAATCTCAGTATTGGGAGGTCAATCTGCTCAGCTTTATCGTTTAGATTATTTTAGTGGTCGTGTTGAAGATTTTCCCAATAACGAAATTCACGTACTGGATGGTGGTATAAATAACAAAGACGTCTCTGGTTATGCGCGTGAGTTAGCTCTTAATTCTTATTTTGGAAGATTAAACTATAGTTTCGCCGATAAATATTTATTCGAATTTAACTATCGTTACGATGGAACTTCCAGAATGAGTGCCGATAACCGCTGGGGTGGATTTCCTTCAGTTTCCGGAGGTTGGGTAGCCACGAATGAAGACTTTTTAAGCGACTTGGGACCAGTGTCATTTCTGAAAATTAGAGGAAGTTGGGGACAGCTGGGGAATCAAAATATTGGTGGAAGTAATTTTTATCCCTACGCACAAACCATTTCAACCGGACAAAACTACTTGTGGGCAGGTTACATTGCACCGGGTGTAGCTGTAAATTCTTTAGCAAACGCTAATCTTACTTGGGAAACAACAACTATTACCGACATTGGTGTCGACTTAAACTTGTTTAAAAACAAAGTTCAAATTGTTGCCGATTGGTTTGATAAAACAAGTACCGATATTTTGGTTCGTTTACCGATACCTATTACAATGGGTAATGTTAGTGCTCCTTTCCAAAATGTTGGCGAAGTACAGAACCGGGGTTGGGAACTAAATGTAAAATACCAGGATTCATTTGGCGATGTGAATGTATTCGGTGGTTTTAATCTTTCTCATGTTTCAAATGAGGTGATTGATTATGGTGGTTTGGAAACCATAAGTGGAAATACAATTGTACGGGAAGGTGAGCCTATTGGTTCGTACTACGCATACAAGGCAGACGGCTATTATCAAACGCAAGATGAACTGGATATGGCTCCTACACAATTTGGGAAACCACTTCGTATGGGAGATGTAAAGTTGGTGGATATCAGTGGTCCCGATGGCATTCCAGATGGGAAAATTACAGCTGATTACGACCGCACCATCATTGGTAATCCTTTCCCTGAATTACAGTATTCATTTAATTTGGGTGCTAACTATAAAGGATTCGATGTTTATGCATTTTTCCAAGGAGTAGAAGGAATAGAACGTTACTACTGGTACAATACAGAAACCAGCGGAACATTTACGCAGGTTGCCATGGATTACTGGACCGAAGATAACCGTGATGCAGCTACACCACGTTGGGGTAATTTAGGAAATAATAATACCTGGTCTTCATTTTACTTGCGCGATGCATCCTACTTACGTTTAAAAAACCTGGAAGTAGGATATACGCTTCCCAAAAATCTAACACAAAAAGTTAAAATTCAGAATGCAAGAATTTATTTGTCAGGGATAAACTTGTTAACCTGGACACAAGAAGACGACTACGATCCGGAGAAAAAGACAAATGATGACCGTAACCGCGATTATCCACAGTCTAAAGTGTATTCAATTGGTTTAAACATCACTTTCTAATCTTAAAATCAATATAATCATGAAAAAAATATTTTCAATATTATTTATAGCAACAATATTGCTGACAGCGTGCTCCGATGATTTTCTGGATAGAAAGTCATTGACAGCATTGGCAGATGATACTTTCTGGACAACCGAAGCAGATGCAAAAATGGCCTTAGCCGGATGTTATTCAAACTTACAAAGTCCCCATATTTTCGACTCAGATCCCTGGGCTTCCGGCGTTGTTCGTTGGGATTTTATGACTGACGACGGTTGGGTACGTTGGGGATGGATGCAAGGCGGCAAGGTATCAAGAGGAGAACATTCAACAACCGATGGTTTAATAAACAATTTTTGGAATCAATCGTACCAAACAATTGTACGTTGTAACCGGGTAATTGATAAGGTTCCTACTTTGGACGCCGAAATTATTCCTGCCGCCACAGCAGCTCAAATCGTTGCCGAAGCAAAATTTATCAGAGCCTTAATGTATAACCTGATGACCATGACTTATGAGGATGTGCCTCTGGTTACTTCAATTCAACCTGTAGAGGAAGCAGAAATAGCAAAATCTCCAAAGTCTGATATTGTTAACTTTATATTATCTGATTTGGAAGGCTGTGTTGAGGACCTTCCTGCACGTGGAGGTGATGATTGGGGCAGAGCAACAAAAGGTGCTGGTTATGCTTTATTGGCCAGAATAAATTTATACAACGAAAACTGGACAGCGGCCGCCACCTGGGCTCAAAAAGTAATTGATCAGGGCTACACCTTATTTCCAGATTTTGGTGCCTTATTCCAGAATGCAAATGAAATTAACGACGAAGTAATATTTCCCGTACGTTTTATGCGAGGACCGGATGAAGACGGTGCTAACTTCGCAGGTTATTGGGGAGTGGCTGTAAAAAATTACGACGAAGTTTTACCCAACCTGGCGAATGACTACTTCTGCACAGATGGCAAGCCAATTACAGAATCAGATTTATATAATCCTGAAATTCCTGCTGAAAACAGAGACCCAAGGTTAGGTGCATCAATTGTTACAAATAATTCAATTTGGAGAGGAAGTGTATTTAATACATTCAGTAAAACCAGAACGGGTTTTGCACAACGCAAATATATGGAGGAAGGAAATAGCGAGAACCATTTTGATGCTGATGAAGATTTTTATGTTTTTCGTTTGGGAGAAGTATTATTAATAAAGGCCGAAGCCCTTGCCGAAAGCGGTGGTTCTTCAACTGAAATATTTGCTTTAATTAACCAATTGCGCGATCGGGAAAGTGTGCAAATGCCACATGTGGATCAGGCAGAGGTGGATAACTATTTTGGAGGAAGTATTGTTGAAATGGTTCGTCACGAGCGTAGAATTGAAACTGCATTTGAAGGACTTCGTTACATTGATTTAAAAAGATGGGGCATTTTAAAAGAGCGTGCCATCGATTATTACATGGAAAATGAAAGAGCCAATAATAATAAACTGTCCGATCGTCATTGGTTAGGACCACAACAATTGATTTGGCCAATTCCTCAATCTGAAATTGATGTAAATAAAATGTTAGAACAACATGCTGTATGGAATTAACTTCATAGTTTAGTTTGGTTAGATAATTTGGAAGGGTGGTCGGTTTCCGGTCATCCTTCTTTTTAAATGCTTATGACACAAAAAACAAATATTTATTCGATCCTGCTTTTTTGTACTTCATTTATCTTTTGTATGGCATGTGAAAAGGGGGACGAACAGCCAATTCTACCTCAGGAAGAGCCAGAAGAGATACTTATAACTGGTCCGGCTCATCCTAAAAAAGGACTGGGTATGGTTAGTAAAAACGCGGGTTGGGAAAACCGGGTTGAAAAACTGCACATTACATGGCATTACAGTTGGGGGCACGAATTAAAAAATACAGAACCCGATAGTGTTGAATTTGTACCAATGATATGGGGAGCATGGTCAGACACAAGTGCAGTTCAAGCAAAACTTGATGAAATTAAAACATACAAAAGCAAAGGTCAAATAAAGTATTTGCTTGGTTTTAATGAGCCTGATAATAAAGACCAGTCGAATATGACGGTTGAAACTGCCCTTGCTTATTGGCCAAAACTAATGGAAACAGGATTGCCTTTGGGAAGCCCGGGGTGCGTTCATGCCGATAGGGAATGGATGACCGAATT
Source organism: Draconibacterium sp. (assembly GCA_041554075.1). Classification (GTDB taxonomy): domain Bacteria; phylum Bacteroidota; class Bacteroidia; order Bacteroidales; family Prolixibacteraceae; genus Draconibacterium. The sequence continues at coordinate 3,826 of JBFFMM010000014.1, read as the reverse complement.
TATGGCTGAAATTGAAAAAAGAAATTATAGAGTGGATTTTGTTTGTATACACTGGTATGGAGGGGCGAATGCTCAAACACTGGTAAATTATTTGAATAAAGTTTACGATCTTTACAAGAAACCCATTTGGATTACAGAGTTTGCACCGGCTGATTGGAATGCTTCAACAGCTGGGTCAAGTAATGTAACAAAAGCAAAAGCCGCAACTTTTATGAAAGAAATTCTGCCGGCGTTAGATAAATTGGACTTTGTGCACCGTTATGCATGGTTTTCTGCTAATGTTTCAAATCCGGCTTTGGGTAATTCTGCACTGTTTTATGAAAATGGAAACCTTACCCCACTAGGGAAGTATTATCAAAATTATAATTGACATTCCAACTAAACCTAACAAAATGAAGAACCTAATTTATTTCTTTTTATTTTTCTTTTTAACTGCTTGCAGTCAATCCAAAGTGTATTACGTTGATGCAGAAATTGGTAGCGATGCCAACTCGGGGCACTCGCCAAATTCGGCTTGGGCAAGTCTCGAAAAAGTAAACCAAACCGTATTCCAGCCCGGCGATTTGATTCTTTTTAAAGCAGGCTCTTCATGGGAAGGTCAGCTGGAAGTTCAGGGAAGTGGAAATGCAGAGGCACCCATTTTAATTAACAAATATGGTGCGGGTAAAAATCCTGCCATTCATGGGAAAGGAGAAAAACTACACACCTTACTTTTGCAGAATGTTGAATATTGGGAAGTAAGAAACCTCGAAATTACCAACACCGGAAAAGAAAGGGTTGCAGGGCGACGTGGAGTAATTGTTGCAGCTGAAGATTTTGGCGATTGTCATCATATTATTTTAGATAGCCTCGAAATCCACCATGTAAACGGGAGTCTGGTAAAAAGTGATGGTGGCGGGAGTGCAATTCTCTGGCAAAATCGCGGCGACTCAATAAAAACCAGATTTGTGGATTTGCAGATTACAAATTGCCATCTGCATCATTGCGAACGAAATGGGATAAACTCTCGTGGTTATACCAACCGAAAAAACTGGTATCCAAGTTTGGGCGTTGTTATTCGAAATAATTTACTAGAACAAATTCCGGGAGATGGAATTGTACCCATTGGAACCGATGGTGCACTGATTGAATACAATGTTATGCGTGATTGCCCCGATATTTTATCGCACGAAGAGGCAGCCGCCGGAATATGGCCTTGGAGTGCCGACAATACAATTATTCAGTTTAATGAAGTTTCTGGGCACAAAGCTAAATGGGATGGGCAAGGATTCGATTCGGATTGGAATTGCCAGAACACCATTATTCAATACAATTACAGTCATGATAATTACGGTGGATTTTTGTTGGTGTGTAACAACGGAAGCAACGTGCACACCGACCGAAACATTGGTACAACAAATACCATAATTCGTTATAATGTGAGTATTAACGACGGAATTCGTCCGTATGAAACAAATCGACGAAGTTGGTTTGCGCCAACCATGCACATTTCAGGACCGGTGGAAAACACAAAAATTTATAACAATGTTTTTGTAATTCCTGAAAAACCTTCAAGAAATATTGACCGAACAATAATTGAAATGGACAATTGGGGTGGTCCGTGGCCGGAAAATACCTGGTTTGTCAACAACATTTTTTATGTGAATGAAAAAGCTGATTTCTATTTTGAAGGAGACAACGGTACACAATTCACTAACAACTGTTTTTACGGTGAATTTGAAAATATGCCCGATGATCCGGCAGCTATTTTTGAAGACCCACAGTTTGTAAATGTTGCTGCCCGAGGCGATGGATTTGAAGTGCTGAAAAATTTTATGCTCAAAAAATCTTCGCCTTTAATTGATAAAGGAATTTCTATTCAAGAGAATGGAGGGAAAGATTTATTTGGAGATCAATTGAGCGAAAAAATAACAATTGGGGTAAGCGAAAATTAATTTATCTCCGTAAGAATTCATTTTTTAATGTAAAAACCACTATTTTTTAAAAAACTTAAACCAATTATTATGAAACCTACTATCTTTCTTTTTATCATCCTTCTTATTGCGGGATTTTGTGGAATATCTTTTGCGCAAGACGAGGTGAAACTTACAGAAGGATCGATGACCTTGCCTACTTATAAAGTAGAACCCGCAGAGAAAGCACCTATTTTTTTTACAGGAGAAAGTTTCCAGGGAGCAAGAAGAGTGGTCTATCCTTATGCACAAAACGATGTTATTTCCAATAAAAAGGAAAATCATGCGTGGAAGGTAATAACACTTGAAAATGAATATATAAAACTGGGAATAACCCCTGAAATCGGTGGAAAACATTATTATGCAACGGATAAATCAAACGATTACAATTTTGTTTACAAAAACAATGAAGTAAAACCATCGAACATCGGAATGACAGGAGCCTGGGTGTCAGGTGGAATTGAATGGTGCGTGTTACACCATCACAGGGCCTCAACCATGTTACCGATGGATTACAACACCGCTGAAAATGCCGATGGCAGTAAAACCATTTTTATTGGTGAAACAGAACCCAGGCATCGAATGAGATGGACAGTTGCAGTAACTGTTCGTCCGGGAAAATCTTATTTCGAGGCAGAATTGTCCATTTATAATCCAACACCCTACACAAATACATTTCTTTATTGGGCAAATGTAGCCGCTCATACCAACGAAAATTACCAGACTATCTTTCCTCCCAGCGTGCAGGTTGCCACCTTTCATTCGAAAACCGATTTCACGCACTGGCCCATTTCTACGGATGTGTACAGAGGGCAAGATTTCACGGAAGGTGTTGATATTAGCTGGTGGAAAAATGTCAAAGAATCAGCTTCCTTTTTTTCCTGGGATTTAAAGGAAGATTTTATGGGAGGATATGACCATGGCACACAAAGTGGAACAGTTCATATTGGCGACCATAACATTGTTAAAGGAGCCAAATTGTGGGAATGGGGTTCAGGCCCGCGCGGACAGGCAACTGAAGGAAGACTTACGGAAACAAGCGGACCCTATGTGGAAATAATGGTGGGCGCTTATTCTGATAACCAGCCCGATTATACGTGGATAAGACCTTTCGAAACCAAAACTTTTAAACAATACTGGTATCCTGTTAAAGACATTGAAGGCTTTAAAAATGCCAATCTTGATGCTGCTGTAAATCTTGAACAGCGAGATGACAATCAGGTATTTCTGGGGTATCACTCGACACGAAAAGTGGATAAAGCACGAGTAATCCTGAAGAACGGTGAGGATGTTATCTTCGAGAAAGAAATACAGATTTCTCCCGAAAAAGCATTCACTGAGCTGGTAAAAATAACGGAAGATTATCGTTTCACCGACCTCTACACTGCTTTAGTAGATGCAGAAACCAATCAAGTATTGGTTTCCTATCAACCCGTTGAACAGAAACAAATTGAAGAACTTCCTGCAGTTGTCGACAGGCCTCCGTCTCCGGAAGAGGTTAAAACGGTTGAGGAACTTTATTTGATAGGAAGCCGAAACGAACAATTTTATAAGTCATCGAAGGAATATTACGAAGAAGCTTTGAAACGCGATCCATCGAACATAAGGGTAAATACCGCACTCGGAAATCAGTACCTTAAAAATGGGGATTACGAAACTGCACGTAGCCATTTCGCAACGGCTATCAAACGACTAACTCATGATTATACCCGACCTTCAACCGATGAAGCACTTTACCTGCAAGGCCTGACATTAAAAGCATTGGGTTTATATGATGAGGCGATTGATACCTTATACCGGGCAACCTGGGACTATGCTTACTATTCCGCTGCTTATTTCGAATTGGCACAGATTTCTTGCCTTCAGGGAGATTT
>JBFFMM010000013.1:0-29937 GCA_041554075.1 Draconibacterium sp. | reverse complement strand
TAAACTAACAATCAAATAAAACAAATATGAAACGTCGTAATTTTATAAAAACAACAGTATCTGGCTCTGCATTATTATTCTCATCGGGAGCATTTGCTTTTCATTCATTAAGAAATGAAGAAACTAAAAAATTTGGGTTTCAATCCAAACGAAATATTCCTGTCGCCTATAATGTTGATGTAATTGTTATTGGTGGTTCCACTGCCGGAGTAGCCGCTGCTGTTGAAGCATCGCGGGCCGGAGCAAAGGTTTTTCTGGCTGCACAGGAACCTTATTTGGGTGAAGATGTTTGCGGAACTTTCCGCTTGTGGACAGAAGATAACAATATTACTAATACGGAACTTAGTGAATCAATTTGGGGCGAAGGTCTTCCTTCTCAGTTAAAAGTGAAACATACACTCGACAATGCACTTATAGATAACAATATTGACTTTTTATACTCTTGTTTTGTAACCGATATCTTAACTGACGTAAGCGGAAAACCAGCTGGAATTGTAATGGCAAACCGCTCGGGGAGACAGGCAGTAATTGCAAAAACAATTATTGATGCAACACCACGAGGATTGGTTGCAAGAATGGCAGGTTCACAATTTGGCATTTATCCGGCAGGCAAACAAAATTTCAAATTTACAGTTGTTGGAAATGATGTAAAAAAGGGATCAATGTTATCTGCCAAAGTACATGAAGAACCAGTGAGGGTAAAGTATACCTCTTCTGGCACCCCGGCAGATGGTTCGTTTGAAAAAGCAGACATTAAATATTCAGCCATTGAATATTCAATTCAAATTGACATGAACGACGGAAGCTGGGCTTCTTTTGCCAAGGCCGAACAAATTGCCCGCGATTTAACCTGGGATGACAATCAGGTAGAATCTTCCGACTTACTTTTCCAAAATCCTCCGGATAAATTGGTAGGGCAAAAAAGGTGGAACAATGAAAACGTGGACTTAGAAAAAATCAATCTAAAAGTATTTCAACCCCGGAAAATTGAAAACATTTTTGTTTTAAGTGCTTGTGCAAACCTGAGCGAAAAAGCGTCAGACTCACTCCTACAGCCTGGTAAAATGATTCGAATTGGTGAACGAATTGGAAATCAGGCAGCCATTATTGCAAGTTCAATTCCTACTCCGCAAAAACCTAAAACAAAAGGAAATGCCAATACAAATATCGTATTGGGCGATGTTGGCGAATTGCTCGAAGGTTTGCGCCCTTCCTTAAATAGGGGAGAAATTTTTGCAGAAGAAAGCACCTTACCCATCTTTGCAGAATACGATGTAGTGGTTATGGGCGGTGGCACAGCAGGCGCCCCAGCCGGAGTTGGCGCTGCCCAATATGGCGCAAAAACACTGGTAATTGATTACATGCATGGTTTGGGCGGAATGGGAACACAGGGAATGATTGGAACATATTATCACGGCTACAGAGAAGGTTACACAAATATCGTTGATCGCGGTGTAAAAAATATGGGACCCAATAATCCACGAAAAAAGGAAAATATGTTCCAGTGGGTTTTCGACTGGAAAACAGAATATTTCAGAAAAGAAATCAGAAATGCCGGTGGCGACATCTGGTTTGGAACAATTGGTTGCGGTGCTTACATTGAAAATGGGAAAGTAAAGGGAGTGGTGGTTGCTACTCCTGAAGGCAAAGGAATTGTTTTAGCAAATACTGTAATTGATTCAACAGGAAGCGCAGATATGGCAATAGCTGCAGGTGCTGCTTACAATTACACCGATGGAAATTCCGTGGCCGTGCAGGGAGCAGGATTTCCATTTAAAAATCCCAATGATTTTTACAATAATACCGATTGGACTTTTATAAACGATTCAGACATGCTGGACGTTTGGCGTGCCATGGTAGTGGCAAAAGATAAATTTTCAGAACAGTACGATATAGGTAAAATTCCACAAACACGTGAACGACGAAGGATGGTTGGCGATTTTACAATCTCAGTACTTGATGTTTATAACGGCAGAACTTATCCCGATTCCATTTCGCTGCATAAAAGCTCCTTTGACACGCATGGTTTTACGGAAGACCCATTTTTCTCGCTAAAACCACCAGAACATAGTGGTGTTGACGTTTTTGCGTATGTTCCTTTTCGGGCTCTTTTACCAAAAGGATTAGAAGGAATTGCAGTAACCGGTTTGGGAGCCAGTGCACAACGCGATACAATGCCCGTTATTCGGATGCAACCGTGTCTGCAAAACCAAGGATATGCGGTGGGTTGGGCTGCTGCAATAGCTGCAAATAAAAATCAAAAAATACGGTATGTTGATATAAAAGCTTTACAAAGGGAACTCGTAAAAGTGGGAAGTTTACCTGAATCGGTTTTAACGGATGTGGACAACTACCCTCCCCCATTTGAAAAAATTCAAGCGGCTGCAAAAACGGTTGTAAACAATTTAGAAGGACTGGAAACGATTCTTTGGGATGAGAAAAAAGGAATTACTTGTTTACAAGATGAATTTTATTTTTCTAAAAATGAAGAACACAAACTGGTTTATGCCCGGATTTTAGGCATGCTAGGTGAACCTGATGGTTGGCAGGAATTAATAAATGCCATAGATAAATTTGAAGATTGGGATGAAGGCTGGAATTTCAGAGGAATGGGACAATTCGGACTAAGTATTAGTTATCTCGACAGTTTGATAATTGCAGCCGGACGAACCAAACATGTAGAAGCACTTCCCTCAATTTTCCGATTAATGGAAAAGCTACTCCCTGAAAGTCATTTTTCTCATTTCAGAGCTGTTGCCATTGCCTTGGAAACAATTGCCGACCAGGATGCAGCTGAACCCTTATTTAAATTATTACAACTACCCGGAGTTCGGGGACATGTAATGCCCGATATTCAAACCGCAAAAAAACTGGCTCCAAAATTTAAAAATGATGTAACAACACGGAATAATTCCTTACGCGAACTTATTCTGGGAAGAGCATTATACAAATGTGGTGATTTAAACGGAGTGGGAAATCAAATTCTGGAAGAATATTCAAAAGATTTAAGAGGACATTATTATCGTCATTCCAGTGGAGTATTGGAAATGTTTCAAAATATAAAGGAGAAAAAAATAGAGTTGTAGAAATATTCGTTTGTCCCATCATTTGATATGAAAAAACCTAGTGGACACTTCAGTCATAAAAAAAGACGTTACATTTCCGTAACGTCTTAATATTCTGAGCAGTACATGCTGTATTCGAACCAGCGACTTCTACCCTGTCATCCGTCAGCTGACGGGCTATACCAACTGAGCTACTTCGAAATAATTGAACGTATAAATGCACGTCCTCGCGAACTTTTTAGCTTCTTTTCACGGATTAGTGCGTCCGACTTTAGTTGATATTACTCCGTATAAATCAATTCCCCTGGCTGGTATTTACCTGTCCAGCCAATATTCCGTTTATCGTTATGAGAAGCCAAACGTTTTTCAACATCAGAACTATAACCGATGTATATTTTATCAAATGCCTTGGAGTATAAAACGTAAACAGTAAACACAATTTGAAGGTAAAATTGTGGGCTGTACTGGATTCGAACCAGTGACCCCTACCCTGTCAAGGTAATGCTCTAAACCAACTGAGCTAACAGCCCTAAAAAAGTTACACAGATACTTGTACTCTGTCATCCGTCAGCCGACGGACTAAACCAACTGAGTTAATGTCCCGTTGCGAAAGCAAAAGTAGTAAAAAACAAAAAAGAGGTACATTTCTGCACCTCTTTTCTATATGGCCCCTCTATTTTTTTCAGCATTTAAACTCCCAGCCACAGATTAATCACTGACAATGCAGCAATTAACCACATTAACCAAGAAACTTCGTTGTATTTTCCAGCAACTGCTTTTAATACTACGTAGGAAATAAATCCGAATGACAATCCAATTGAAATACTGTAAGTTAAAGGCATTAATATAATTGTAAGAAATGCCGGTATTCCCTCAGAAAAATCAGAAAATTGTATTTCCTTGATATTTTTAAACATATAAACTCCAACAATAATCAGCGCAGGAGCAGTCGCATAACCGGGTACTATTCCAATTAATGGAGCAAAAAACAAAGCAAGAAAAAATAATCCTGCAGTAATTAATGAAGCAAATCCTGTTTTTGCACCGTTTGCAATTCCCGAGGCAGATTCGATATAAGTTGTTGTAGTACTGGTTCCTAACAAAGATCCTGCAACTGTTGCAATCGCGTCAGCTTCAAGAATTCTGTCAACATGTTTTACTTTTCCGTCTTTATCAACAAAACCGGCTTCGTACGAACAGGCAACAATTGTACCCACCGAATCGAATAAGTCAACAAACATAAATGAGAAAATGGCGCCTATCAAACCAAAGCTTAATGCCGACATAATATCGAGTTTAAAAGCCAATGGACTCATTGAAGGAGGCATAGATACAAATACATCAGGAGCCTGCACTTGTCCGGCAATTAAAGCAATAATTGTTGTGATTATAATTCCGTAGAAAATACCACCACGAACCTTTTTCACTTCAAAAATGGCAGTAATAATTAAACCGGCAATACCAATCAATAAAGTTGGGGTAAATTTACCCAGCCCCACAAATGTTGCAGGATTGGAAACCACCAGACCCATATTCTTAAATCCAATAAAAGAGATAAACAAACCAATACCCGCACCAGTTGCCAATCGTAATGCAAGTGGTATTGTGTGTATGATTTTTGTTCGAATACCTGTTACTGTAAGAGCAAGGAATACTACACCGGAAATAAATACTACACCCAGAGCAGTTTGCCAGTCAACTCCTGCGCCAATCACCAATGTATAAGTAAAGAATGCATTTAAGCCCATTCCCGGCGCCATAGCGTAGGGTACTTTAGCCCACACACCAGCAAGTACAGTACCAATTATGGAAGCAACAATTGTAACCGTAATTAATGCACTCTTGTCCATACCTGCATCACCCAATATTGATGGATTTACAAATATGATGTAAGCCATTGTCAGGAAGGTAGTAGCTCCCCCGATTATCTCCTTTTTGTAAGAAGATCCTCGTTCCGAAATATTAAAATACTTGTCAATCATAACTTAAGGTTTAGAAAGTATATTTTACCGCCAGTGTTGGTTTTACTGCAAACTCATCTCCAACAAAATTGTTGCTTAATTCAACTTCAGTACCAAACGAGAAATTTTTGCATGGGTTGTACCACAACTGTGGTTCTGATAAGAATCTGAAATCGGTACCCCAAAACATTTCTTCTTTCCAGAAATCTGCAAATCCTGTAAAAGTCATCTTCCCTTCCAACATTTGAATGGTCCAAACAGCGGTTAGCTGAAATGATGCATCTTCTTTGCCTTTAATATTCTTATAGTTTGCTTGCAGCGTTAATATTTTTGAAAAATCTGCCGAAGCCCAGGTTCTTTCGATACCAGCCAACCAACAATTTTCAATCGGAATCCAAGGTGCTTCTTCGGGGGCAAGTTTCATTGCTCCACTATTAAACTCCACACGAGGCATAACCTTTTGAGTTTCGTTCCATTTAAAAGCACGGGCAATTTCCCAGTAGGCTAATGAAATGCCATTGTCGATTCCAGTCCCATCTGTTCCATAATCCATATCAATAAAAAAGAAAGTGGAACCATACTTGTCGGGCTTAAACATCTCAACAGTAGTAGTAAACATTTTACGGCCTTCACCCATATCGTAGTGAAGCTGAACGTTTTGTGCACTAAGTGATGCCACAATGGCAACAAATGAGAATAGAAATAGAACTCTTTTCATGATTATAATTTATAAATAATTAAGCTGCAAAAATAGTTTTTTATTGAAGTTTACAAGATGTTCCAAAACTAAAATTCGTAATTTCCAATTATTCTAAATAACTGCAATTCAGGCAACAAAACTTATGTCGAAAAAGATGATTTAAAATTGAGCCAGATCAACGTAACAAGCTAATTTATTATGCAAATACATAATGTTTTCGAATACCAAATAAAAAACCCCGATAAGAACTACCGGGGCATTCATTGAAATCGGGAAGATAAAAAATAAGGGTTTGATATAAATATATTCCTTTAAAAGTGTAAAAGTAACCCCTCTATCTTCATTTTTTTATCCATTTCTCCTGATTTGGACTGATTTTAAACTAAGGCCTCGTATAAAAATGAATTTACAGGTTTCAGTTGCTCAAACAATTCCAAAGTCCTTTCAATGTATTTGTCACCTTTCACTTCCTCATCCTTCAATTGTTTTGAAAATATAAAAGACTTATACCTCAAAAGACTTATAAATTCATGATCTTTCGGAAATCCTTTAGGAGCAGTTTTTAGCTGATCATCAAACATCTCAGGAAATACAGCCCGAAATGATGGGTTATTTGTAATTTCCAAAAACTCATCTGCATTTTCAGCCATAAAATTCCGAATGGCTTTTAATGGTTCAGCTGGAGGCATATAAACACCACCGGCAACAAAACTACTGCCCGGTTCAATATGAAAATAATACCCCGGATTCATACTCTTGCGCCCTCCTTTGCATATAAAACTCCCAAAATTGGTTTTATATGGGCGTTTATCTTTCGAAAAGCGCACATCCCTGAATATCCTAAACACGCAATCCTTTGGACTTAATCCCCTTACCTGCGAATCAAATTTTCCTATTTCATTGATTAATACATCGGTAACAAAGGTGACTTTATCACGACTTTCTTCGTACCATTTCCGATTATCGTTGAACCACTCGCGGGTATTGTTTTTTTCGAGTTCACTTAAAAATTGCAAAACCTTGTACATTGTGGAATATATTTGAGTTATTTTTACATCCGAAATTAACATTTTTAACAAGCGCAGCGTGAAAAAGTTTGCATTAATTGTGGCAGGTGGCAGTGGTAGCCGAATGAATAATACCTTACCCAAACAATTTATAGAAATTGCCGGGAAACCTATTTTGATGCACACTTTCGAAGCTTTTTCCAAATTCGATTCCACTATTAATTTTATACTGGTTTTACCCAAAACCGATTGTTCTCTTTGGGAGGAACTCTGCACAAAACATCAGTTTGCGCATAAGTACAAATTAGCCTTTGGTGGAGAAAATCGTTTTCAGTCGGTAAAAAACGGACTGCAGTTAATTACTGACGAAGGAATTGTGTTTATACACGACGGTGTTCGCCCGTTAGTTTCGCAGCAAACTTTAAACAACTGCTACCAAACTACACAAAAACAAGGAAATGCACTACCTGTAATTCCACCATCCGAGTCAATTCGTTATTCGTTTGAAGATAAAAATAATGCTGTCGATCGCACGAAATTTTTTCTGGTACAAACTCCACAAACTTTTCGGGTTAGTGAAATAAAAGAGGCCTACAATCTAGCCGACTATGAGAATTTTACCGATGATGCTTCGGTTATGGAAAACGCCGGTAAAAGAATTCATTTGGTTGAAGGAAACCGCGAAAATATAAAAATCACCTGGCCGCAAGATTTAATCGTGGCAAAATCATTTCTTTTCCCACAATAAATAATTCGCATTTAATTGGTCGTATTTCGCCATTTACCGATTCTTTGTATGGAAACTATTTAAGTTCCTATAGTTTTATGCTCCATTTAATTTTTCAGTAAAATCATTGAAATAGATACTTATAGTCAAAAGAACAGAATATAAACTTTCACCACGATGAAAGTTTCCTGCTTTAAAAAAGCTTACATTTGCAGCCGTGGAAGACAAAAAACATCATATCATTAAAAATGTGGGTTCCCTTTTTATGAAATCAGGGATACGCGGCGTTACAATGGACAACGTTGCAACACAATTTGGTATATCAAAAAAAACACTCTATCAGTTCTTTTCGGATAAAGAAGACCTGATTTCGCAAGTGGTTGATTATTTTATAGATGATCCTGAAATGGATCTTAACAAAATGTCGCAGGAAAATGCCATCGATGGAATATTTAAGATACGCGAGCATGTAGCTTTTATTCTTCAGGTTTACAACAACAGTATTGAAGAAGATTTGAGAAAAACCTATCCGGGTCTTTACAAAAAAGTGCGTGACACAAAGCGCCGACGAATTTTCACCAATACAGTCGATAATTTAAATCAAGGAATTGCACAGGGATTATACCGAAAAGATCTGGAAACCCACTTTATCGCAAAACTACAGGTTGGCCGAATATTATACACCTTAAATCCTGAATATAAAATCTTTGAGGAATATGAAGTAAATACGCTTGCATTTTTTGATAGTATGATGAACTATCATATGCATGCCATTTGTACCGATAAGGGATTAAAATACTATATGAAACAATTAAACAGCGTTCAGTATGAAAATAAAAATTAAACAGTATTTATTGCTTATGGCAATTGCAATAAGTAGTCTGGACATACAAGCACAAGATGAAGCAATGTCGTTTTCGCTATACGAAGCAACGCAATTTGCAATGGAAAACTCGTATGTACTTAAAAATACGGGCAAAGACATTACAATTGCTCAGAAAAAAGTTTGGGAAACTATCAGCACCGGTCTTCCACAAGTTTCAGCATCGGCAAATTATAACATGTTTTTAAACTTGCCTGTTTCACTTCTTCCGGGCGAATTTTTTGGAGAAGATCCTGGCACTTATGTACCCGTAAAGTTTGGACAAGATTTTAATTCTGATTTTGGCTTAAGCGTTTCGCAACAAATTTTCGATGGCTCGTGGATTGTTGGTGTAAGTTCGGCCGAGTTGTATGTAAACCTTGCCCGACAAGCCAACGAAAAAACAGAAATTGATATTCGCGATGCTGTTTCACAAGCCTATTATATGGTTCTTATTAGCGAACGATATAAATTGGTAATGGAAGAAAATTTAGCAAATACGCAAAAATTACACGACGAAACACAAGTGTATTTCGAAAATGGTTTCCGTGAGCAACAAGATGTTGACCAACTGAAAATTCTGTTAAAAACAGCCGAAAATGAAGTAAACCGGTCGGTAAGAGAATTGAAAATAGCCAAAACAGTTTTGAAATATACCATGGGATATACTATGGATTTGGAGATTTCGCTGACTGATGACCTTGAAATTTTTGTTCTGCCCTTGGTAAAAGAAGAGAACAAGCTATCATTTAGCTTTAACGATCACATCGATTACCAATTGGCAAATTCAAATTTTCAGGTTTCCGATAAACTCCTAAAACTTGAGAAATCGACTTATTTACCTAAACTAAATGCATTTTACAGCTATTCTAAAACATCGTATAGTAACAATGCAAACTTGTTTAAGGAAGAGTGGTATCCTTCATCACTTATCGGATTTCAAGCAACAATACCCATTTTTAATTCGGGGCAAAAACGCTCAAAGGTACAACAAGCAAAAATTGAGCGGGAAAAAGCTGAAAATGATCTGAAACTGGCAGAGCTTACGCTTCAAAAAGACTATTTAACGGCTTCGGCTGAAATGGAAACAGCCGTTGACAAGTATAAAAACGACCAGGAAAGTCGCGATTTGGCACGAAATATTTTAGATAAAACCCACATTAAATTTAACAATGGAATGGTGAGCAGTGCCGAACTATCACAACAAGAAACGCAATACATAAATACATTTCAGGCATTGGTTACATCAACCATGCAATTGCTACAAGCCGATTTAAAACTTAAAAAAGCGGTTGGGGCTTTATAATCAAAAAACAATTAAGACAAAATACAATGAAAAAAATTCTGATCATACTCATAAGTGCAGTTCTTCTGTCGGCATGCGCCAGCACCCCTGTAAATGATGAAGCTGCTAAGCGAAAACAACTGCAGCAATACAAACAAGATCTTCACTCGCTGGAGCAACAAATTGAAACTCTGGAAAAAGAACTCAGTTCGACAGAAAAGGAAGATGTAATTAAAATTAAAACCACTGAATTGACTGCACAGAAATTCGAGAACTTTATCGAAGTAAACGGTAAGGTTGAAGCATTGAAAGATTTGGATGTAAGTCCTGAATCCTCAGGTATAATTAAAGAAGTTCTGGTTTTAGAAGGACAAAACGTGGCGAAAGGTCAGATTTTGGCCATATTGAATACCGATTTATTGGAACGCTCAATTGATGAATTAGAAGTTCAACTAGAATTGGCAACAACCAACTTTAATCGTCAGAAGAATTTATGGGACCAAAATATTGGCTCTGAAATGCAATTCCTTCAGGCTAAAAACAATAAAGAAACCCTTGAAAAACGAATTGCAAGCCTGAAAACGCAGATTGAAATGTCGGAAGTAAAATCACCAATAGACGGAGTAGTTGACGTTGTATATCAAAAGAAAGGTAACATTGGCAGCCCGCAAGTTCCTTTTGCCAAAGTCATTAATATCAATAAAATAAAAGTATATGGCGACGTTTCGGAATCGTATATCACCAAAATAAAAAAAGGCGATAAAGTAACAATTAAGTTTCCCGCCTTGAGTAAAACTGTTGAAACACGAATCGAACAAATTTCAAATTCCATTGATCCAAATAACCGCACCTTCCGAATTCGGGTTAATTTGGACAATCCCGACAAAACTATTAAACCTAACCTGGTTTCCATAATTAGCTTACGCGACTATGTTAACGAGGATGCAATTGTTGTTCCGTCGCTTTATATTAAAGAAGATTTTAAAGGCCATTACACCTACATAGTTGAAAAAGAAGGAACAAAAGATGTGGCTCATAAAGTTTATGTAACTCCCGGTGTTACCAACAACAACATGACAGAAGTGGTTGATGGACTTTCGGCTGGGATGATTGTTGTATCGCAGGGATATAATCAAATTGCCGACGGTACTGCTGTACAAATTTATTAATCAACTACCAAAAAAAACTCTTCACAATGGAGAAAGAGAAAAATAAAAAAGGAAATGAAATAATGCGCAAATTTAAGCCGACTTATTTTGCGCTAAAAAATAAAACTACGGTTTATATTTTTACTGTACTTCTGGTATTTTTTGGTTTGTTTTCGTATGTGCAAATGCCCCGCGAAGCCATGCCCGAAATTGTAGTTCCCTATATTTTTATACAAACTTTATATCCGGGAAACTCACCGGTTGATATCGAAAACCTGGTTACACGCCCCATTGAAAAAGAACTTAAAGGGTTGAAGGGAGTTAAAAAGATATCTTCTGCTTCGTTTCAGGATGTAAGTACAATTATTGTAGAATACACCACGAAAGTTACAATAAAACAAGCACTTCAAGATACAAAAGACCGTGTTGACAAAGCCAAATCGGAATTACCAACCGATATTCCCAGCGACCCTTATGTAACCGATTTCGATTTATCGGAATTCCCCATCATGAATGTAAACATATCGGGAGAATACAGTATGCGCGACTTGAAAAAGTTTGCCGAAACGATGCAAGATGAATTTGAGGGATACAATGAGATTTCGGAAGCTAACATTCGGGGAATTGAAGAACGTGAAATACAAATAAATGTTGATCCCTACAAATTAGATGCAGTTGGATTGTCATTTGAAGATGTTGCTTTTGCCATTCAGTTTGAAAACATAAGTATGGGTGCAGGGCAATTTACAGCCGACCAAACCCGACGAACCATTCGAACTGATGCAAACTACACCAATGTTGACCAAATTGCAAACACTATTGTAAAAGTGAATATGGGGAAACCCGTTTACATTCGCGATATTGCAACGGTTGTTGATGGGTATAAAGAACAAACCACCATTGCTCGACTAAATAACCAGCCGGTTGTAACACTTTCTATCACAAAAAAATCGGGTGAAAATATTCTTTCTGCATCAGAGAATATTTTCAAGGGTATTGATCAACTCAAAGCACGCGGTCAAATTCCCAATAATCTGGAAGTAATTGTTACCGACGATATGACCACTTACATTGAGGATACCATATCGAACCTCGAAAACAGTATTATACTTTTAATGATTTTGGTAACTTTTATACTCTTCCTGTTTTTAGGTTTCCGTAATGCACTTTTTGCAGGTTTGGCAATTCCTTTATCCATGTTCTTGTCATTTATAATTCTTCAGCAACGAGGAGTTACGCTCAACTCGATGGTATTGTACGGCTTAATACTTGCCCTTGGAATGCTGGTTGACAATGCCATTGTTGTTGTTGAAAACATTTACCGGCTTTTAAGCGAAGGAGTTTCGTTGCTTAAAGCCACAAAACAAGGAGTTAGCGAAATTGCCTTTCCAATTATCTCATCAACATTAACTACGCTTGCCGCATTTTTCCCGCTGCTGGCCTGGGAAGGTATGGTGGGTGAGTTTATGAAAATTCTACCGCAAACTTTAATTGTTGTTTTGGCATCGTCTCTTTTTGTTGCCTTAATTCTAAGTCCGGCCTTTATTGCCTCATTTATGCGAGTAGAAGACATTACAAAAAAGGCGAACATTAAAAAAATACTTCGAAATGCAGGCATATTTGCCATAATCTCCTTACTATTCTACGCCGGTAAAATATATTTAATTGGAAACTTACTGGCAACCGTGGCTTTAATAATGGTTCTTAACCTATTTGTTTTACGGCCCCTTGCACGCTGGTTTCAAACCAAGTTTTTGGTTTGGCTCGAACACTTTTATACCCGGCAATTGCGCCACGCATTAACAGGTCCCTGGCCATTTATCTATTTTGGTGGAACAACACTATTACTCATTTTCTCGATGTGGTTTTACTTTTTTGTGAGTCAACCCAAGGTAGTTTTCTTTCCTGAAACTGACCCGCAAACGATATTCGTGACCATGGAACTCCCTTTGGGTACTTCTATTGAGAAAACAGATGAAATATCGCGCGAGGTAGAAAACATTATTAAGGAGACCATTAAGCCCGTTAACCCAATTGTAAAATCGGTAACCACAAATGTGGGCGTTGGTAAAGGTGGCATGTTCGATAACGAATCAAGTCCAAACAAATCGTTAACATCAATTTCGTTTGTGGAATACAAACTTCGCGAAGGAATTAACACCAGTTTGGTAATGCAAGAAATTGCCAAAAATCTGGATGGATTTGTTGGAGCAAAAATCTATGTCGAAAAGGACGATCAGGGACCACCAACCGGAGCACCAGTAAACATTGATGTATCGGGCGATGAATTTGATAAATTAATAGCCATTACAGATGATTTCCTGCGCTTAATCGAAGAGGATAATATTCCGGGAATTGATGAATTAAAATTAAATATCAATACCAACCAACCCGAAATGTTGATTCAGGTTGACCGCGAGCAGGCACGTTTGTATGAATTATCAACTCAACAGGTTGCCATGGCTTTCCGAAATGCAATTTACGGATACGAAGCCAGCCAGTTCAAAGACGGTGAAGATGAGTACGATATTTTTGTTCGTTTGGATGAAAAATACCGAAATGATGTTTCAACATTAATGAATCAAAAAATTCCGATAAATGATAATAAAATCCCAATTTCTTCGGTTGCCAGTTTTAAGTATGGAACTTCGTACGATAAAATCAGCCGGATTGATAACAAACGTGTAATTACCATTTCGTCGGAAATTGTTGATGGTTACAATGCCAACGAAGTTAACGCTCGAATAGCACAAATTCTGGAAGATTACGACATGCCAAATGGTTACAATTACCAGTTTACCGGAGAACAACAAGAACAAGCAGATAGTATGGAGTTTTTGGTGTTTGCATTGCTGATAGCCATTGCCATGATTATGATTATTATGGTAACACAGTTTAACTCATTTATACGCCCGGCCATTATTATCGGAACGGTAATTTTCAGTACCATAGGTGTTTTCCTTGGACTGGGAATTTTTAAAATGGAGTTTGTGGTGATTATGACAGGTATTGGAATTATATCGCTGGCGGGAATTGTGGTGAACAACGGTATTGTATTAATCGACTACATCGATTTGACCAGAAAACGAAAGCGCGAAGAACTGGGTTATCCGGAAGGTGCCTTTTTACCAAAAGAAGTACAAATTGATGCTTTGGTTGAAGCCGGAAAAACACGTTTGCGTCCGGTACTATTAACTGCCATAACAACTGTACTTGGATTGCTTCCACTGGCCATTGGGTTAAATTTTAATTTCTTAACACTTTACACCAGTTTCGATCCTCAGATTTCGGTTGGAGGTGAGAGTGTAGCATTTTGGGGCCCCATGTCGTGGACAGTGATATTCGGATTAACATTTGCAACATTTCTTACGCTGCTGGTTTCTCCGGTAATGTACATGCTCACAATCAGAATAAATTACACCATTAAAAAATGGACTGGTAATTTACCAAAAAACGAGCTTCAAATAAAACCTGAGATCTCGGAATAAAGGTTTCAATTAAAATGAAAACGGGCTGCAATTACTGCAACCCGTTTTTTTATGCTTTTATTGGACCATTTACACCAAGGAATCGCCCTTTTTAATTCTTACATCTGTCACAAATTTTTTGATTTGAGTTTCGTCTTCGCGACGGCAAATCATTAAGGTATCGTTCGATTCGGCAACTATATATCCATCTAGTCCCTGAATAACTGCCATCTTCTCTTTCGAAATATTTACAATACAATTACTTGTTTCGTAAGTCAAAATATTATCGCCACCAATCAAATTCCCCGTTGTATCCTTTTCTTCCGTTTCATACAAAGATCCCCAGGTTCCCAGATCACTCCAACCAAAATCAGCGGTTAACACATATACATTGGTTGCTTTTTCCATAATTCCATAATCAATCGAAATGGCAGGACATTCGGAATAGGTCTTTTTTATAAATGGTACTTCGCTGCTTGTATTGAGCAATTTTCGACCATTTTCAAATTTAATGGCAATTTCGGTTAAATGTTGCTGAAATGAATCGAGCATGGTTTGAAGAGAGGAAATAAAGATACCTGAGTTCCAGTAAAACTCACCACTCTCAATAAAAATACTGGCCATTTCTTCATTGGGCTTTTCGGTAAAAGTTTTCACTTTATACAAATTATCTAAGTCCTTAAAATCTATGCGTCTTTTTACTTGTATGTAACCATATCCGGTTTCGGGGCGATTGGGCTTAATTCCCAGAGTTAAAAGTGCTGCCTTTTTCGAAACAAACTCGAGCCCGTTTTTTAACTGATTAAGAAATTCATCTTCCTTCAAAATTAAATGATCCGATGGAGTTACAATAACATTTGCATCTGCCGTTTTCGATCTGATTTTGTTCGCCGCGTAAGCCAGACACGGTGCTGTATTTCGCCGAATAGGTTCCAGTAAAATCTGTTCGTCTTTTAACTCGGGGAGCTGTTCTTTTACCAGGTTCTTGTAATTTACACTGGTAACTACTAAAAAGTTTTCAGGTGGAATTATTTTAGCAAATCGATCGTAGGTTTGTTGAATAAATGTTCGTCCAGTTCCTAAAATATCTAAAAATTGCTTTGGTCTTACAGTCCGGCTGAGGGGCCAAAAACGGCTACCAACACCACCAGCCATAATAACACAAAAGTTGTTATTCATTTGATTATCTTTTATTTTGCGTACATAAATATCTAAATTTAAAAAAATCTGTAGAAATTACGCAGTTATTTAAGGAATGTTGTCTTGCTTAATCATTTTCATAAAAATTTTGTTTAAGGTTTTTAAGTTGTAATTTTAGCAAAACAATGCATGCATTTTTAACCAAAACAGATGGGTTTTTTCTTTCACATAGGACGCTATTTTAGCCTGTTAAAAAGGGTATTTGCCCGACCGGAACGGCATAAAATGTATTTCAGGCAACTGTTTCACGAAATTGATACACTGGGTGTTAATTCAGTTTGGATTGTGATTATTATATCGATATTTATTGGTGGAATTATGACCATCCAGTTTGCCTATTCCATGTCGAACCCAATTTATCCACGCGATTTGATTGGTTTTGGAACACGCGACACTCTGATTCTTGAATTTTCGTCAACCATGTTGGCACTTATTATGGCTGGTAAAATGGGTTCGAATATTACCTCCGAAATTGGAACCATGCGTGTTACCGAACAAATCGATTCGCTTGAAATTATGGGCGTAAATTCGGCCAGCTATCTAATTCTTCCAAAAATTGTAGCCGTTGTTCTTATTTTCCCTTTTCTGTTTATAATGAGCGTATTTTTCGGAATATTGGGCGGATTATTTACCGGCCCACTCGCCGGAGTTGTAACTGTTCCTGAATTTATACAAGGTTTAAAATTTGCTTTTGTTCCATATTACATTACTTTCTCCATAATTAAGTCATTCGTATTTGGTTTTTTAGTGGCTTCGATACCCGCCTATTTTGGTTATTATGTGCAGGGAGGAGCTTTGGAAGTTGGAAAAGCAAGTACCAAAGCAGTGGTTAATACCAATATTCTGGTATTGTTTTTCGATTTAATTTTAACCCGTTTGCTTTTAACATGATTACACTTAAAAACATATATAAATCGTTTGACGGCAACGAGGTACTAAAAAATATTTCGACCACATTCGAACCCGGAAAAACAAATCTGATAATTGGTAGAAGCGGGTCGGGAAAAACCGTTTTGTTGAAATCAATTTTAGGCCTTTATGAAGTTGACAGTGGTGAGATTTGGTACAACGACAGAAATTTTACCAAAATAAAAGAGAAAGAACGAAAAGCAATGCGTCAGGAAATAGGAATGGTTTTTCAGGGCGGAGCTCTTTTTGACAGTATAAACGTTGAAGGAAATGTTCGTTTCCCGCTGGATATGTTTACTTATATGAGTACTGCTGAAAAAACCAAACGGGTAGAATTCTGTCTGGATCATGTAAACATTGATAAACAAGCATTTCATCTGTCGCCAAGTGAAATTAGTGGGGGAATGCAAAAACGTGTTGCCATTGCACGAGCCATTGCTTTAAACCCCAAGTACCTGTTTTGCGATGAACCCAATTCTGGTCTCGATCCGGAAACAGCCACTGTTATCGACAAACTTATCCTTAATCTTACCCGGGAGTTTCAGATGACAACCATTATCAACACCCACGACATGAATTCGGTGATTGAAATTGGAGAGTCGGTGATGTTTATCAGCAAAGGCGAAAAAGAATGGGTTGGCACCAAACACGAAATTTTGGACTCGGGGAACCAAAAACTGGATGACTTTATTTTTGCCAATAAGTTGTATGCGCAAATGAAGGGGAAGTAAGCGAGAATGCCGCGAATACACGAATTTCAATCTTCCAACTCTATTTAAAATTATGAACTACGAATGCCTTATTTGCCAGGTAAAAGCACTGCAAAAACGAATGGATAAATACGAAATTGCAGAAGAAAAAAGGAATAGCCTTGTAAGTCAAACAATTAATACGATTTCGGGAATTGACCTTGACAACAGTTATTCGCCTGAGATTACACGCAATATCTTAAAAACACTGGAAAAGGAGTCTTCCATTTCCGATCCATATTCAAAAGAGAAAGAACAAAGCAATAAAGAATTGCTTGCCCGATACGATGAATTTAAAAAAAGAGTTGAGAACTCGAACAATAAATTTGATACAGCCTTGCGTTTGGCCATTGCCGGTAACATCATCGACTTTGGACCGACACATAAATTTGATGTTTCGGAAACCATTGAACGTGTTTTGACAAGCGACTTTGCCATTGACGATTCGGAAGCATTAAAAACTGAAATAGCAAAAGCGAACACCATTCTTTACCTGGGCGATAACTGTGGCGAAATTGTACTGGATAAACTTTTCCTCGAAACAATCAATCATCCAAACGTACTATTTGCTGTACGCGACAAATCTATTTTAAACGACGCCACAACAAAAGAAGCGATCGAGGTTGGTATTCCTGAAGTAGCAAAACTTATTTCAAATGGCGACGACGCACCTTCTACCCTGCTCCACCGAGTGAACAAAGAGTTTTTAGAGATTTATAAATCGGCTGATTTAATTATAGCAAAAGGCATGGGAAATTTCGAAGGACTAATGCACGAAACCGATCCACGTTTATTTTACCTGTTAATGATTAAGTGTCAGGTTATTGGCAATAGGATTGGCGCCAGCAAAGGCGATTTTGTGGTAAAACGGTGTGCCTCAAAATAAGGTAATCCCTGAAAAGCCCAATGTACAATCCATCACATTTCTACTAATTGCCGGTAATAACGATGCAAAAACCGGCTACGTAAAAATCTTTATCCACTTCAACGGTACCAATTGGCTGCTCAAGTGCCAGGGTTGTCCAGCGTTGTGAGGGTTGTAACCATTCTAATTTGCCATTTATATACACTTTAAGCGGCATCGTAAATCCATCGATACAATTCGCCCAGCGATACTTCATTTCTCCATTTTGCAAAGCATATTCAAAGGTTGGAATCCGGGTGTCGCGTAGATATTGGTCAAATACAGGTTGAAAATCTCTGTTTGTTTTTTCGATAATGTATTTTTCAATTTCTGATGTCTTTACCGTCTGATGATAAAAATGTTTATTTATTGATCGTAAAAGTTGTCTCCATTCCTCGTCGTTGTCGATAATTTGCCGCATGGTGTGCAACATATTTGCTCCTTTTGAATACATGTCGCCCGACCCCGGATAATTTACGCCATATACACCAAGTATAGGGCGGTCGTTGTATATATTCTGACGTGTACCTCTGCAATACGCTGCACCGGCATCTTTCCCCCAGTAATAATCGACATACAAATTTTCGGAGTAGGCAGTATAACTCTCATGTATCCACATGTCTGCCTCATCCCAGTTGGTAACATTATTGGCAAACCACTCGTGCCCCGACTCGTGGATTATAATAAAATCGAATTTATCGCCCCAGCCCGAGCCACTTACATCGCGACCGTCGTAACCATTTTTAAAACCATTGCCATAAGTAACCGAGCTTTGGTGCTCCATTCCCGGATAAGGCACCTCCACCAGTTTGTAACCATCTTCGTAAAAAGGATACGGCCCGTACCAATATTCAAAAGCCTCCAACATCTTGGGAACCTGCTTAAAATGTTTTTTAGCTTTTTTCAGGTTGTAATCGAGCACCCAATAATTGCAGTCCAAATCACCTTTTTCGCCTTTAAAAACCTCGTGCCAGTGCACATAATTCCCAATGTTGATGTTAACTCCGTAGTTATTAATAGGATTCGCCACAAACCAGTGGGCTGTTTTTGTTCCGTTGCTGTTTTGCTCTACCTTGCGTAAACGACCATTTGACACATCCATTAAATATTCCGGAAAAGTAATACTGATTAACATACTATCGGGTTCATCAGCAGGATGATCTTTGCAAGGCCACCACAAACTGGCTCCATCGCCCTGATTGGTTGTTACAATAAAATCGTTTCCATTGTCATCTTTGCGCCAGCTAACTCCCCCATCCCAGGGCGGACGACGACTGACTTTTGGTTTTCCTGAATACTCAACGAGTATTTCGTTAAGATCACCCACTTGCTGTATATTAGTTAAAGTCACAAACCAGGCATTTCCATCCTGTGTAAATTTTTGTTCTATGCCATTTTGAATAATCCGGTTGATTTTCATTGGAGCTTGCAAATCAATCTGCATCAATTGTTTCGACTCCGAAACCCGGTATTGAATCAGGTTATTACCGGTAAAACTACTATCTCTGGGATTCACGTTAACACTTAAATGATAGTAGGTCAAATCCCACCATTCGCGCTCTGGAGTTATGCTTCCTCGTAAAGTATCCTGGTGTGTAAATTTGGTTTTCTGGGCAAAACCTGCAATTGCAAAAGTTAAAATAAGGAATGTAAAAAATACTTTGTTCATCTGCTTGACTTCTTGCTTCTATTTTATTATTGTGCCGGAAAAAGTTCCTCCAACACTTTTTTACGGTATTCAAATATCTCGTTTAATTTGTTTTTTATTATCAAAGTATTGGCCAGTCTCCCAAGCACACCCATAGGAGGCTGATAACTCACAATATCGTGCATCAGTACCCCATCTTTAGTTTCTTCAATTCTATGCTGATGATGCCACAACGCATACGGCCCAACACGTTGCTCATCCACAAAATAGTGTTTATCCACCACATGTGTAATTTCGGTAACCCAGGTAGTAGGTATGCCCAATAACGGGCGAACAATATAACTAATAATCATGCCTTCGTACATTTTGTCCGGCAAATTAGGTGTACAAATATCAAACCCCATGTATTCGGGTGTAATCTTTTTAAGGTTTTGCGGTGATGAGATAAAATCCCAAACCTCATCTAAACTTGAATTTACTAGCTGCTTGCGTTCGAATTGATAAAATGCCATATTAAACTATTTTTAAGCGAAACGTTTTTCCCCCAAGAAGAGGAAGGTTTGGTTCCGAATTAATTCTCCTTTTGCTCAACTTTTATCAACTTCGACACATCGTATCCCCGCTTTGAAATTCGATTGAGTAAATCAGCGTACAAATCATCCGGTAATTGTGGTATGCGCGATAGAATCCAGAGGTATTTATCGGAGCTGCTGCCAATAATTGCCCACTGGTAGTCTTTGTCGAGTTCCAAAACATAGTAATCGCCATAAAAAATCCAGAAAAAGGAAACTTTCAATTTTGCAGGATCTGTTTTCGGATTAGGAATTTTTGCCTTTCCAATGGCCTCACTAAGTTCGCCGTCTAATGTTTCTTTGTATCCACTGTTCACCACCTTTATTTTTCCATCGTCGCGGATGGAGTAATTGGCGGTCACCCCAACCAAATTGCGCTCGAACCGATGATCGAAACGTGCAATTTCGTACCAGGTTCCCAGGTATTTTTCTATATTCAACTCTTGAACAACTGTTTTGTCTATCATTGATTTTTGTCCGGAACAGTTTACAAACAACACAAACATTGCTATAAAGCTAATAAGAAGTAAAGAAAATGTACTACGTTTTTTCATTTCTGGATTTTTAAAAGTTCGCCTTTGTTTTCAATGCCTAATAAGCATTCAATAATCGACTTAGCGCGAACTAATTATAAATAAGAATTCTGACAAGGAAATGTTCAACTCTACGAAGGATGAAGCCGGATTGTAGTCTTACCTCAATTCAATTTTATCAATCTGAAGACTAAAACTTTCTGCTTTCTTATTTCCTATCAACAGCGCAACTTCTTCTAAACTTGTTCCCGAAAAATTTGCCTGATCCAACTTGCGCCCACGAAATGAAGGGTACATACTATTTAGTGGAATTTCAATGGTCTCCCATTCACCCGATGTTTCGAAATAAGCGATATACGAATAGTAATCGCTGATATTGGCATAAACTCGTGCCTGATATCTTTTGCCATCACCCTTTAAATGAAGAACAATATTTTTGGCTTCTCCAATTTCGGTTCGATCAAAACGATAATGTACTGACGCAAATCCACCATTGTTTTCGAGCGAAACCTTACCTTGAAAAAGTCCGTTTCCTTCGGCATCTAACTCAAAGGTGGACTGCGATCTTCCGCCCATTACACCATCGTTTACCACAAACCATCCTTTTAAATCGCTGTTTTTTGAAAAATCAAAAAGTACCATTGGATTTGGATTTAATGTAAGTAAAATTAAAAGAACAATATTTAACATACAACACTTTTAAAATTATAAACTACCCGAGATTGTTAAATTCTCTTTTGTTATGAAAGAATTAAACCTTATTTATTGGTTTCGAACCCCAATTTTGCTTCGTTCGATTTAAGATGCAAATCCATTTGAGGAAAGGGAATCGTAATGTTATTTTCGGCGAATTTTTTAGATATTATACGACGAATATCGCTTTTCATTTTGCTGATTCGGAATATATTTTTTGTAAAAAAAAGAACCTGAAAATCGAGCGATGAATTACCAAAATTCACCAGGCGCGCTTCGGTTAACTCGCGGCTCGAAATATCGGGATGAGCAAAAGCACTTTCTTCCAGAATTTTTAATACCTGCTCGACATTACTGCCATACGCCACTCCAACATCGATACTAAAACGTGTTTTTTTCGACTGGTGACTCCAATTAATAACTTTATTGGTTGTAATTAATGAGTTGGGAATAATGATAGAAATATCGTCGCGGTTTAAACCTTTGGAGGTACGTAAGCCAATTTGCTGAATTCTTACTACATCCCCATCAATTTCAAGTATATCATCAATTTTTATCGAACGCTCTGAGAGTAAAATAATACCGGAAACCACATCGTTAAATGTTTGCTGCAAGCCCAATCCAATACCTACCAATAATGCCGCCGAACCAGCAATAAGTACAGTAACTTCTATTCCAATGGTTTCCAAAATGAGTCCAATTGCAGCAACCCAAACCACATATTTAATAATCTGATACAAAGCATAGGTATTCCCCGGGTCCAGTTTTTTAGTCCTGCTTTTTCGATTCAGAGACTTTTTGATGATCCACAATAAAGCTTTTGTGGCAATAACAATCAACACCAAAACAAAAAGTGAATACACTTTTATACTGTACTCATCAATGTGTAACAGTTCAAATTCTAATATCTTGTTGAATGTATCCATAGCCACTTCTGATTGAATAAAACAATAACAAGCTGGCTTTTCGAAAGTTTAAAACTACACTGTTAATCAATTGCTTTTTCAAACGATTCAAGTCCTCCCACAACCGGTATTTCAATGCTGGTTCCATCCAAATCAATGGTAAGTTTTGTTCCGGGTTTTGGGTGAAGTGTGAATTCTTTGTCGCTGGAAATAATCATTAATCCAATTTGCTGACCTGCCGGAATAATCTGGTCGTCGGGCTGCAACTCAAAAGTCATTTCATAAAACTTTCCTGGTTTAAGCGGCTTACTTTCAGTTAACGATTTGTAATTCTGAAGGTCGGCCCATCCGCGTGTTATCAAATTGTCGGTAATTTTTGTATTGCGTCTTTCGGTCCATGGCAACGACACCAAATAAACAGAAAGGTTTACGGCTGGTTTGCTGCTGGCAGCTTTAATGGTAATTTTTGCTTTCCCCGAAATGTGCACATCTTGTTTTAAAACTGGTGTTACATAGATTAAACGGTGCTCAGTGTATTCTGCTTTTGCCAAACTTGTTGATGTAAATGAATAATTATCAACCAGTGTTTCTGTTCCCTGCTTATCGGCTTGTATTGTGCTTAATCCTCCTTTTTCAGGGGCACCTTTACTCAAATAAAATTTTACAGGCGATGCATCCGGGTTTGGATAGTCTTTGTATGGAGTCGGTTTGTCCCTGTCATCATTTTCGCGCACTATCCAGGCTTTGGCATCGTTTTCCACGCCGTTTTCCACGCCAAACAAATAACGGGTAAACCAGCGGTTCATCATTTTTATTGGTGGTGGTCCACCGTGCCCGTTTTGGTGATAATAAATTTGGGTGGGTAAACCTTTCGCTTTGGCCGCTTCAGAAATACGAAAACTGTGTTCGGGCACCACGTTCCAATCGTTAAAACCATGCGACATTAAAAGGGCCGCTTTCATGGGTCCCATATCATTTAGATAGTCGCGGCCGGCCCAAAAATCGTTGTAATCGCCGGTAATCCGATCCATACCATTTTTCATTTCGGTATCGCGCACATGCTCACGGGCATAGGCTCTTTTATCTAAATCGCCACTGTGAATAAAATCGAAAAGTACATCAACGTCTTCGCCCAAATATCCACCGGGCGAACGCACCAATCCGTTTGAACGATAATAATGATAATACGATGTGTTTGGTGCGATAGGAATAATCGCTTCCAATCCCTCTACTCCTGTTGTTGCTGCAGCCAAAGGAAGTGTTCCGTTGTACGAGGTTCCTGTCATTCCAACCTTTCCGGTACTCCAGTAGGCTTTAACTTCCTCGCTGCCTGTTCTTGTTTTATATCCTTTTGCGCGCCCACACAACCAATCAATTACTGCTTTGGGAGCCAACGATTCGTTATCGCCACCAACCGTTGGCGAACCATCGGACAGTCCTGTTCCGGGAGACGATGAATGAACAACAATATATCCACGTGGCAACCAAGTTTTTACATGCCCTTTTGAAATTATAGGACGTTCACCACGACGTTTGATTTCAGGAGGATGAATATGCTGTATTGGTTTTTCTCCCAACTCATGATTTACATCCCAAAACAGCTCGGGATCGTTACCTGCCGTTCCTGCAAAATAAGGACTTGAATTATAAATAACAGGCAATTTAAGGCCTTCGGTTTCAGTTTGTCGCGGACGAGTTACATCAACGTGCATACGATCCGGTCTTCCATCACCGTCGCTATCAAATTCAGTTTCCACCCACAAATCTTCCCTGATCCACATATCGGGATCTTCAAAAGCCTTTACAATTTGAGCCTCGCCGTCTTCAAATACAGGCTTAGCGAACTCCTTTTCCTGTGCAGTTAGCACATTCATAAATAAAATACCGACAATTAGTAAAGTTGATGTTTTCATATTTTGTTTTTATTCTATTGCATAGCTCTTACCCCTCTGTCTTTCGACATCTCCCCTAATAGGGCTAACCTTTATACACAAAGGCTAAAGTAAGCTATTAAAATAAATGCTTTCCAATCTCACTCGATTCTAGCAAAACGACAGGTTTCCTCATCTTTGGCGAACTGTTTATGTCATTTTAATATACAAAGCGGGCATAAAAATACCCACCTCTTTGGATTATTTCATGACAAATACCTGTTTTTGTTAATTTATTGTAAGGAAACTATGTGACACTCATCACACACACATATTAAAAGAGTTTTTTGTACTTAATTTGCACACAGATTTAAAATGATCAAAATGAAACAGATAGTATGTCCCATATCGAATGAGAAAGTAAACGAACAGATTACCCGCATAAACGCCTTAATTGGTATTGTAGTTTTAGTATCCGGGTTTGTATTCAACTCAGCACTATTATTGGTTTTTCTTATGGCCGACTTTTACATTCGGGCTTTTACACAATTAAAATACAGTCCAATCAGTTACACAAGTCATCGCTTAGCCAATGCTTTTAATTTGGATAAAAAAGCAATTGACAAAGCTCCTAAAGTATTTGCTGCCCGTTTGGGATTTATAATGACATTTGCAATTACGGTCCTATACATTAGCGGGTTGTACACTGCCGCACTGACTATTGGCGGAATATTAGTATTTTTTGCAACGCTCGAATTTGCCCTTGCAGTTTGTATGGGCTGTATACTTTACACCTACGTAATACTACCTTTTTACAAATAATTTTTCTTTTGAATACAATCGAAAAGGCATTCGAATAACGAATGCCTTTTTTATGGTCCCGAGTGTATAATATGGTCCTTCCGGATTATGAATTACTTTAAAAGGTAGGAGGAATGATATCACGCTGCAAAAAAGTGCAAAATAGAATCACTAAGCAACAAATCCCGGTTTTTAAATTTCTACTGAATTCCTGGCTTTAAACGTTTCAAAACCATATCCTTCCTCCTGCGCGAGATGGCCACTTTTTCTCCACTCGAAAGTTGCAACATGCCCCCATCAGTCTTTAAGTAGGCACTTACATGTTTTAAGTTTACCAAATGCGATTTATGGGTTCGAACAAAAGAATATTCAGTAAGCAACTCTTCAAATTCCACCAGTGTTTTGGCTACCAGTAAATGTTTTTTTTCATTCATATAAATATGCGTGTAGTTTCCTTCGCCTTTACAGTGAATTATATTTTTCACTTCAACAAACTCAATGCGGTCGCCGGTTGGTAATCCAATTCTTGGATTTTCAGGTTGATACATATTTTGTTGCAGAACTTTCATCCTTTCGTTCTCCACCTTTTGTTTTAATCGTTGCGTAACTTTTGCAACAGCAGCTTTTACCTCCTTGTAATTTATTGGCTTCAGAATATAATCGGCGGCAGAAAAACGGATGGCTTTTATGGCATAATTGTCGTAGGCCGTTACAAAAATAACCTCGAAGTTAATCTCTGGGAAATGCTCAAGCAGTTGAAATCCGTTGGCTTTTGGCATTTCTATATCAAGAAAAATCAACTCAGGAGTTTCATTCTGAATCATAGAGATAGCACTTTCAACAGAATTGGCTTCACCTAAAATCAAAACATCCGGACAGTGTTCCGCAAGAATTCCTGCGAGATTTTCGCGACCATGTTTTTCGTCGTCAACTAGTATCGATTTAATTTTCATTTGAAAAGGTTCACGCAAAGTTCGCAGAGATTTCGCAAAGAGCGCAAATAATTTTATAAGTTGTTTACTATTCTGTGAATTCCTTCTTTCAAGATATTAGAATTAAAATTAATTAGAAGCCCAAGTTTTAATCCTGACAAACGCAAGTAAGTCAAAGTCTGTGCATAATGAACCGGGGCTAATGTTTCAACTGATTTAACTTCTATAAGTATCTTATCATTTACAACTAAATCTATTCGATATCCTATGTCTTGTTTTACCTCTTTGTAAATAAATGGCATTGCCATTTGCTGTTTTACATCAAATCCTATTTCTCGTAATTCAAAAGCTAATGCATTTTCGTAGCACGATTCCAATAAGCCTGGCCCAACAGTTTTATGTAGTTCAATTGCAGCCCCGATTATTTTGTAGGATAGGTCGTTTTCGATCATGGTTTTGAGTTTAAAGTTAATTTGAACAAGTTATAAAATAAGAACATTTCATGCAAAGGGCGCTAAGGTTTCGCAAAGAACACAAAGGATTATTCTTAGCGAACTTTGCGCTTCTTCTTCCCTTTGCGTGAACCTTTTAATTCTCTTCAGGTATTACAATCTCAACCCGGGTTCCTTCCTCCAAATCAACTATCTGCAAACTGTATTTTTCTCCTTGTTTTTCCTGAAGAATTTCCAAACGCTCTTTCATTAGTTTTGTGCCTTTGCCATTTTTAGCTTTGGCGATTTGTTTGGCTGCTTTACGCCCAATTCCATTGTCTTCAATTGTAACTTTTATTCCTGATTCTGATTTTGCAATCTCAACTTTTAATTGTTTGTTGCCATCTTTACTTTGCAGGCCATGTATCACTGCATTTTCGACAAAAGGCTGCAAAAGCATACTTGGGACCAAAGTATTGTGGCTATCAATTTCGTCGGAAACAGAAAGTTTAAACTCAAAATCGAAACGCAATTTTTCAAGGTTTAAATACTGCTCAATCATTTCCAGTTCTTCGGCCAGCGACACTTCTTCCTTTTCGGAATTATTCAGCACTTTTCGTATTAAACCTGCAAAGTCGGCTAAATACAAATGGGCCTCGCGGCCCTTGTTTTGCTGAACCAGGTTTTGCACCGAGTTCAACGCATTAAAAAGAAAATGGGGATTCATTTGCAACCGGATTGCAGTTAGTTCCAGCTCCCTGAGTTTCCGGTTTTGTTCTTCCTTTCGGAAGCGCTGCCGAACCCTCCATTTCCAAATGGTTAAACCTATAATTAGTGCGGTTAGGATTACTGCTAATAGTATAATTATGAATTGTAGTTGACCTTTATTTAGTTCTTTTTTAATTACTAAGCTGTCTTTCGCCAATTTAATTGCCTCATTCTCACGAACATCAAATCCCAAAAGTTTTCCATTTTTGTCATAAACGATAAAGTTATTACTTGACCGAATAAAAATATCAGCCAATTTCGTTTGATTATTTATCAATATAAGTTGCTCTGCAACCGGTTCTGCCCTTTCAAGATATTTTTTCCAATATTCAAAACTATTTCCTTCAACAACATACACAAAACGAATAGCAGGATTTTTTTTGGCTAAATCGTCCAAAAAATATCGGTCACGTCCCCAATCTGTGCTTACATAAAAAACAGTTGGTTTTCCAATAAGACATTCCTCTAGCGTTGTTTTATTGCCGTTTTCTTTATAAAAAATGTCTTTGGGAAAATATGAATCTCTAGTCCAGTCCTGACTTCTATCTCTAAATTCGTTCAAATGGTCTAGGTATTCTGCATCAAAACACTGATTAACTAGATTATTGATTACTTGCATGGCCCCGACACGATCATACCTGGTCGTATAGCTAAAAATCGAATAATTCTTTGCCATACTATTCACAATCCTACTAGCCATAACCCGGTATAATACCGATCCTCCCAAAATTAATTTTGCCTGATTTAGTTCTGCAGCACAACTTTCGTTGTAATATGTACCTGCATAACTACTTACTCGGAATAAATTATTTAAATAATATTGAAGGTAAAAACTTGATAATTGTCTTGAGTATAAACCATAATCATTGTATATATCGTGAATATCAAAATCCTCGATCATTTGTATTGTGAACTTCCTTTCTTTAATATAATTAGGATTTAACTGATCAATATTAGTATAATTTTCTAATTTCAAAAATGAAAAATAATTGAAATATTGAATCGCCAACAATTCATTTTCAATAAATGTATGAATATGTTTTTCCAAATTAATATTGTTCTTTTCTAAATAGGCATAAAAGTTTTTTACTGACGATTCCGCGTGCGGGTATCCCAAAAATGATGTTCCATCTTTTTCCAATATCGCAGAAAAAGATACCGGAAGAAATAAAGCAGTACTATTTTGCAAATTGTAAAGAACCTCATTAACCACTTTTCGGGTTCCTGAAATATGAACATTCCGGTTATTCTCCGTTTCTGTAATCTTCAAATCAACAGTATCTCCCGGTTCGGAGTAGAAAACAAAATCGGCATTAGTAGTATTCCATTTTAACTCCTTTGTTGCAAATAAAAAGAGGGATTGATCAGGAATTAAAGCCTGAAAAAAGATACTATTATTCCTATCCAGTTTTAAAAATATTCTTGTCAAATTTTCACCAAAAGGTTTATCCATTACGAACAATGTCACTATAGAATCTTTCGGGTTATCTATTGTACAACGAAATGTAACTTGTTTGTTTTGTGTCTCATATTCACCAATAAATGAATATTCAACCTCTGTAATCTTTGATTTTGAATTACTTAAATGCGATGTGGCAGTATCTGATTTCGTTTTATAATAACTTGAAATGATTCCGTATTTATCATTTAATTGTATCCTTTCGAAAACAATGCCAGGTGTTTTTTTATTTTCACCACTTATAAATTCATTTTTAATTCCTGAACGAGTATATGTATTATTTAAAAACGGACTCCATATTTCATTCTGATTTATTTTTGTGGCACCGTTAAAATATAAGAATAAATTTTTGCTCGCTATTATTCTTGGCATAAAAATAGTGTCGTTAGATACAAAATCAACAAATTCTGAAATTGATTCCTGATTGTACCCTTTAATAGTTAGGATACTATCCATTTGTTCAAACATGGTATTTTTTTCGATTTGTTTTAGCGAATTCTGTTTTAAGTCTAACTCAAATTTTAAATCAACTAAATTGAGTAGTGAATTAAATAGTCTGTAGTTATTATTGATAGTATGATTGATATTCTCAATTATGGGTGGAAATTCGTTATCATATATTATTCTCGCTTTATTCCCTATTTTTTCATTTTTCCCTTTAATATCTTTCGAGTAAAAAATAACCTTTTCCCTATTTATTTTCTCTATGGAAAAAGCAAATTTGCCTGAACTAACAGAATTTTCAAGAGAATTACCGTTCCTATCGAATGAGGTTAATTTCGATTCATATCCAAACACATACGTTTTTCCCTCTTCAAGATTCAGCCTAATTGTCTTTTCCTGCCCAAAAGAATAAAATCCAAAGAATAGTATAATACAAAAGACAACCGTATTTCTCATAATTTTTATTTTCCATCAAATTTGCCACGAATAATCCAGAATAAAAAGGTGCACTTATTTAACGGTGGGGTTGATTTATTTAACGGTTGAAAAAGTTCTCGAAAAGGGCGCTAAGGTTTTGCAAAGAACACAAAATATTATTTTTGCGTTCTCTGCGCTTCTCTTTTCCTTTGCGTGAACTTTCCTATTTCTGAAGCTTCTCCAACACCAGCGGAGTAATGTCTTCGCTCTCGGGCGAAATATAGGCTAGTGCACCATTGCTAACATCTAAAATGTATGTGAACTTATTGTAACCGGCTACATTGGCTATTTCCTGGTTTATTTTTTCATATACCGGGCGAATTAGCTCCCTATTTCGTTGTTGAAGTTGTTGTTGTGCATTTTGGCTGTAGGTTTGTATTTTTTGTGCCAGTTCCATCAACTCTTTTTCTTTGTTTGTT
>JBFFMM010000012.1:0-30341 GCA_041554075.1 Draconibacterium sp. | reverse complement strand
CGCCAACCAGTTTTTGTATTCGGAGGCCACCAAACAAACCGGCCAATCAGACCCAAACATTAATCGCCCGGGGCCAAACGCCTCTATTACTGTTTCAAAGTAAGGCTCCAGTTGTTTTTCTGTCCAGGTTTTATAATCCGCCTCAGTAAGCATTCCGCTTATTTTACAGCTTACATTTTCGCGTTTGGCCAACTCTTTTATCAGGTCGGTCCAGGGTTGAAGAATATTCTCTTTGATGCGTGGTTTGGCAATGTGATCCAGTACAAATTGTTGATTAGGATGCTGATCGACAAATTTAATCGTGTTGGTTAACTGATGCTCCAAAATCAATATCTCGTAAATAAGGTTAAAATCTTTCAGTCTTTTTATCCCCTCGTTAAAATCCTTTCCCAAAATAAATTCAGGATCGGGTTCGCCTTGAACAACATGGCGCACTCCCTTTAACCACGAATTGTTCTGATAGTTCTCCAGCACGGCCTGTATTTCAGGATCTGCCAGTGGCACCCAGCCCACTATCCCTTTCATAAAGTCATTTTCGGCTGCCATAGAAAGCAGCCAGTCGGTTTCTTCCAAACACTGACGAGCCTGAACAGTAACCACCCCGTCAACATCGGTGCTTGCAAGAGTTTGCTTTAAATCAGTTGGTAAAAAACTTCTCCGAATAACAGCCATTTCGTCATCAATCCAGCCGAAATCAACCGGATTATAATTCCAGTAATGATGGTGTGTATCAATAATTTTCATTGTCTATAAATAAGGATAGTTTTGTTCTATACTATTTTTTTCTTTCAGTTCAGCCCAAAATGCTTTCGGTAATTCTTTTTCCAATGTTTCCTTGCTGTGCAACATTCGCCAGGCTTTACTCGGATTAAGTGCAACCGCCGAAATCTGTGGTGCCGACATGGCAAATTTTAAACAGGCATCGCCGGGTTCAATCTCATATTTTTTACAGATTTCGAAAAACTGTTCCCTCCATTGAAACATCGGTTGATCATTCGGATCATTTTCGTTTAAAATCCGATAGTCGAAATAGTCTCCTCCGGTTAAAAATCCAGCATTAAAAATAGCTGAATTGATAATTCCAACACCATCTTCATTCAGTTGCCGAATAAAATCAACAATCGCTTTCGGATGATGGTAAATGGTAAACTTATTGGCAAACATCACCCAATCGAATTTAACCTGTTCATACAATTCCTGAATCACAAGCCAGTCCTTCGAGCCAATTCCCACAGCCTTCACTTCACCACGTTCCTTTAACTCAAACAAGGCTTTGTATGCTCCTAAAATATCGTCCATCCTTTTTGCGCGATCATCTTCACTAGTAGCCGCAGCCAAATATTCATCCGGGTCGTGCACCGAGACTAATTCGGGTTTGTACTTGTCGCCCAAGAGTTCGCAGCCCTGTTCCCAGCATTCGAGAATACCGGCATAGCTAATTCGTTGTTCGGCATCGTATTCCAAATTGGCCCACGCTCCCGGCTCAAAGGTCGGCTCAGCTGTTGTTAACGACACCCTGTACCAGCCTAATTTATTGCTAATACTAATTTGTGAAGGATCAATCCCCAGAGTTTCCAATCCCTGCCCAATTACTTCAAGTGCCAAGCCGGCACCATATTTCCCGGCACTGTCAATCATTACTTTTCCATCGGTTACTTTAAACCATTCGCGCATAAGTGTCAACTTTTCGTCCATACTTAACTCGCGATAGAGGTTTCCCAAATAGCTCGTTCCATAAATGATTGTTGGAATTTCAATCCCTGTTTTACCAAGTATATTTTTTCTCATTTGATATGCAAAATTCTGAATCGTCTTTAAAATTCAAGAATTTGTTTTGAATTCGCAACATTGCATTTTTAGGAGTGCCTCGCGCAAAGCTTTGCGGGAGTTAAATCATGTTGTAAAACATTAAAATTGTTTACAAACCCAAAAGCCTCATGCGCAAATCGCAAAATGGAATTCGCGATACCTAGGCCGAAAAAAGTTCTAAATTTGCAAATGATGAGCAAACGACACATTTCATTAAAAGATTTAGCAAGCGAATTGGGCGTTTCCATTTCCACTGTTTCCAGGGCCTTAAAAAACCACCCGGATATTAGTCCAGAGATGACAAAAAAAATCCAGACACTTGCAGCAGAATGGAATTACACACCCAATCCACTGGCCATGGGTTTGTTACGTCAGCAAACCAAAATGATCGGTGTTATTGTTCCCGATATCAATACTCACTTTTATTCTTCCATTATTTCCGGTATTGAAAAAGTAGCAAAAGAACACGGTTATTTTATTGTCATCACCTCATCAAACGAATCGATGAAAAAGGAAATCGAATCGGTTGAGAATCTTTTAAAGTCGCGTGTTGAAGGTTTTATTGTTTGCCTGAGCCAGGAAACTAATGATTTTACCCACTTTGAGAAACTAATTAAAAACGAAATCCCTCTGGTTTTTTTTGATCGTGCTTGTGAGAAACTACCAGTGCCTATTGTTCTTGCAAACGGACAGGATGCTACAAAAAATATCACCCACCATTTTTATGAAAATGGGTGTAAACGTATTGCTTACATTTCAGGACCAGAACATTTGAACATTTCGCAAAACCGAAAAGAAGGTTATTTAGATGGGCTAAAAGAATGCGGTTTAAAATATGATGAAGACCTGCTTGTTCATTGTAATTTAAGTATTGAAGATGCAAAACTGGCAACACAACAACTACTTCAACTCGAAAACAAACCCGATGCTATTTTTGGTGTAAACGATACCATTGCTTTTGCCGCTATGATTGAAGTAAAAAAACAAGGTTACCGAATTCCTGAAGATATTTCGCTGGCCGGTTTTACCGACGAATTTCACTCCACAGTTGTTGATCCACCGCTGACTTCAGTGAGCCACCCAACTTTTCAAATGGGAGAAGAAGCTGCGAAGCTATTTTTCGAGTCGGTTGAAAAAGGAAGAAACATCAATAAACGAATTCTGTTGCCTATCGATTTAGTCGTGCGCGAATCTTCATTAAAAAAGTAGTACCATTTCTATTCAAACAAAAAAGAGATCCGATCTGTTGTTTTCACATAAATACAGATCGGATCTTTTAAACTACAACAATTACCGCTTCGTTAAAAAGAGTTGACTTTAATTTCAATCACA
Organism: Draconibacterium sp.; assembly: GCA_041554075.1. Classification (GTDB taxonomy): domain Bacteria; phylum Bacteroidota; class Bacteroidia; order Bacteroidales; family Prolixibacteraceae; genus Draconibacterium. The sequence goes on along the minus strand of JBFFMM010000012.1, from coordinate 27,200 downwards.
TTCACCCCCGGATATAAACGAATGCTACCAAAGGAAAGATTTACGGTTTTACCATTTAAAATTACGACATCCTCTGATTTTAGTGGAACACTAAACTCCGCAATCATATTTGCAGGTAGTTCGATGGTATACTTTTTTATATTTTGGTTTATACTTTTGTAATTCGCTTCTATTTCCCCTTTAATGGTTGGTACAACAATGGAACTATGTTTTAATGATCCCATTTGAGGATGAATTGTTGCCACTCCATACCCGGGCGCTTTAGGTTGAATCCCCCACAAATAACGAGGAATAATATTGGCCGGAGCAGCTCCCCAGGCATGGTTCCAATCTGAATTGGGTTTGTAACGCATGTCCCAGGCTTCCATGGTAATGGTTGAGCCCACTTTAATCATGTTGTACCAACTACGATCATTTGTTGCTGTCATTAATTCCAGAGCATAATCTGCGGCACCGGCATTGTACAAGGCTTCCATTAAAAACTGCGCACCATAAACACTGCAGCCCATTCCACGGGTTTTAATGTAATCGGCCACTCTTTTTTTATAGGCTTGGGGAACAATGCCAAAGGCCAGCGGTAACATGTTGGAATGAATGGCTCCATGATCAGTTTCAATTCCATCTTTGTAATATCCGCCTTCTTTATTAAACAAAAACTCATTCATCGACTTTTTCACTCTGGCTGCACGCATTTGAAAATCAAGTTCCTCTTCGGGTTTATTCAAAACACGGGCAAACTCAGCCATTATTTTCATATTCTGATAATAGAAACTATTAATCACTGTACTTATTGGCGTAAACACAAAACCATCGCGCTCGCCTTGCGGCCAGTCTTTGGGTAATTTCCAACCTGTGTCTTTTTGTGCAGGCGGCCAGTCGACAATGTCGCGCACACGTTGCGTAGTATCGGCAAAACCTAGTTTAGCCATAAAATCACCATTCATTTTTGGCGACTTTGTGCTAATCAAACCATGTTGATATTCGAGCTCCATTAAAGTTTTATACTTTAATGGCTCATAATATTTTTCAATCAATTCAGTGTTTCCCGTGTACATGTAATCCTGGTAAAACAACAATGCCACGTGCAACTGCCATTCGGTTGGCCAGGTGGGATAATCCATAAAATATTCAATGGTTTTGCGTGCAACAGAATATTCATTATCCACAGAATAATGACTCAACTGATTTAAATATGCATCCGCTTCATATGGAATCCTTTCCCGATCGCCATCGACATAATAACCGGCAAACGAAGTGGCTTTCTGCGAATATTTACAAAGTTCCCACACCTGATTTAAGATATCGTTGTCGCTGCTAAAAGAACTCGTTTCATCATCGAAATAATTGAAGTACGCAACCTGAGTTAAATCGTCAGCTTTTAAATTATTTGCACCCACAATTTCAGCATATCGAAAAGGCAGAATAACAGGAAAAGTATCGGGCATTGCAACCGCAATTGATTTAGTATTTCGTTCGTCTGGAACTAATTCAATCTGATATTCTTTTTCGCCGGGCGAAACATCCAATTTCACTTCTGCATAACGAATGGTTCCTCCTGGTTTTTGGTCAATCTTTCCATCTAACAATTTTTCGCCTAATCGAATGGTAATAGTTTCTTTCTTTTTTGTTGAATAAGAAATATTTAAAGTGGCAAAAGCATCTTTTCCGAAGTCAGCAAAGTAGCTTCCATCATTATTTTTCTTAAACATTTGTGGTTTAATCTGTTCAATTTGAAACCAATTGTGCGATGTGAGTTTATCGCCAAATTCACCTGTTGTAAATTTCTGTGGTTCTGAATATTCCGAAATTCGATTGTCTTTATCAAAAATTCGTACTTTCCAGAAATAAGTCGTGTTGGGTTTTAAAGCTTCGCCTCCAAATTCAACATCAGTTGATTGCTGGCTTCGCACATTTCCGCTATCCCAAACATCACCAATATTAAAATCGATGTTTGTTTTGCTCGAAGCCACCAGCACCTGATATCCCTTTTGTAAAACAGCTTCATCAGGAACTACCCAGCTAAACTCAGGTTTGCTATCTATAATTTTAGTGAAACGAGGTTCGCGAATGTATTCAACAGTTAAACCTGAAGGCACTCCGGAATATGGATCGGCATAACGTTGCCCCAACTCATTATTTTTAGCTCTGAATTCGAGAAGAACCTTTTTGTATTTTGGATTGGCAGCCAGGTTGTTTATTTCCTTTGGATCGTCCTTTAAATTGTACAGCTCTTCCCACGATTTATCATTGATATAGCGCAAATATTTCCATTCTGACGTTCGTACACCCTCGCTTGGCGGGATATTTTCAAACTCCCAAAGGTGTTCAATCAGAATTGTATCGCGATCAATTGACTTTTCTTGTGATGAAACCACAGGCAATAAACTTTTCCCTTGATAACTTTTAGGAATTTCAACACCTGCAATATCCAATATTGTTGCCGGCACATCAATATTTAAAGCCATATCGGAAATATCCTGATGCTTTTTCACACGCGGGTCGTACACAATAAGTGGCACCCGAATTGAATTGTCGTACATCAGCCATTTCCCCGAAATTTGGCGTTCGCCAAGAAAAAAGCCATTGTCGCCCATTAAAATAATTACCGTATTATCGTCTAACCCTTTTTCGGCAAGTTTCTTTCTGATTTTAGCAATTTCTAAATCGATACCATAAATCATTCGGTAATATCCTTTTGTACTGTGTTGGTATTTTTCAGGGGTATCATCTTTCCAGAACCACCGAACACGGTTAAATCCGTCACGCACTGGTTTAGGCAATGCATAAAAATATTTATCCTCTGCTAAATCAGGTCCCGGCAAATCCATATTCTGATACAGTTTGTCGGGCTCCTCTTGCCAAAAATATTGCAGCGGTGCACCATCGTGGGCATGTGGCGCACTAAAACACAGCGATAATGAGAAAGGTTTATCCTCTGGAACATCGTCAATAAAATCGAGTGCCTTTTGCCCGGTATATCTGGTTAGATGGACGGTATCGCCATCCAGTGTTTTGTAATAATATCCACGGTAATCATTGTATCTACCATTGCGATCGTAATCTTCAATCTTATCAAACATCTTTTCTTTTCCGGGCGAATTCACACCAAACTTACCATAGAAACCCGTGTAATAACCTGCTTCTTTTAACAATTTAGGATAAGCCGTTTCCATGTATTCGCTACGAATGGCACCGGTTTGGAAAGTGTAGCGGTGGGTGCGTTCGTGCAAACCAGTAAAAATACTGGAACGACTTGCAGAACAAATAGGAGTTGTAACAATGGCATTTTTAAAGTAAGTACCGCTTTCGGCCAGTTTATCCATCTCGGGAGTTTGGGCAATTGGATTACCGGCGTATCCCAAAGCACTCCAACGTTGATCATCAGTGAGAATAAAAATTATATTTGGTTTCTTTTCGTGTTGCTTATTTTTTTTCTGACTGCTGACAGTTTGTAAACTTCCTATTAAAAGAAGAAATAACAGCAAACTTGTTAGTTTAAGGTTCATATTTATTGTATTAAATATTTAAGTTACCACAAAACAATGGATTTTATTCTGTTGCGTATCCCGCAGTAACCTGTATTAAGGAATAAAAAAAGTTATACTTCATCATTCACCAACCAATCTTACTTTAATATTAGTTTTGTCTCCTTCAATGGTCCACGCCGGAATTCGAATTTCCAAACGTTTTAAACCTGCAATTTGACGATCAAGTTCCAAGGGTGCCGGATAAAGTGAGATAACCGAAATATCCAAATCCGGATGCGAAAGGTTTTCGAGCCTCAATTCTTTTCTATCTTGCCTTAATATAGCGCCACCTTTTACTATTTCAACATTGGCAGTTGTCATTAATTGCCATGTAATTAATTCTGTCTTTTCTGATTTTATAAGTTCATCTTCAATGACTATTGAAGTAGGACTATCTTTTGTAAATGTTCTTGTTGCTTTTTTAATAACATCACCTAAAGTAGCTGTCATATTGAATGTTGCTGAAGGGTTACTTCCCAATTGGAAATCGGTAATTGTTACCAAACCCTCAACCCGGTGCAGCGAATCATTTATTGAAATAGTGCTGTGCCCAAAGTTATTTTTTGTGAGCAGTGTCCAACGCTGGCTATTTTGTTCTTTGCTCCATAAATCGAAACCTGTTTGTTCCAATTTATTGTAATTCTGATTTCCGGGATCGACAACCCAACGCACTCCATTTAATTCAAAAATAAACGAGCCGCCATCCATGTTACCGTGATTCACCAAACCGCGGCCTCCTTTTCCTCCAAAATAATATTGATGTGAATCATTTTCTCCTCCTGTAAAAACGACAATGGGATTCGATCCATCGCCTTTCCAGGCAGTTTGCAATTCTAGTTCCCCCTTTGCGTCAAATTGCGATAGCCAAATCATGGCAGCCCCGCTCAGTCGCGAAAGTTTTCCCATGTCTTCGGCAGGGCGCAAAAAACGTTCTTTTTCATAAAATCCCTTATTCCCCGATTTTGCCGCAAACCAAGCCAATACAATATCACCGTTTTCACTTCGCCGATCTCCACAATCGGCAAAATTGTAATACATTCCCGACGGAGTATTCATCAAACAACGGAACACGGCACTCTCTTTAAATGCCGGGTAATCCCAATGTCCGAAATCAGTACCAAAAGCACTTTCCAACATAGCAGCTGTAATTACTGAAAAACTGGTGCCGTAGCCCCAATAAGTTGCACCTTCAGGATAAACACCGTCAGGACCATATTCCACCAAAGCATGTGGCAGCCCTTCTAGAGCTCGGTGAATGGTTTTTGCAGCCAGTTCAGGATTGTCTTCTGCAATAGCAATGGAAGCAGCAATCATTCCTCCGTTACAAACCTGGTTCCAGTTATTGGTCCCATTCGCCCACCATAAATCTTCACCACTCGCCGGCCAACTGGGTTTTAGTGCTTTTTCAAGCAGAGCTTTTTTTGCTATTTCTATTGTTTCTTTCGGCAAATCGCCGGTCGTCCAATCCAATGCCAGGGCAACAGCAAGCGCCATTTCTGCTACATCTAAAAAGTGCGAGGGATTCCAATCGGAAAACGAACAAACCGCCAACACTTCTTTATCAATTCTATCTAATATTTTTGAATCGTTTTCCATGCGGTAAACAAAGGCAAGCATATTTATTCGGTAAAGCATTTCGCGCGACACATCCAACAATCGCCTACCTGTTTTTTTGTATGTTAAAAATGGCTCATCAAAAATGGCGTCGGCATTTAATTGAATGGCTTTGTACATATTTTGCAATACTGGATCCGTTTTTATTTTCTGCTTGAGATTTTTCTCAATAGATGAATTAAAAACTAAACGAGGTTGTGATTTTCGCAAATGTTCTTTTAAGTATTGCTCCGACATGGGATTGTCGAGTTTGGGTATTTCCTGAGCAAAACCAGGATTCGTGAAATGGAAGAAAATAAAAAACAAAGCAAGTAAGCTGATTCGCATGATTTAGAACTATTGGTTTAGATTGCTAAAAATAATACAATCCATTCAAAAACGTCTAAAGCTTGTATCAATTTTGAGGGAGGTATTCTTTTACTTCCACTTCACCATTCGCTACACGAAGCGCATTCATTGCCAAAGCCTCCAATTCATCTTCGCCCGGATACACAAAAACATCTGAAATAAAGCCGGCCTTTTGTTTTATGTATTTTTCAAGATTCTTGTTATACGCCAATCCTCCGGTAAGTAATATTCCATCCACCTTCCCATCCAAAACAACGGCCATCTCGCCAATCATTTTTGCAAGCTGGTAAAACAAAGCTTCCTGAACTTCTAAAGCTTTTTTATCGCCTGACTTGGCCCGTTTTTCAACTTCCAAGGCATCATTGGTTCCCATATATGCCACAAAACCACCTTCACCAACCACCATCCTTCGAATTTGTTCTTTCGAAAAATCACCGGAAAAACAAAGTTCAATTAACTGTCCGGCCGGCAAAGTTCCGGATCGCTCCGGACTAAAGGCTCCTTCTCCGTCGAGTGCGTTATTTACATCAATTACTCGTCCGCCGTTATGCGCTCCAACAGAAATTCCTCCACCTAAATGCGCGATAATAAGACGAAGTTCTTTATACGTTTTATTGACCTGCTTTGCATGAAAACGAGCAGTAGCTTTTTGATTTAGTGCATGGAAAATAGATTGCCTCTTAAAACGAGGATGCCCAGCATAACGGGCAATATCATCCAGTTCGTCGGTAACAACAGGATCGGCAATAAAGGCTTTCGCTCCGGGAATTTGTAAAGCAATGTAATCGGCCAACATTGGTCCTAAATTACTGGCATGTTGCCCCATTACACCTTCGCGCAAATGTTGAAGCATTAGGTTGTTTACTCTATAAACACCCGATTCAAGCGGATAAGTTAATCCTCCCCGTCCAATAATAAATTTTATCGAATCTACTTCAATTCCCTCTTCAACCAAAGTTTCAATAATTACGCCTTTTCGAAAGGCAAACTGATCGATAACATTTTTATAACGAAGCAACTGTTCAAGCGGATGACGAATGGTCTTTTTAAAAACACATTTAGCCTGATTGTAAACAGCAAATTTAGTTGAGGTTGAACCGGGATTTATGGCTAGAATCCGAATCATACAAAAAAAGTTATGAAATACTTGCCTGATAACTTACGATACAAGCCATTGCCAACGAGTTTAATTTGGTCTGACGGCTATCGCCTCGCGACGAAACAACCACCGGAACTTTAGCACCAACAATAATTCCCGACATATCGGCATTGGCGAGCTTTGAATTTGTTTTGTAAAATACATTGGCTGCATCAATATTGGGGAAAAGTAAACAATCGGCATCACCGGAAACAGGCGAAGTAAATCCTTTAATTTCAGCCGATTTACTGCTTATTGCAACATCCAGTGCCATTGGTCCGTCAACTAAACCACCTTCAATCTGACCATGTTCGGCCATTTTTGCGATGGTGGCACCATCCATGCACGAGGGTATAGAAATAATAATTTGCTCGGTGGGTGCAATTACCGCTACTTTTGGCTTTTCAATTCCTAAAGAATGTGCCGCACAAATTAAGTAATTCGTCATTAGAATCTTTTGTTTTAAATCAGGATACGGTAGTACTGCGGCATCGCTGAATAATAGTAATTTATGATAATTTGGATTATCAACTACCGAAATATGGCTTAATGTTCCCCGCGATGGAACCAGATTATATTCTTTTTTTAGCAGAGTACGCATAAATTTGTCTGTCGAAACCATTCCTTTCATCAACAGATCGGCTTTTCCGTCGTGAACCAACTCTACGGCTTTATCGGTAGCCTCGCGTGTCGAATCCGAATGATAAATTTCGTAGGCAGAAACATCAATTCCCAATTTCATACACGATTCAACAACGGTCTTTTTATCACCTGTAATTATTGGCTTAACAAATCCCAGCTCTACTGCATCGTGCAAAGCTTCAATTGTAGTTTCATCAATTCCGTTTACAGCTACAACCCTTTTGGCAGGTTGCTTTTTTACTTCTTCTAAAAGTTCAGCAAAATTATTGATTCTCATTGTTCAATTTTTTTTCGAAATTAATAAACTGCCTCTTTTCAATTGATAACTTTTCTCAGACGAATTTATGTTGTAAACCATGACTCAAAGTTTCATTCTGACAAATAGAAATAAATTACAGCGAACAACTTAATATATAGTAACAAAATAGTGGCAGTAACTTCTATTTTACCATTAAACATAAAAACTATAAAAGAATGAACCACCAATGTCATAAGTTGTTTTATCAAATACCAAGAGCTTAAAAAAAACAGAATCAAATTTATGTTTTCAAAGGTTGAAAGGTCAGTTTTCTTAAAAATACAAAAAAAAGAGTCATGTATTCAAAACTAAGTATATGTTTTACAGACACAAACAGAGTGTTTTACAATATGTTTAATTCTTTCAGAAAGAAAATATTTTGTAGTATTTTCAACACCTGATTCTAATCGATTTTATTCAAATTTTTTCAACTTGAGTCATTCAGTTTTACCATACAAGCCGATACAATTCATCTTCGAAAATTCATACGAAGCAAATATATTTGAGAATAATTACAATTTATTTTCGACTGGAAAAAATCGATCTAACGGCATTTACTAAGGCTTCCGTTGAAGGAAACGGAACCTGATCTACATTCTAATATTAAACTTATTTAAACTAAAAATTACTGCTATGGTAAATAAAATCACGAGTTTAGCTGAGTACTTTCAAAAGTACAAAGAAAGTGTTGCTGATCCTGATGGGTTTTGGGGAAAAGTAGCCGAAAGTCACTACTGGCAAAAAAAATGGGATAAAGTTCTCGAGCATAAATTTGAAGGAGAAGGCGCTCCTGATGTAAATTGGTTTGTGAACGGAAAAGTAAATATTACTGAAAATATTTTTGAGCGCAATATGTTTATGCGCAAAGATCAGGTAGCCCTAATTTGGGAGCCCAACGATCCGAAAGAAAAAGAAATTAAATTAACCTACGGCGAACTTTTCGATAAAGTGAAACAATTTGCAAACGGCCTAAAAAAGTTGGGGGTAAAAAAAGGCGACCGTGTTGCACTGTATCTTCCCATGGTGCCCGAATTGGCCATTGCCATGTTGGCATGTGCACGAATTGGTGCCATTCATTCAATCGTATTTGCTGGTTTTTCAGCCACTGCACTTGCCGATCGGGTAAACGATGCTGATGCAAAAGTGGTAATTACTTCTGATGGAGGTTTCCGCGGAACGAAATCTATTCCGTTGAAAAATATCGTTGACGAAGCCCTGGAGAATTGTCCTTCAGTCCAATATTCTGTTGTATTAAAACGAACAGAAGAAGAAATTGAGTGGAAAGAAGGTCGCGACATTTGGTGGCACGATTTAATTGATGGTGTATCTTTCGACAATAAAGCTGAAACCATGGACTCCGAAGATGTTCTTTTTATTCTGTACACTTCCGGATCAACAGGAAAGCCCAAAGGTGTCGTTCATACCACTGGTGGTTACATGGTGTATGCCGAATATACATTCAAAAATGTATTTCAATACAGCGATGGTGACGTATACTGGTGTACTGCCGATATTGGCTGGGTAACAGGTCACTCGTACATTGTGTATGGTCCACTTCTTACAGGCGCAACTTCTGTTATGTTTGAAGGAGTTCCGACCTGGCCCGATGCAGGACGATTCTGGGAAGTTGTTGATAAATACAAAGTAAATCAGTTTTATACTGCCCCAACGGCTATTCGGGCACTGGTTGCTCAGGGCGACCAGTGGGTTACAAAACACGATTTAAGCTCGTTAAAAGTTTTAGGAACAGTTGGAGAACCCATTAACGAAGAAGCCTGGCGATGGTACCACGATTTGGTGGGAAAATCCCGCTGTCCAATTGTGGATACATGGTGGCAAACCGAAACCGGAGGTATTATGATTACACCGCTTGCCGGAATTACCCCAACAAAACCATCGTTGGCGACATTGCCACTTCCCGGAATCCAACCCGTGCTGCTTGACCACGAAGGGAATGAGCTAAAAGGCAACAGTGTAGAAGGAATTTTGTGTATGAAATATCCATGGCCGGGAATGTTACGCACAACCTGGGGCGACCATCAGCGTTGTTATCAAACTTACTTTGCCTCTTTCCCCGGATATTATCTCACCGGCGATGGTGCAAAACGCGACGAAGAAGGTTACTACCGAATTATAGGACGAATTGATGACGTAATTAATGTTTCGGGACACCGTATTGGAACAGCCGAAGTTGAAGACGCCATCAACCAACATCCAAAAGTTGTTGAATCGGCAGTGGTGGGTTACCCACACGAAATTAAAGGAGCCGGTATTTATGCTTATGTAATTTGCGAAGATTTAACCGATGCTGAACTTGCAACCATTGAAGCTGAAATAAAAGCTACCGTAACCAAATTTATTGGACCAATTGCAAAACCTGATAAAATTCAAATTGTAAGTGGGTTACCAAAAACAAGATCGGGTAAAATTATGCGCCGTATCCTTCGGAAAATTGGAGAAGGAGATGCTACTAACCTCGGTGACACATCAACATTACTCGATCCTGGAGTAGTAGATGATATCATCGACGGAGCAAAAGTTGAAGTAAAACGCTAGCCCAATTATAATAAAGACACCTACATTATGTGGGTGTCTTTTTGTTTAAATCATATCTCAAATCCAAAAAACCTTTATTACTGCTTTTATGAAGTTTACGTGTGCTGCTTTGAAAAAAAGCAACATTCAATTTCATTAAAAGCTACCAGCCTGACAACAGGCTCAAATCGATTATCAAAAAACAACTAACAATTACTATGAGATGAAAGGAATAAAAATTACGAATCGTTGGATGGTTGTAATAGGAGCAGTTTTAATTCAACTCGCTCTTGGCGCCATTTATGCCTGGTCAGTATTTACCAAGCTTTTAACCGACCCGGGAGGCAATTATGCATTCTCCGCCACTCAAACCGCATGGATTTTTTCGCTCGGATTAGCCACGTTTGCTGTTGTAATGGTCTTTGCCGGAAAATGGCAAGCCCGGTCAGGTCCCACCATAGTGGCTTTTACCGGTGGATTGGTGTTGGGTGCCGCTTATATCCTCGGTGGTTTATTCGGGGATTCTTTTACAGCTCAACTTCTATTTATTGGACTTTTAGGTGGTGCAGGTATTGGCTTAGCCTATGTGGTACCCATTGCAGTGGGTGTAAAATGGTTCCCCGATAAAAAAGGAATGATAACCGGACTTGCTGTGGCAGGCTTTGGATTTGGGGCCACCATTTGGGTAAAATTGGCTGGATCGTGGTTTGGAGGACTACTTAATACATCCAATATTTTTGGTTTGCCCGCTGTGCAAAGTGTATTTGTAATTTACGGATTTGCCTTTGCTATTATGATTTTGCTGGGATCGCTGGTAATGGTAAATCCGCCTGAACATTACAAACCAGAAGGATGGAGTCCTCCTGAAAATAGTGCTGCAAAAATAAGTGGAGGTGTTGAATTCAGTTCAAAACAAATGCTTGCCACAAAACAGTTTTACGCTTTGTGGCTGGTTTTTATCTTTTCGGCCCTCTCAGGATTAATGGTAATCTATTGTATCAAACTTTTTGGTATCGATGCGTTGGAATACAATGGTGTTGTTAATGCAGGTGTAATTACCGGAACAGCAATGGCGTGGTATGCTATTTTTAACGGACTCGGTCGTATTGTCTGGGGTATGGTTTCCGATAAAATAGGTCGAAAAAACTCCATTCTTTTTATGACGCTTATTCAAGGAGCAATTATGCTCATGATTTATCATGTTTTTATCCGTTATGGATTTACCACAGGCTTTATTGTAGGTGCCAGTATTATAGGATTTAACTTTGGTGGAAACTTTGCTTTGTTTCCGGCTATTACCGCAGATTTTTTTGGGAATAAGAATGTAGGCAGGAACTACGGATGGATGTTTACAGCTTATGGTTTTGCCGGAATTGCCGGACCTCAACTAGCCGGCCATTTTAAAGATACTGCCAGTGGTTCTTCAGGCCCGATTGTCTGGATGACTCCATTTATAATTGCTGGTGTTGGATGTTTAATTGGTGGCATAATTGTCCTTTTATTAAAACCTCCAAAGTCAATTGAAAAATCATAAAATCAATATTCAATTCCCCTTTAAAAAGCATCTTTACAGGATGCTTTTTTTTGTCTTTCTGTACTGTCTATAATACATATGTTCTAAAACAGGGATATACAATATTGTTGTTCAACATACAATTAAAAAACACAGACATCAACCACCACCTAAACAACTGATTTAGTGAACAATTACAGACACACCATGTAGAATTACTTCAGAAGATCTAAATTTTCTTAGCTGAGTTTTTTTCGTGAAATTTATAACAAAAATGAGCCTGTATAAAACGCAATAAAAAGCAGGAGACATTTCGATCAACCACAAAAACATTAACCTATGGCTATCAAGAAGTTAAACAGTATTTTTAGACCTAAACGAATTGCATTAATTGGTGTTTCAAATAATCCGGACAGTGTAGGAGGTATTACACTTAGAAATTTAGTGGGAGGTGGATTTAACGGTGTTGTTTATCCTGTAAATCCAAAACGTGAAGCCGTATTTGGAATTCCATGTTACCCCGATGTAAAAAGTTTACCAAAAGTTCCGGATTTAGCTGTAATAATGACCGCCGCGAAATGGGTTCCTCAGCTGGTAAAAGATTGTGGCGAGGTTGGAATTCATGGATTAATCATCATGTCGGCCGGATTCAAGGAATCGGGAGATGAAGGGAAAAAACTGGAGGCACAAGTAAAGGCTGAAAAAGCCAAATTTCCTGATATGCGAATCATTGGGCCAAACTGCCTGGGAATTTTAGTGCCGGGATTAAACATGAACGTGAGTTTTGCCGCAGGTATGCCTAAAAAAGGCCATGTGGCTTTTATTTCACAGTCGGGTGCACTATGTACTTCAGTGCTTGATTGGGCTTATGAATCAAATATTTGCTTCTCCCACTTTGTTTCCATCGGTAATTCAATGGATGTAAGTTTTGGCGATTTAATCGATTATTTCGGACAAGATCCAAGTACCAAATCAATTGTATTGTATGTTGAATCGATTGCCAATGCCAGGGCTTTTATGTCGGCGGCAAGAGCATTTTCGCGCGAAAAACCAATTATCGTTTATAAATCGGGACGTTTCCCCGAATCGGCAGCAGCAGCGGCTTCGCATACCGGAGCCATGGCTTCCGAAGACTCCATTTATGATGCTGTTTTCCGTCGTGCAGGTTTAGCACGAGTGTTTGATTTTGGTAATATTTTCGAATTCACAGATTTAGTGGGACGTAAACGGATCCCAAAAGGAAACCGTCTGGCAATTGTAACAAATGCGGGTGGCCCCGGAGTTATGGCAACCGATTCACTTATTTCATTGGGAGGAAAACTGGTTCAACTCTCCGAAAAAACCATGCAGAAATTAAACGATTATCTTCCTCCGTTCTGGTCGCATGGCAACCCAATTGATGTGCTGGGAGATGCAACACCCGAACGATTTTCTAAATCAACAGAAATTGTGTTAGAAGATGATAATGTGGATGCTGTTCTTGTATTACTCACACCACAAGCCATGACCGACCCAACTGCAACCGCACAAGCCATTGCCGATATGTCGGTTAATACCACAAAATCAATCATTGCAGGTTGGCTGGGAGGTGCAAGCATGCGCGATGGTATTCAGATTTTTAACAAAGCGGGAATTTCAAGCTTTGCAGCACCCGAGCAAGCAATCAGAGCTTTTATGACACTTTCTGATTATTCGATGAACCTGAAGAATCTATACGAAACTCCACGGGAAGTGCCGGTATCATTTGAATACGACCGTCATGAACTACGCAAAAAATACCTGAAAAATGTATTTCCAAAAGCAAAAATATTGAACGAAGACGATTCCAAAATGTTGGTGAACGACTATGGAATTGATACCACCCACCCTACTCCGGCAGCCACTGAAGACGAAGCCGTTGCCATTGCCGAAGAAAAAGGGTATCCGGTTGTTGTGAAAATTTATTCTCCCGATATAACACATAAATCAGACGTGGGAGGTGTGGCTTTGAATATTAAAAACGAAGAAATGGTGCGAGCCACTTTTCGAAATATGACAAAAACCGCTGCAGAAAAAATGCCGAATGCCAGAATTGATGGAGTTACTATTCAAAAAATGGTGGATAGCAAAGATGGCATTGAACTAATTATCGGCACGAAAAAAGATCCGGTTTTTGGTACCGTAATGTTAGTTGGAATGGGTGGCACTTCTGCTGAATTATTTAAAGACAAACGCTTGGAGTTCCCGCCATTAAATGAACAGCTTGCCCGGCAAATGCTTGAGTCTCTAAAAATTTATCCTCTATTGACGGGATGGCGTGGCGATTCTCCTAAAAATATCGACAAATTAATTGAAGCCATGATTCGTATGTCGTATCTGGCAGCCGACTATCCTGAGATTGAAGAGCTTGACATTAATCCTTTAATTGTAACACCAACCGATGTAATTGCACTCGATGCACGTATTGTGGTTGACGAGGAGCTATTAAAGTCTCCTGCCAAAGAATATTCACACCTGATTCTGCGTCCTTATCCGGAAAGTTTGATTTCGAAAGCCAATTTAAAAGATGGAACTTCTGTCTGTCTGCGGCCCATTCGCCCAGAAGACGAACCCATGTGGCTCGACTTGTTGGGAAGTTGCTCAAAAGACGCTATCTATCATCGTTTCCGTTACGATTTTTATTTCGATTCGCATGAGGTCGCTTCGCAATTCTGCTTTATTGACTATGATCGCGAAATCGCAATTGTTGCCGAACATGAAGAAGAAGATGGAACTAAAGAACTAATTGGAGTAGGTCGTTTAATTGCCGACCCCGATGTAGAAATGATGGAATATGCCATTTTGATTACCGATAAATGGCAGAAAAAAGAATTAGGCTACACACTTACTAAATACTGTTTAGAAATTGCCAAATCGAGAGGGATTAAAAAGCTGGCAGCAGAAACTACTCGCGACAACAAACCAATGATTTCAGTGTTTAGAAAACTGAATTTCAAAATCAGATTTAATGAAGACACAACGGTTTCGGTTACGAAAGATCTTGAAGTTGAAGAATAAAATTATTTAAAAACGATGCGATTTTATGAAGAAATAATCAATTCAATTTTAAAAAAATATTGTGCTCCCGGTAAGTTCTATTAATTTACCGGGAGTTTTAAACAGATGAATTCTACACCACTTACAAAATCATTGGTTGATAAGCTTTGGCAGGCTTCCTATCTTATCCGAAAGGCGAAATATGCAGTTGCATTTACAGGTGCAGGCATTTCTGTTGAAAGCGGAATACCACCCTTTCGTGGTGAAAACGGACTTTGGAATACAACCGATCCCATATTTCTTGAAATTGAATTCTTTCGGAAAAAGCCTTTGCAATCGTGGCAAAAAATTAAAGAGATTTTTTACGATAGTTTAGGCGATGCCGAACCCAATATTGCACATAAAATATTGGCAAAAATGGAAGAGCGTAGTTTTATCGAAACAGTGATTACGCAAAACATCGACCACCTGCACCAAAAAGCAGGCAGCAAATATGTGTACGAAATTCATGGCACCTACAAACAGTTGATTTGTACCGAATGCAGTTCGGAGTACGACATGAGTTTTGCCGATTTGAATTACCTGCCACCAACATGTTTTGTATGCAAAGGCATTTTAAAACCCGACATGGTTTTTTTTAACGAGCCTATTCCGGCATTTGCAAAAAAACGTTCGTTTCAAGAAGCATCAAAATGTGATGTGCTATTGATTATTGGAACCAACGCCGAAGTTTTACCAGCCGCCGATATTCCAATAAAAGCCAAGGAACATGGTGCAAAAATCATCGAAATAAACATTACCCCCTCGCACTTTACCAATACAGTTACTGATATTTTTATTGAGATGAAAGCTACGGAGGCGATGCGAGAAATCGGGAAACTTCTTTATTTATAACATCACTTACATCTTCTTTCTTATAATCAAAAACCTATATTTGCATTTCATTCAAAAAAATGTGTAATGCATAAAAAACTGCTTTTTGTTCTACCTATACTGATTATAATACTCTCATGTTCCAGCGGAAAAAAAGCCCTGCAAAAAGGCAACTACTACCAAGCGATTAGTCAAGCCGTTGAACGTTTAAAATCAGATCCCGACAATGAAAAAGCGACAAAAGTATTAAAAGAAGGCTACCCTTTGGCTATTAACTGGTCGCAGGAAGAACTGGATTTTGCGCTCTCATCTAACCAGACATTTAAGTGGGAGAAAACCATCGATATTATGCTTCAGGTAAATCGTTTGTCGGAACTGATTCGGAGCGCACCGGCTACCCGTAAAATTATTCCCAACCCGAAAACATACACCTCCGAACTGAATATGGCTTACGAAAAAGCAGCTGCAGAGCGCTACCAGAGTGGAATTCATTTTTTAGAAAAAAATACGAGAGAAGACGCACGCATTGCCTATAACCATTTTTATAAAACCGATCAGTTGATCCCGGGATACGAAAATGTGTTGCAGGAAATGGAAACTGCAAAAGAAATGGCCACCTTCAAAGTGATTATTGAAGCAGCTACGGTTCAAACCAGAACCTACAAGTTAAGCTCCGAATTCTTTTACAATCAGGTATTTGAATTTTTAAACAACGAATATCCCGAAAGTAGTTTTGTTAATTTTTATTCACCACAACAAGCTGAACGTTTTCAAATTTCGCAACCTGATTTTATTGTTCGGATGGAGTTTTACGATTTTTCGGTTGGAAATTTGGTGCGCAATGAAAAGGAAGAGGAACTGATAAAAAGAGTGAAAGTGGAAACAAAAGATACCACCCGAGTAAGTTACAAAACGTATAAAGCCAAACTAAAAACCTTTTCTGATAAAGTAATTTCGGGAGGGAGATTAAATTACCGCATTATTGATTTTCAAACAGATAATTTATTGCGCGACAAACTTATTCCCGGCACATTCACCTGGGAAAACCAATATGCAATATATGTGGGCGACAAAGAAGCGTTGAACGATCAACAATACAACCTCACAAAGAATAAAGCATTACCACTTCCTCCGCACCAGGATTTATTTGTTGAGTTTACGCGACCGATTTACAAAAATTTAACCGACGACCTTCAGCGCTTTTTCAGAAAATACAGGTAACATATCTCCAAGAGTTCTTTGACAGAGCACTGTTGTATGTTCTTGTATAAATCAAAAAATATTCCTACACTTAATTTTTCTTTTATTTAGTGTGACTCTATCGTGATGCATCAACATTTTTGAAGATAAAATCACCTTTAAAGAGTTTTTTATGTAACTACTGAAGTCAGTTGCTTCAATTTATGCGATACAACTATTTAAACAATAATAAAATGAATAACAGTATTACAAAAGCCTTATCGATAGTCTTGTTTTTAGTAATCGTATTTAATGCGAACTCAAAAAACGATTCAAGGTTGTTACGTTTTCCCGACATCAATAACGATTTGGTGACATTTGTTTATGCCGGCGATATTTGGACAGTAAGTTCAAATGGGGGCGATGCGAGACGATTAACCTCGCACGAAGGCATGGAACTTTTTCCGAAAATTTCACCCAACGGCGAATTAATTGCCTTTTCGGCAGAGTATTCAGGCTCTCGCCAAATTTTTGTGATACCTGCTGCAGGAGGTACTCCCCGCCAGTTAACCTACTACAATTCAGTGGGTTTAATGCCACCACGTGGCGGTTTCGACAATGTGGTATTGGATTGGACACCCGACAGCAAGAATATTTTAATCCGCTCGAACCGAACTGAATTTGGTGAAAGAAGCGGGAAATATTTTTTGGTGAATATTGACGGAGGACTTGAGCAGGAACTCCAGATAGTAAACGGAGGGTTTGCTGCATTCTCGTCTGATGCAAAAAAGATCTGCTTCGCACCCGTTGACCGCGAATTTCGCTCGTGGAAAAGATATAAAGGTGGTCGTGCCACGGAATTATGGGTGTACGATCTGGAAAAAGATATTTCGGAACAGATTACTCATTTTGCAGGATCGGACCAGTGGCCGGTTTGGAACGAAAACACCATTTACTTTGCCTCCGACCGTGATTTAAAATTTAATATTTACAGCTACAATACCGATACAAAAGACGTAAAACAGATTACCAATTTTACTGATTTTGATGTGATGTGGCCTTCTGGAGAAAATGGTCAGTTGGTTTTCGAGAATGGTGGTTTTCTATACAAAACCAATCTAAAAAATGGAGAGACACAAAAACTGACAATAAACTTACATTTTGACAATCCCAATATAGTTCCGTATTTCAAAAATGTTGCTGATGATATTCACAGCTACTCCGTTTCTCCAACAGCTAAACGCGCTTTGTTGGATGCCCGTGGCGATATTTTTTCGGTTCCGGCAGAAAAAGGCATAACTCAAAACTTAACAAAAACACAGGGAATCAGGGAAATATACCCTAACTGGTCGCCTGATGGAAAATACATTTCGTATTATTCCGATGCCACCGGCGAATATGAAATTTACCTTTTGGAAAACAAAAAAGGAGCTGAACCTAAACAACTGACCAAAAACTCATCGGCCTGGAAATACGACAGCGAATGGTCGCCCAACAGTAAATATTTGCTTTATTCCGACCGAACATTAAAACTAAAAATTGTTGACATTGAATCGGGAAAAGAAACAGCAATTACAAATGCAGCCCAAAACGAAATTCGTACTTATTCCTTTTCGCCCGACTCAAAATGGATTGCATACGAAAAAGAAGCGGATAACGGACAAGTTGCTGTGTGGGTTTACAATATTGAAAATCAACAAAATATTCAGCTAACCGATAATACATTTAATGACTTCTCTCCCGTTTTTTCTTCAGATGGTAAATACATTTATTTTCTCTCGAACCGCGATTTTAACATCGATTTTTCGAGTTTCGAATTTAATTACCTCTACAACAAGGCAACACGTATTTACGCTATGATACTTCAAAAAGATGGCGAAAATATTTTCAAATTTGAGAACGATACGGAGCTGATAAAAGAGGAGAAAAAAGAAGAAGACAAAGATAAAAAAGAGGAGACGAAGAAGGAAACAAAAGATGTTATAATTGATGTTGAAGGCATTAATAACCGGATAATTGCCATTCCGCTAAAGGCAGGAGACTACAATAATTTAGTAGCTGTTGAAGGTGGTTTTATGTACATAAACGATGGGAAATTAAGTCGCTACACCCTTTCGGACAAAAAAGAAGAAGTTATTTTGGAAAAGGCACGACAAGCACTGGTTTCTGCAGATGGGAAATCAATTCTCTATCGTTCCGGGCGTGATTTTGGAATTACAGACATTAAACCCGGTCAAAAAGAAGGTGCAGGAAAACTTAAACTGGACGATGTGGAAATGAAAATTGATCCGAAAAAAGAATGGGAACAAATTTTTAATGATGGCTGGCGCATTTACCGCGACTATTTCTATGTAAATAACTTACACGGTTTAGATTGGCAAAAAGTGGTGGATAACTATTCGAAGTTACTTCCTTTCGTGGGACACCGCATGGATCTTGATTATATTTTTAGCGAAATAGTTTCTGAAGCAAATACAGGCCACTCGTATGTAAATTGGGGCGATTTTGAAAAAGTTAAACGTGTGGAAGGTGGCTTATTGGGAGCACAACTTGTGGCCGACAAAGAAGCAAACCGCTATAAAATTACTAAAATCTATGAGGGCGAGAATTGGGATAAAACATTACGCTCACCACTTACCGAACAAGGAGTTGACGTTAACGAAGGCGATTATCTGATTGCATTAAACGGTCAGAAAGTTACATTGGAAAACAACCCATACGAATTTCTGGAAAACACAGATGGAAAACACATTGAAATTGTGGTGAATTCCGAAGCAAAAGAGGAAGGAAGCCGTACTTCGATAATTGAGCCAATTAACAGCGAACTGGGTCTGATGTATTTGGACTGGGTAAATCAGCGTCGCGCTATGGTTGACAAACTTTCGGGAGGAAAAATTGGCTACATTCATGTTCCAAATACCGCGATGGAAGGCAACCACGAACTTTTTAAAGGCATGTATGCCTACCACAACAAAGAAGCACTAATTATTGATGACCGCTACAACGGAGGAGGTTTTATACCGGATGTAATGGCCGACTTACTCGATCGAAAAACCCTAAGTTACTGGAACAGAAATGGACTTACTCCAATGAAAACTCCGGCAATAGCACACGACGGACCAAAAGTTATGTTGATTAACGGCTATTCTTCTTCGGGTGGCGATGCTTTTCCATATTATTTCAAAAAGAAAGGTTTGGGTCAACTTATTGGAACTCGCACCTGGGGTGGATTAGTAGGAATATCGGGTAATGCACGTTTTGTTGATGGAGGTAGTTTTAATGTTCCTCGCTTTGGTGTTTTTGATGAAAACGGCGACTGGATTATTGAAGGAATTGGTGTTTATCCTGATATAGAAGTGGTTGACCGACCGGAACAATTGGCAAAAGGAGAAGATCCCGGCATTGAGAAAGCGGTTGAAGTTCTGTTAAAAGAACTTGAAAAAAATCCAACCAAAAAAGTAAAGGCTCCGGCTGCTCCTGACCGTTCAGAATGGATTGAGAAAGACATTGATAATAAATAATAAAGACGAACATTTTCCACATCGCTTTTAAATTCTCCAATTACGGGACTACTTTTAGGAAAATGAAATTTGAAATGAAGGATATTTTAATTAAAAAATACAAACTCAAAAGTCCGGCTATTAAAAAACTGGTTGGATACGATATTGTCAATTATCTAGTTGAAAGCGATTCAAATAAATACATTCTCAAAGTATATCCGAATAAAAAGGAGGAATTAGATTTTGCCGAGGCTGAAAATGAAGTTTTATTTCATCTTCAGAAAAAGAAAAACAACTGTTTCCCAAAACCTATATTAAGTGATGAGAAGCAGTTGTTAAGCTCTTTTAAAACGGATGGAGAAAATAAAACAGCACGGCTTTTAACTTTTTTGGAAGGCGAATTTCTTGGTGAAACCTTCCATTCAAAAGAACTTTTTAAATCCTTCGGAAGGTTTTTGGCAGAATTGGATGTGAAACTTAAAAATTTCCGAAATTATGTGATTGAAGCTCGAACCTTAAAATGGGATCTGCAACATTTTTTATTGAATGAAACCTACTTGCAATACATTACAAATCCTTCGGATAAAAAAATTGCCGCTTACTTTTTTCAACAATACAAAGAGAATCTTTTGCCGGTTCTTCCGTCGCTACGAAAACAGCTAATTCACAGCGATGCCAACGACTGGAATACACTCACACAAAATAATCAGGTTTCAGGTCTTATCGATTTTGGCGACGTTTGTTATTCGCAGCTCATCAACGAACTGGCAATTGCCTTGACCTATGCAATAATGGGGAAAAAAAATCCGGTGGAATGGGCGATTTCAATTATTGCTGAATACCATAAAGTTTACCCGTTGGAAGTAAAGGAGATCGACCTATTGTATTGGTTAATTGCTGCCCGATTGTGCACCAGCGTCTGTAATTCAGCTTACGAAAAAGTGCAACGCCCGGACAATACCTATATTCAGATCAGCGAAAAACCGGCTTGGGATCTGCTAAAAAAATGGCTAAGCATAAATCCTGTATATGCCCAAAATGAATTCAGAAAGGCAGCCGGATTTGAAATACAAAAAGAAAAAAATATTGAGGAAGTTCAGACCGAACGTTTTTCTTCGGTAAATCCCATCTTTTCGGTGAGCTACTCAACTCCCATTTACATGGAGCGGGCCGCTTTTCAATACATGTTCGACAAATACGGGAATAGCTATCTGGATGCCTACAACAACATTCCGCATGTGGGGCACTCGCACCCAAAAGTGGTTGAGGTCGGACAAAAACAAATGGCTAAACTAAATACCAACACCCGTTATTTGTACGACCAGATAAACGAATATACAGGCAACCTTTTAAACCATTTTCCAAAGCCCTTAAATAAAGTTTTTTTGGTAAACTCGGGAAGTGCAGCCAGCGATTTGGCGATTCGTTTAGCACGGAATTTTACTGGGAAAAAGCGCATTGCAGCTTTGGAACATGGCTACCATGGAAATACAAATTCGGTAATTGAAATCAGCCATTATAAATTTGCCGGAAAAGGCGGGATGGGAGCAACGGAAAATGTACTTCCACTTCCTATGCCCGATACTTACCGGGGAGAATTCAATACTGAAAATGCCGGACATTCTTACGCCAAACAAGCTGTTCAGCAAATAAATAATTCCGATGGAATTGCGGCTTTTATAGCTGAGCCGGTTGTGGGTTGCGGCGGACAAGTACCACTGGCTTCAGGCTATTTGAAAGAAGTATATGCGGCAGTCAGGGCACAGGGTGGAGTTTGTATTTCCGACGAAGTGCAAACCGGTTTTGGGCGTTTGGGAAATGTTTTCTGGGGATTTGAAGAACAGGGTGTGTTTCCCGACATTGTAATTCTTGGAAAACCCATGGGAAATGGCCACCCCATTGGAGCAGTGGTTACAACTGATGAAGTTGCCAATGCATTTAACAACGGAATGGAGTTTTTTAGTTCGTTTGGTGGCAACCCGGTTTCGTGTGCTATTGGGCAGGCAGTTTTAGATGTTATTGAAGAAGAGCAATTGCAGCACATTGCCAAAATAATTGGCGATTATTATATTCAGGAATTAATAAAACTTCAGCAAAAATATACTTGCATTGGTGATGTACGTGGCTCGGGGCTTTTTATCGGTTTTGAATTTGTTAAAGACCGCCAAACTTTGGAACCTGACACAGAACTGGCTCAAAAAGTTAAAAATGAGTTACGTAACCGCTATATTTTAGTCAGCACCGACGGACCTTACGACAATGTAATTAAATCGAAACCACCACTTTGTTTTTCGAAGGAGAATGTGGATGAAGTGGTCTATAGAACGAACTTAATTTTAGAGCAATTTGGCTTTTAACAGAAGTACCTAAAAGTGTTAGTACACGAAAAAATTAGCTTTTAATCTCAATAAAATCATCATAATCTCTGGCAGTATCAATATCAATCCCTGCATTTCTATTCTTATAAATCTTCAAATTTCTGCGATTCTTATTAATAATAGATTTTGCCCCCTTTATTCCATTTAAAAGAATCAATTCATTCAGATAATGACTTCCCAAAATTGCAGGTACACCCACTGAATTTCCTGAATCGGTGGCAACAATATCATCAGAACAACTAAATAAATCCATCATATTCTGATAATCTTTTTGATTAACCAACGGCAAATCGCTTAATGTAATTAGGATTCCATCGAAATTTGTAATCTCCTTAATTCTATTGCATGCAAAGGCCAGCGAACTTCCCATCCCCTCTTTCCAACCTTTAAATTCAAAAATATCAGCATTAGTAAGCTCACATTTTTTCATAATTTCTTGTGAATATGCTCCTAAAACGATGAACGTTTTATCAATTCGGGTATTTTTTAATTGTTCGTTTATGTGATCTAGTAATGTCGTGTTATTGTACTTCAACAATTGTTTAGGCTTTCCCAAGCGCTTAGATTCGCCGGCAGCTAAAATTAGAGCAACTATATTTTTTGATTTTTCAGACAAGGCAACAAAGTTTAACCAAATATAAGCAACATTTTAAAACTCCGCAGATTTTCGATTTTAAAGAAAAAATCAAACCGAATTCTGATAAGAATTTGATGTAAGTCGGGAATAGATGTAACTTTAAGGCTTAAATAACTATTAAAAAATGAAAGCAGCAGTTCTAACTCAATATAATAAAATTGAATGGAAAGAAGTAGAAAAACCCAAATGTAAAAATGGGGAAGTTCTTCTTAAAGTAAATTATGGTTGCATTTGTGGCAGCGATCAACACATTTTTACCGGCGAGTTTCATCCACGAACAAAAACACCAATGGTAATGGGACACGAATTTGGAGGAACTGTTGTGGAAGTTGGTGAAGGCATTTCGGGATGGAAAGTAGGCGATAAAGTAGCTCCCGACCCCATCATTTGGTGTGGTGAATGTCAGGCCTGCAAAAAAGGCCACTACCCTGCCTGCACATCGCTTAAACTAATTGGAATTGATTCCGACGGTGGTTTTCAGGAATACATTTCGCTTCCCCCGCCAATGCTGTACAAAGTTCCGGCAGGTATTCCCGATCAGCATGTTGCATTGATTGAGGTGCTGGCTATTGGCTGTCATGCAAAAAACCGGGCCGGTGTACAAGCAAACGATACAATTGTAATTTGGGGTTCGGGAAAAGTTGGCTTGTGCATTTTAGAAGCCGTTAGAACAGTCACCGACAAAACTGTTTTTATGGTCGATATTTTAGATGAACGATTGGCAATTGGACCAAAATTCTACAAGAATGTAATTCCAATAAACGCTAAAAAAGTAAATCCTGTTGAAAAAATAATGGAGTTAACAGCAGGAAATGGAGTTGACATTGCTTTTGAAGCCGTGGGACATGCACACGAAATTGAGGATGGAATTAATCCTGTAGTTGGTTGCATTCGCTCCATTTGTGGTGGTGGAAAAGTTTGTGTTTTAGGACTTGGCTCTGAGCCGGCTCCGGTTGTTTTTAAAGAATTGATATGGAAAGAAGGAACCCTTATCACTTCCAGAGTGAGTCATGGCGAATTTGCCGAAGTAATTGATCACTTAGAAAACGACCGACTAAAACCTGATGCCTTGATTTCACAGATTTTACATGGTTCGGAAACCCAAAAAGGTTTTGAAATACTCGATAAAAATCCTGCTGAAAACATTAAAATTTTACTCGATTTTAGTACCCCATAATTTTGTTTCATTTTAACCGCTGAAATAAGCATCATACTAAGATTTGTGTTCCAAATTTCACAGTATTATTAAATTTGTCTTTTCTCCAATTCTATGAAAACTACAGATAAATTCAATCAACTTAAAGTACAACTCGAAGGCGATTTATATATCGACAACGTGCAACGTGTGTTATATTCTACCGATGCCTCTCAGTATAAAGAAATGCCTTTGGCGGTAACAAAGCCTAAAAACAAGGAAGACATCAAAAAAATTATCCAGTTTACCAGAGAGAACAAAACTTCAATAATTCCACGCGGGGCAGGTACTTCCTTGGCCGGGCAGGTAGTAGGATCAGGAATTGTAATAGACATATCGAAATACATGAACAAAATCCTCGATTTTAACAAGGAGGAGAAATATGTAGTGGTTGAACCCGGAGTAAACCTGGCTGAACTAAATATTTTTCTGGCTGAACACGGATTACAGTTTGGCCCCGAAACATCAACCGCCAACCGATGTGTTATTGGAGGAATGCTGGGAAATAACTCGTGTGGTTTGCACTCGCTGGTATACGGCAGTGTGCGCGAACACATTCTGGAAGTGGATGCCATTTTAGCTGATGGATCGGAAACGGTTTTTAAAGCCCTTTCAAAAGATGAATTCAATGCAAAATTAAAGGATAATCCCAACCAACTGGAGCAGGCTATTTATGAGAATATAAATGTCATTCTTTCTCCGAATGAAAACCAAAAAGAAATTCGTGATAATTTTCCCGATCCAAAGTTAACCCGCAGAAATATGGGTTACGCCATCGATGTTTTGATGGAATCCGAAATTTTCACTCCCGGTGGTGAAACATTTAACTTCTGTAAATTATTGGCTGGTTCGGAAGGCACTTTAGCCTTTTCAACAAAAATTAAACTAAATGTAATTCCACTGCCCCCAAAACACAAAGGACTGGTTTGTGCCCATTTTGAAAGTTTGGAAGAATCGCTACTCGGAAACCTGATTGCATTAAAACACAAACCAACGGCCATTGAGTTAATGGACGATCCGGTGATGCAAGCCGCCAAACAAAATATTGAGCAAAACAAAAACCGCTTTTTTGTCTTAGGCGATCCGGCGGCCATGTTAATGATCGAGTTCTCGTTTGAAACGGAAAAAGAGTTAAATGACACCGCTGCAGCACTTGAAAAAGATTTTCGCGCTGCAGGTTTGGGTTACCACTTTCCACTGGTTACCGGAGCTGATAATATAAAACGTGTTTGGGCACTACGAACCGCTGGACTGGGTTTACTTTCAAATATTCCCGGCGACAGAAAAGGAGTTCCCGGAATTGAAGACACGGCAGTACACCCGGAATATTTACCCGATTATGTTGCAGACATTAAAATTGTACTGAAAAAACTGGGTTTGGACAGTGTGTTCTATGCACACATTGCCACAGGTGAAATACATTTCCGTCCGCTTATAAATTTTAAAGACCCAAAAGATGTTGAGCTGTTCGATACTTTGATGAACGAGGTAGCCACTTTGGTTAAAAAATACAAAGGGTCCATGAGTGGAGAGCACGGTGACGGCCGGGTACGCGGAAAATTTATTCCGTTTATGTTGGGCGAAAAATGTTTTGAATTTGTAAAATCGGTAAAAAAAGCCTGGGATCCGGAGAATATATTCAATCCGGGAAAAATTGTAAACTCGCCGCCAATAACAGAGAACTTACGTGTAATTCCGGGGAAAGCCATTCCTGATTTCAATACCCATTTTAGTTTTGATAAGAATAAAGGTTATTTCCGCAGCATTGAAAAATGTAACGGTTCGGGCGACTGCCGCAAAAGCGAAAAAATTGGAGGTACCCTCTGTCCTACCTTTATGGCCACCCGCGACGAAGACAAAAGCACCCGCGGCCGTGCCAACATTTTACGCGAGTTTTTGTACAACAACGAAAAAGAACAGGCATTCGATCACAAGGAAATTTACGATATTCTCGATCTTTGTATTTCGTGTAAAGCCTGTAAAAGCGAGTGTCCATCCAACGTGGATATGGCCAAACTTAAAGCCGAGTTTTTACAGAATTACTACGATATTCATGGAATTCCACTGCGCTCACGTTTGATTGCTTATCTGCCTCGTTTAAATAAACTGGCCATGGTCTTCCGTCCGGTGTCAAATTTTGTAATGAATACTTCGCTGCTGAAAAAAGTGATAGGATTCTCAACCAAACGAAATGTACCGCCACTTTCGAAAATAACGTTAAACCGCTGGACTGAAAATGGAATTCCGTTGCCCGAAAAAGAAAGTAAAGGAAAAGTTTATTTATTTAACGACGAATTTACCAACTACAACGAAAGCGACATTGGAATTAAAGCGATTTTACTTTTAACGAAACTGGGTTACGAAGTTACAATTCCCCACACCAAAGAAAGCGGACGAACTTTCCTTTCAAAAGGACTGGTGAAAACCTCGAAAAAAATTGCTACCGAAAATGTAAATCTTTTAAAAGACATTATTTCAGAAAAAACGCCTTTGGTCGGAATTGAACCTTCCGCTATTTTAGCTTTCCGCGACGAATACCCTGAATTGGTAGAAAAAGGTTTGCAGTCTACATCTGAAATATTGGGAAAAAATGCGCTTCTTTTTGAAGAGTTTATTGCTGCTGAAATTGAAAAAGGAAACATCAATGAATCGGACTTTACAACCGAAGAGAAGCATATTTTATTACACGGACACTGCCAACAAAAAGCAGTGGCGTCAACCGAACCAAGTAAAAAAATGCTTGCCTTACCTGTTAACTACCATGTGCGCGAAATTCCTTCGGGTTGTTGTGGAATGGCCGGTTCATTT
>JBFFMM010000011.1:0-30602 GCA_041554075.1 Draconibacterium sp. | reverse complement strand
TGTTGGCAAATGGATTAAAAGCTTAATTCAAACTTGTAACAAATAAAACAGCCCGATAATTATATAATTATCGGGCTGTTCATTTTATATATCGCTTTTCTGTTGCAGCTTTATTCTTCCTCTTTTTGATTATACCCCAAAATCTTAAACCTTTCCTCTGCCGATTGTTCGTTGCGATAAACGTAATCAAAAAAATTACCCTTTTCATCGCGATCAATGATGACGTGTTTTGGCGAAGGAATCAGACAATGTTTAATTCCTCCATACCCGCTAATTGCATCCTGATAAGCTCCTGTATGAAAGAAACCTAAATAAAGTGGCTCTTTATCGTCATCGGAATACGTTGGCAACATTACCTCCTGGTTAAAGTCTTCCGAGTTGTAATAATCAGAGTGGTCGCAACTTATACCACCAATGTTTGCACGTTTGTACTCGTTGTCCCATTTATTTATAGGCAATAAAATAAATTTCTCAAAAATCGACCATGCATCCGGAATAGTATTCATTAAACTGTTGTTTACAATGTACCAGCTTTCCGTGTCGTTTTGTTGTTTTTGTTCGAGAACCTCAAAAATGATAGCCCCACTTTCACCCACTGTATATTTTCCAAATTCGGTAAAAATATGTGGATCAGGAATATTCTCCTGCTTACAGGCATTTTTAATATTGGTAATGATCTCATTAATCATGTACTCGTAGTTGTATTCAAAACCCAAATGATTTCGAATGGGGAAACCACCTCCCAAATTGAATGAATCCAATTCCTCACATTGTTTTTTCAAATCAATATAAAGTTTCAAAGCTTTCTGAAATTCTCCCCAATAATACAAGCTGTCTTTTATACCGGAGTCTACAAAAAAATGAAGCATTTTTAGCTCGATATTCTCTTTCCCTTTAATATTTTCGTTATAGAAATTAAGAATTTTTGTGTGACGAATACCCAATCTTGATGTGTAATAGGCCGATTGCGATTCCTCATTTATCGCCATGCGAATACCTATTTTTAATTTTTCGCCATTGGCCAATTTTTCTACCCGTTTTAATTCATTAATACTATCGAGCACAATAATATTATTACTGAATCCGAGTTTTTGCAGACTTAAGATCTTCCGAAGATACTCCTCCGTTTTATATCCGTTATGAACAATAGTTCTGCTCTTTTGAATTTTATTTTCGTTCAAAAGATTTAAAATCAGATCGATATCATACGACGATGAAGTTTCGAGGTTTACATTGTGTTTTAAGGCCTCGTTTATAACATGCGAGAAGTGATTACATTTTGTACAATAACAGTAATGATAGCGCCCATGATAGCTATTCTTCTTTATTGCCTTATTAAAAAGATTACGCGATTTTTTAATTTGATCTCCAATTTTCGGCAAATAAATAAACCGAAATGGTGTTCCATATTTTTCAATTAAATACTTTAACGAAATACCATGAAAAGTGAGGTAATTATCTCTTAAATCAAAACCCTCCTGCGGGAAATAGTAGCTTTGCTCAATCAAATCAAAATAGCTGTTCTTCATCTACCTAACCATAAAAATTGTTATATTTCACCTTTGTTTGAACCAACAAAGAAAACTATTTTTCTGATTTTTTTCCATGAAAAACAAAAAGGATTGAAAAACTGAAGAGTAGCTACCTGAAAATTACCCTGCCAACAAACATAGTTTATAAATAATGCGTGCAGCAACATTGGCATCCCACTCTGCATTTCCGGTCTCGCATACATCGAAACCAATTATTTTCCTTCCGCTCTCCACTACTTTTTTGAACAAGAAACTTACCTGATTAAACTCAAGTCCTCCAGGCACCGGAGTTCCTGTTGAAGGACATAATTTAGGATCAAGGCCATCAACATCAAAACTAATGTAAACATTGCCCGGAAGGTCTGCTATAATATCGTCGCACTGACTGTTCCAGTTTGCCCCAACAAATTGTTCTTCCTTTAATTGCTGATCGAAAAAAACTTTAACTCGCTCATCATTACCGACAAGTTCCACTTCCTCTTCGCAGCAATCGCGAATACCAACCTGAACCAATTTTTTTAGGGCTGAAAATTGCAAAGCATTATTAAAAATCGAGGCATGAGAATAAGCAAAACCTTCGTAGGCTATTCGCAAATCCAAATGTGCATCAATTTGAAGCACTCCAAATTCAGAATATTTTTCTGAAAGTGCTTTTAAGTAACCCAACGGTGTGCTGTGATCGCCGCCAATCAATCCAACAATTTTACCTGCGCTCAACAATCTTTTGGCTTCACGGTAAACAAAAAAGTTCAAGGCCTCACACTCGGTATTAATTTCATCCAGTAACTTTTTCATTTCAGAATGGCTTGAAATGTCTCCCCCATTTTCCAGAAAATCAATGTATTCTGTTGCTTTGGGCCGAAGAACATCCCTTCTTTCCAAAACAGCCGCATTAACTTTCTGAAAGAAAATTCCCTTTTTCCAAGCCTCTTTCACATCCAAATCGAATAAATCCAACTGCGACGAAGCTTCCAGAATCGCATTGGGTGCCAAAGCCGTTCCTTCATCATATGAAACGGTTACATCCCAAGGGACCGGAAACAGAATAACTTCTGCATTTTCTTCTGTAAATGGCAGTCCTATAAAATTACCATTTTTCAAGCCTACTCCGTTTGGATCAAATTCCTTTTTTGCCGATGTGTTAACCATGAAAAATTTTGCTTAATTTGCCTTACTTTTGTGAATAAATATTTTGCGAAATATACGATATTCAGTGGAATTTAAATTGAAGTAACATTTTAAAATATATAATGATGAGCAAAGTTTTGATTATTGGAGCCGGTGGTGTTGGACGTGTGGTTGCCAGCAAATGTGCCGATAATCCTGAAGTTTTTTCAGAGATATTATTAGCAAGCCGCACCGTTTCCAAGTGCGATGTAATTGCCAGAGAAGTTGGTAAAGGAAGAATAAAAACGGCACAACTAAACGCAGACAATGTGGCTGAAACCGTTGCATTGATCAGTCAATTCAAACCTGAGCTTGTAATAAATGTGGCACTCCCCTACCAGGATTTACCAATTATGGATGCTTGTTTGGAAACGGGTGTGAATTACCTCGATACAGCTAATTACGAGCCAAAAGATGAAGCCAAATTTGAGTACAGCTGGCAATGGGCGTATCACGACCGTTTTAAAGACAAAGGAATTATGGCCGTTTTGGGATGTGGTTTCGATCCGGGTGTAACTAGCATTTACACAGCCCATGCAGCAAAGCACCATTTCGACGAAATGCATTACCTCGACATTGTGGATTGCAATGGCGGCGATCATGGGAAAGCATTTGCGACCAATTTCAACCCTGAAATAAATATACGTGAAATCACGCAGAAAGGTAAATATTGGAAGAATGGCGACTGGGTAGAAACAGAACCTTTTGAAATTAAAAAGTCACTTACTTATCCAAATATCGGCCAGCGTGATTCCTATGTTCTGTTTCACGAAGAGTTGGAATCGCTAACAAAAAATTATCCGAGCTTAAAGCAAGCACGTTTCTGGATGACTTTTGGACAGGAGTACCTGACTCATTTACGCGTTATTCAAAATATTGGGATGTCGCGTATCGATCCTGTTAAATATAAAGGAGTTGATATTATTCCGCTTGAGTTTTTAAAAGAAGTGCTACCCAACCCGGGCGATTTAGGTGAAAACTACACCGGAGAAACATCGATTGGGTGTAGAATAAAAGGGATTAAAGACGGCAAGGAAAAATCGTACTACGTTTGGAACAATTGCAGCCACCAAAAAGCTTTCGACGAAACCGGCACACAGGGTGTTTCTTACACCACAGGAGTTCCGGCAATGTTAGGTGCTATGATGGTTTTAACCGGCAAGTGGCAAGGCAAAGGTGTATTTAATGTTGAAGAGTTTAATCCGGATCCATTTATGGAAAAAATTGGAGAAATGGGTCTGCCGTGGAACGAAGAAATTAATGGAGATTTAGAAGTGTAAAAATAGCAAAGAGCTTGGAGTCCTGAACTCTGAGCTCTTTTTAAATACTTAAATTAGTGGACTATTCAAAAATCCCATCACCGGCTTTTGTATTAGACGAAAAGATTCTTCGCAAAAACCTCAAATTGATTGACCAGGTTCAAAAAGAGGCCGGTATCGAAATAATTTTGGCTTTTAAAGGTTTTGCCATGTGGAGTGCTTTTCCTTTGGTTCGAGAATATTTAAGCGGTGCCACAGCAAGTTCGTTAAACGAAGCGAGGCTTTGTTTTGAAGAGATGAAAACGAAGGCACACATTTATTCGCCTGTTTATTTTGAAAAAGAATTTGACGAACTGTTAAGCTACTGCAGTCATATTGTTTTTAATTCTTTTAATCAGTTTAATAAGTATTATTCTGAAACTCAGAAAGCAGAACACTCCATTTCGTGCGGCATTCGTGTAAACCCTGAATATTCAGATGTGGAAACCGATTTGTACAACCCCAGTGCACCTGGCTCTCGCTTGGGAATTGGCATTGATGACTTTCCTGATGAACTTCCCGAAGGAATTGAAGGAATCCACTTTCATGTACTTTGCGAATCCGATTCGTATAGTCTTGAGAATGTATTGCAAAATTTGGAATCTAAATTTGGTAAATACTTACATCAGGTAAAATGGGTAAACATGGGCGGCGGTCATTTAATGACGCGCACAGGTTATAACCATCAACACCTGATCGAGCTGCTCAAAGCTTTCAAAAAGAAATTCAATGTAAAAGTGATTTTGGAACCGGGCAGTGCCATTGCCTGGGAAACCGGCGTATTAATATCTACTGTGCAGGATATCGTGGAACACAAAGGTGTAAAAACTGCCATTCTCGATGTATCGTTTACAGCCCACATGCCCGACACATTGGAAATGCCGTATCGCCCCAAAATTGTTGGAGCAACAGATCCAAATGAAAACAGCAAGTACTTGTATCGTTTGGGCGGCCCAAGTTGCCTTGCTGGTGATTTTATGGAAACTTACGATTTTAGCCACGAACTTCAAATTGGAGAACAAATCGTTTTTCTCGACATGATTCATTATACTATGGTAAAAACAACAATGTTTAATGGAGTAAATCATCCTGCAATTGCCATTTGGAAAGAAAATGACACACTTGGAATTGTTAGGGAGTTTAATTATCAGGATTTTAAAGGCAGGCTTTCTTAGCTGATTCTAAAACTTGACTATTCGGCGAAAAATACAATAAAATCATGATATTATAAGCGATGAAAAACCTAATTACCTTCGTTATATTTCTTGTTATTTCCCATTCATCCTTTGCCCAGAAAAATACAAATAAACGCGCCGAGTGGTTTACCGATGCACGTTTTGGCATGTTTATTCACTGGGGCGTATACAGTGGTGCCGAAGGATACTGGAAAGGCGAAAAATTACGCAACAACAACGATTATGCAGAGTGGCTATTGTACCGCAACCGAATTGATCGGGAAGAATACGTAACACTACTCGATCGTTTTGACTGGGACGAAATTGATCCTGAAGCATGGGTTTTGCTTGCCAAAAATTCCGGGATGAAATACATAACCATTACAGCCAAACACCACGACGGATTTGGCTTATGGGACAGTAAAGTTAGCGACTATGATTTGGGAAACTACACCAATCCTAAGCGCGACATTATAAAAGAAATGGCTGAGGCCTGTAAAAAGCACAACATTAAACTTTGTTTGTATTATTCGCACTGGGTAGATTGGGAACACAAATATGGCTGGGACCACACCCGGGAAATATATGGAATTACACCCGAAGAATACGATCAGTACTGGCAGGAAAAAGTAATCCCACAAATTCGCGAACTGCTCACCAATTATGGAGAAATAGCCATGCTTTGGTTCGACATGTGGCTGCATCACTCCAATACTATTGTAAGTAAAGAACAACTTTTACAACTTAAATCAACCATACGCGAGTTACAACCCAACTGTCTGGTAAATTCACGATTGGGTTTATCGATTGAAGAAGATCCTGAAGTGGATTACAAAACATTGGGGGACAACCAACTGGGGAGTAAAAAAGAGGATTTTCCCTGGCAATCGCCTGCAACAGTTGCACATTCCTGGGGATTTCATTCATCCGACAATGAATGGAAATCGACAACATCGCTGTTAAAATCATTAATAGGAAATGCCAGTTTGAACGGTAATTTTATGCTGAATATTGGGCCACGCGCCAATGGTGATGTTCCTTACGAGATTTCGCAACGAATGCTTGAAATGGGAAACTGGTTAAAAGTTAACGGCGAAGCAATTTATGGAACTCAGGCTTTTGATTTGGATAAAGACCAACACGATTGGGGCAAAATTACGTGCAAGAAAGATGGTGATAAATTTAAACTTTACCTGCATATATATACCTGGCCATTAAATAAAAAGTTAAATCTCACAGGAATTTTAGCAGCTCCGCAGACGGTTTATTTATTGGCAGACAAACAAAAGTCGCCACTTGATTTTTCGCATAACGAGGCTTTTACTGAAATTGCTTTACCAAATGATGAACCTGACAACTATATTTCGGTTGTTGTTGCAGAATACGATTCGAGACCTTTGATTGTAGATGGATTGGTTGCTAAAACAGTTGATGGAGGATATTCTCTTCTTCCACAAAATCAATTTCCTGCCGATGAATCAATTATTATCAATCCGATGGAACGGGGAGGAACAGTTCCGCAACACGTTGTACTCAATTCTGAAAAAACTTTTAAGTGGAAAATTTACATTGATGATCCGGGAGAAAAATTTGTAGACGTTTCATATAGTTTTCAAAATAATAAAAGTAATGGCAAGATAACAGTTAAGGCTGCAAACCAGTCACTCTCCCATTCGGTTCAACCTACAGGAAAAACAGTGGGCGAGCCCAACCAAAACTGGCACATTGATAATTACCAGTCGCACCGAATAGGTAAAATTCAATTTATTGAAAAAGGATTTTATGAAATTGAAATGCAAATTCAACCGGATCGAAAAGAGGAAATAAACTTCCAATGGTTGTGGATGAAATAATAAATATCTGAAGTTCATCTTATCAACAATTGTTAATAACATCGGTTAATTCACAGTGAATACAAACACCTACTAAAGTATTGACTTGAATGCATTTAATGTGTACATTTGATTTATCAGGTGAGCGATAAAAGGCTGCTTTGAAATTGTGGAAGCGGAAGAAATCCCTTAGTTGGAATGGAGACCAATTCTCTCCGACCTTCGGGACGGCACAAAGGAAAAGCTGAATTCCGAAAATGATAGCAATATCAAATTCGGGCAATCATCTAAGAAAAGTCAAACGTTCTTTTAAGATTGAGTCATCAGGCAGGAAGTACAAAAAACTTCGGTTTTAAACTGCAAAACTGCACAACACCAAAGAGGCAACTCCAAAGTGTTGATTGGAAAGGGGAAGTCCGAAAGGAACCAGCTGAATACACTGAAAAAGACAATTCGTCCGGGAAGTTAATCGCAAGATTAGCAAAGGGACAAATCAAAAGTTTAACTGTAACAAGTTAAACCGGATGATTAAAGGCAGATGCAGATTCGAAAGAAAATGGAAATGCCGGTCGTAATAACCGTAACCTGGCACGAAAATAACTTCGGTTATTGGAAGTGGATGGGAACTATTTGTCAAAGAATAGTTCCCATTTGTGTTTTAAAAGAAACCCATTCAAACTTTTTAAAAACATAAAAGGTCAACCTGTCTTTTTAACCTATTTTCTTCCTATTTTTACCCTTCCAAAAATTAAATTCATGATTCCACGAATTGATAAATTGAAATACACCGATTCAGGTAACTTTTTTTTGCTTGCCGGTCCTTGTGCTATTGAAGGAGAAAAAATGGCAATGGAAATTGCTGAAAGAATTGTCGGCATTTCCGAACGTCTTAAAATCCCTTTTGTTTTTAAAGGTTCGTACCGTAAAGCGAATCGTTCGCGATTAGATTCTTTTTCTGGAATAGGCGATGAAAAAGCACTGAAAATTTTACGCAAAGTCGCAGAAACGTTTGATATACCTGTTGTGACGGATATACATACAGCACAAGAAGCTGCTATGGCTGCCGAATATGTTGATGTACTTCAAATCCCTGCCTTTTTATGCAGACAGACTGATATTTTAGTTGCAGCAGCAAACACAGGGAAAGTGGTCAACATAAAAAAAGGGCAGTTTCTTTCGGCAGATGCAATGCAGTTTGCAGTAACAAAAGTTCGTGAAAGCGGCAACAACAATGTAATGCTTACCGAACGCGGGACGACTTTTGGATACCAGGATTTGGTAGTGGACTACCGTGGTATTCCGGAAATGAGAAAACTTGATGTGCCGGTTGTTTTAGACATTACACATTCGTTGCAACAACCCAATCAGTCAAGTGGAGTAACAGGAGGTAAACCAGAATTAATAGAAGTAGTTGCACGCGCCGGCATTGCCGTTGGTGCCGATGGTATTTTTATTGAAACGCATCCAAATCCCTCAGAGGCGAAATCGGATGGTGCCAATATGCTGCAATTGGATTTATTGGAAAACCTATTGCAAAAACTGGTTCTGATAAAACAAACTATCAATCAAATCGGATAAATGGCATTTTCGAAAATTGCTACGGAATTAGAGAATAATATTCAGGACTGGGAGATTAAACTCACGGAATTATCTGCTGAGAGAATTACCATTCCCAAAAACTCCCAAAACCGAAATATCAAACTGATTCTGGGTCACATGGTTGATTCTGTATCGAACAACACACATCGGGTAGTTCATTTGCAATACAGGGAATCGCCTGTTGAGTTTCCAAATTACGCGACTTACGGAAATAATGACAAGTGGATCCTTCTTCAAAATTACCAGAATGAAAACTGGAACAACCTGATTCAACTCTGGAAATTTACTCATTTACATTTTTCGCATTTAATTCAAAACATCAATCCTGAAAAGTTAGATTCAAAGTGGATTGCCGATAATAATGTTCATGTCTCTCTGAAAGATATGGTGGAAGATTTCCCTCGGCATTTCCAATTACACATTAATGAAATTGCACAACTAATAAATAAGTAATTTGTAAAACCATTTAAAACCAACTAGAATGAAAACACGTAGAAATTTCCTAAAAAAAGCAACAGCAGGATTAGCACTTGCCGGACTACTTCCTTTATCAAAAAAAAGCACAGCAGGAGAAGTTAAAATTACAGGGACACTTGTACACCATGTATATTTCTGGTTAAAAGAGCCTAAAAACGAAGCACATAAAAAACAATTGGTAAAAGGAGCCAATGACCTTCTAAAGATAAAAAGTATTAAAATGAGCCATATTGGATATCCGGCAGGAACTGAAAGCCGCGATGTTGTAGATCACTCCTACTCGGTCTCTTATATGGTGATGTTTGATTCTCAGGCTGATCAGGATGCCTACCAGATTGATCCCATTCATTTAAAATTTGTGGAAGAAAATCAGCATTTGTGGAACAAGGTTATCGTTTATGATTCGATAAATTAGACGCCATCAGAAATGCATTGGGCTGGTAATCGTCGATTGACGGACATCAGCCCATTTTCAATTAATGGAAAAACAAATATGCCAGTAGAATTGATGCGATAATCCCAACAAAATCGGCAATTAATCCGCATACAACGGCATAGCGTGTGTTTTTAATGCCAACGGCTCCAAAATATACAGCCAGAATATAAAAGGTAGTATCGGTGGCTCCCTGAACGGTACTGGCAACACGCCCCACAAACGAATCGGCACCATAAGTTGTCATGGCATCCACCATCATTCCACGCGCACCACTGCCGCTAAGTGGTTTCATTAATGCAGTTGGAAGTGCTGGAACAAAATCGGTATTAATTCCAAGGAACTCTAGCGCCCATGAAACACCGGCAACCAGCCAATCCATTGCACCCGAAGCACGAAAAACACCAATGGCAACCAAAATCGCCACCAAGTATGGTATAATTTTCACTGCCGTTTTAAACCCGTCTTTTGCTCCCTCAATAAATGCTTCGTAAACATTTACTTTTCGCCAGACAGCCATCAGCATAAAAGCGACTATTACCGTAAACAGAATAAAATTACTGGCTACTTTCGACACTTGAGTTATGGCCTCTTTATCGAGCGTAGAAAAATACCAGATTAAACCGGCAATAAATACAGTCAATCCACCTAAATAAGCAAGAATAGTTTTATCTAAAAGATTTATTTTTTGATAGATGGCTACCGAAATCAAACCCGCAATAGTTGAAAAATAAGTAGCTAAAAGAATCGGAATAAAAATATCCGAAGGGTTAACTGCTCCAAGCTGCGCCCGGTAAACCATAATACTAATGGGCAACAATGTCAAGCCAGAAGTATTCAACACCAAAAACATAATTTGCGCATTCGAAGCCGTGTTTTTGTTCGGATTGGTGGCCTGCATTTCTTTCATGGCCTGCAAACCCATTGGAGTTGCAGCATTGTCGAGGTTTAACATGTTTGCTGCAATGTTCATCATTATCGAACTGTGGGCCGGATGTTCCTTCCCAAGTTCCGGGAACAGTTTATTGAAAAAAGGACCAATTAACCGTGAAAACACGTGTACAATTCCACCTTTCTCTCCTATTTTCATTATTCCCATCCAAAGTGTTAAAACGCCGGTTAATCCCAGCGAAATTTCGAAACCTGTTTTAGCCATGTCGAAAGTGGCTTTCACCATTTCAGGAAAAACCTCCACATCACCTAAAAAGATAAGCCGGGCTAATGCGATAACAAATGCAACAAGAAAGAAAAATACGAAGATGTAATTAAGTGCCATTCCAGAACGAGTATTGAGCCTTGAGCAATGAGTTTTCAAAAAAAATAAGCAAAATTGCGTTTAACAATTTTGCGAAATAAAGATAGGGCAGATTTTTTGATCGGCAAATAAAATATGCATACAAAGAAAAAGAGGGATAAATTGCCCCTCTTTTAAAGATTTCAAACCAAATCTCACAATTATTATTCATAACCAGGATTTTGTTTTAATGAAGAAAAACAAACTTCCTGCGACAAATCAATTTGTCTAATTAATCTGCAAAATAGTAATTAACGTTTCACTACTTCACCATTAAAAATAACACTTACAGGCTCATTTTGTGAACTTAAATACATTTTCAACTCCTTATTAAAAGTACCAATCTGATGAGCCACAAAAAGGATACTTACTTCTGACGATTTCTCTGGAAGAATGGGGTCCTTATCGAAGCGAGGTATTGTACACCCACAAAATCCCCGAATATCATTAATGACCAACGGAACTTGTAAAAGATTTTCCACAACAAGAGTCAATTCTTTTTGATCATCTATATTCAATACTCCTAACTCATAGATGATTGTTGCGCCAAAATCCTGTTTAATCTGAATGTTCTTTGTCTCACCAATCTGTGAACCATTTGATGAACAGCCCACAAAAAGAACAACTATCCCCACACATACCAAAATCTTGGTTATTTCAAATAAGTATTTCATGAAATACTGAATAAATAAAAAAAAGAGTCGTCACTTCGATGACAACTCTTTTTCAAACTGATAAACAATTAATTATAACCTTCGGTTTGTTCTAAAACAGTA
The DNA here is from genome assembly GCA_041554075.1 of Draconibacterium sp. Lineage (GTDB taxonomy): Bacteria > Bacteroidota > Bacteroidia > Bacteroidales > Prolixibacteraceae > Draconibacterium. Next base: position 19,019 of record JBFFMM010000011.1, on the reverse strand, counting down.
TTACCAGATTGATCTACTGAAAGATCTCTTTGCGTTTGCGGAATCGGCCATTTCTCATTTTTGTTAGAAATAAAAGATTTTCCTGCCAAATGTGCCATTTTTGTTCCTTCTACATTCAGATAATTATTCATAACATCGTCGGAGATCCCCCAACGAACCAGGTCGAAGAAACGAAGTCCTTCCATTGCAAATTCCAACCTCAACTCAAGCTGAATGGCTTTCATTGCAACTTCTTTTGATGCAAATGTTTCTCCATAAGGCTCTACTTTGTAATTAGCAGCAGGACTTCCATCGGACATGGTTACCACATTCGATGCTTTTGCCCGGTTACGAATTTCATTTACCAAATTAGTGGCTCTTTCCAAAGATCCAACTTGTGCTTCGCATTCTGCCAACCAAAGAATTACATGTCCTAAACGGAATTTACGGAAGTTATTTGGATTTACTCCTGTTGCCCAACCGGTTGACGTTGCTAATCCTTTTTCAGCTTGTTTGAACATATTTTTCTTATACAAATAAGGACCACCATTGGTAACATCACGAATCCAACCATCCCCCTGATGAATTCCCCAATCTAAATAAGGTATTCCCGGACGGCCAACAGTATGATCCAAACGAGGATCAACTGGTCCTTCGTACACGATATCATTATCATCACCTAAATTCGGATCGTATGGAATCATATCATCCGCAGAATAGGTATTATCCAACTCAGGTAAACCATCAGCACCAACAACATAAGCACTCACAAGGCTATGTGTTGGTTGGAAGAATCCACAACAAGTACCGGTACCAGCAACACCGTGTGGAAAATTCAATGCATCACCCCAACCTGCATTAGGCGAACCAGAAGCTCCATCATTGGTCGCATATTGAATTTCAAATATCGACTCATTGTTATTGTTATAAGCAATCATGTAATTTTGCTCGTAACTCTCCACAAGTTCAAATGGCCCATTTGTATAAACATCATCCAATACTGTTTTTGCTTCAGAATATTTCCCCTGTAACAAATAAATACGTCCCAGATATGTTTTTGCCGCCCAACTTGATGCACGCCCTTTAGCAGTCCATGATTCAGGAAGATTATCGGCAGCAAATTTCATGTCAGTTTCAATTTCCGGCCAAAGTAGATGATCATTGGCTACTGTCTTTGGTTCTTCTGTATTTTCATCAATATAAGGCACTTTTCCATGCACTTTTGTTAATTCAACATAGAAGTGTGCACGCAAAAATTTTGCTTGGGCTTCTGCAATTGTTTTTTCAGCGTCACTCATATCCTGAGTCTCAGGCAAATAACGCAAGACATCGTTCGCCCGTACTACTCCATCGTACAAACCTTCCCAGTGATTATCCACATAACCGTTATCAGCATCCGCATAAAAACCTTCAACCGGATTAATGGTTGCCTGATCTCCATAACTGGAGCCTTTATACGCATCGTCAGAGGCAATACTGCCCCACACCCAGTTAGAAACAGAGCTTGCCCATACGGTTCCACTTGTTCCTAAGTGTGTACCGTCAACAACGGCATAAGTACCTGTGAGCAAATAATCTATTCCTGTTTTGGTAGTTAAAGTTGATGGTGATCCCTGCCCTTTTGGTTTAATGTTAAAGAAATCGTCACCGCAAGAATACAACAAAGCTACGAGAAGCAAGATTGTTAGATATAATATTTTTTTCATAATTCTTTTCAATTAAATGTGATTAAAAATTCATATTAATCCCAAACATGAAGATCTGTGAAGTTGGATAAATTCCTTCATCAACTCCCATTAAACGATCTGGATTAGAGTCAGGATTGGAAAGTTCAGGATCTAAACCACTGTAATTGGTTATCGTAAATAAATTGGTTGCCTGCACATACACTCTTACTCCTGAAATTCCAGCAGAATTAAGCATAGTTGAAGGTAAAGTATAACCAATCTGGAAATCCTTCATTCTAAGATAGGAGCCATCTTCAATGAAGAATGAAGAGTTTTTCTGCATAACTGCATCATCGCGAATAGCCTTAGGCTGTGAAATTGTTGCTCCAGAATTATATCTGTCAGCAGTCCATGATTCGTATAAACGCTCTTTCCCTCTGTTCCCTGAAAAGTTATTAAACATTATCCAACGATTTACATAATTAATTAAATCGTTCCCTTGAGAACCCTGGAAGAACATGGTCATATCCCAATTTTTATAATTCAAATTGATATTTAATCCATAAGTAAAATCAGGGTGAGGACTTCCAATTACAGTACGATCATCTGACGTAATTTTGCCATCAGGTACACCATTGGGGCCACTAATATCTCTATATTTAAAAACACCTGGTTGACTATAACTATCTCCGTCAAATGAATCTGCCCCATAAGGAACATGTGCATTAACCTCATCCCACGAATTAAATATTCCATCAACTACATAACCGTAAAATGAAGAAATAGGTTCGCCAGTCATACTTGCAGTATAAACATTCTGCCTCAATGAAGGGCCATAAAGTATTTCATTCGGGTTACCATTCAGTTTTACAATCTCGTTTTTATAATGAGAAATATTAGCGTTAACATTTAGTTTAAAATCTTGTGCAATAGTTTCGTGATAACCTACCATTAAATCGAAACCTGTATTTTTCATTTCGCCGATATTAACAGCAGGAAGTTGCAGATTACCATAAGTATCGGGCAAACTTTGATTATAAAGCATGTCAGTAGTTTTACGACTAAATACATCCAAATTAACTTCCAGCTTATTAAACATGGTCACATCAACACCTAAGTTTGTTGTTACACTGGCTTCCCATTTCCCATCAGGATTACCTAATTTGTATTTATGAATACCAGCATCCGTTGCTCCATTTGAACCAGAAAGGCTGTAGTACGATTCGCCGTTATAAACACGATAAGTTGTAAAAGCATTGTAATAACCACCAACATTATCATTACCATTCTTACCCCAACCGAAACGAACTTTTAAACTATTTAACCAATCGGCATTGTCAAGAAAAGCTTCTTCCGACATTCTCCATCCAAGAGAAAAAGCAGGAAATGTTCCCCAACGATTATCATCGGAAAAACGTGAAGAAGCATCACGACGAACAACTGCTTCGGCTAGGTATTTACCCATATAATCGTAGTTGATCCTTCCAAAATAGGAGAACGTTGACCACTCATCAAACGAACCGTTTGCAGTTTGATCTTTCTCACCGGCATCCAATACCATGTAGTCTAAATCGGTACTTGCAAAAGTCGAGCGACTTCCATTGTACCAATCATAATTCCATTTTACAGCTTCAGTACCAAGCAACACATTGAAATTATGCACATCATTGATTGTTTTTTTATAATTCAGAGTATTGATCCAGTTATACTGTAATGTTCCGAAATATCTCTCAGTTAAAATATCAGCTGGTTTTGCTTCCGAGAATTCCGGATTTTTAATAAATCGATCTTTCTCCCGTGAAGTAGAATAATCGGCACCGATTAATGATTTTACTGACAAGTCGGGTGAAAGATTAAACTGAATGTAAGCATTTGCCAAAACCCTGAAATTATGGTTATAATCATCTGCATCTCTTTCAAGAACAGCTAACGGATTCGCTCCATTCCCAGTAGTAGTTGCCTGAGTTCCAGCATAATTACCCATTATGTCATAAACAGGAATAATGGGTTGCATACGATAAACCTGCGAAATAGCATTTCCCTCATCATTGTTGGTACCCATTCCTGTACGATCAGTATAAGTTGCACCTAAGCTTTCGCCAATTTCCAACCAATCGTTAATTTTTGCATTTGCATTTGAGCGAAGCGAATAACGTTCAAAACCGGTTTTCTTAACAATACCATCCTGACTCATGTAGCCACCTGAAAATGCATAAGTACCTTTATCAGAGCCACCACTTACTGCCAGGTTATATTCCTGAATTGGAGCAGGTTCCAATATTTCATCGTACCAGTTTGTTCCTTGTTTATTTGCACGGGTTATACCATTATAAGGAGTTGGATAACTATAAGTACTCTCATCTACTTCACCGGCCATAGCACCAGCAGGAATAATGTAATCAGGAATTACAGGCGTAGCACCATAACCGTACTGTGCATTTCCCCATCCATTGTCGCCTTGTTGAAGTCCAAGGTTTTTTGCTTCAAGCCACAACAATTCACCATATTCCTGAGTATTAAGAAGATCTAACTCATTTATTGCACTCTGCACTCCATAACGAGCATCAAAGCTTAATTTTGGTTTACCTACTTTTCCTTTTTTGGTAGTAACCAAAATAACTCCATTTGCCGCCCGCACACCATAAATAGCTGAAGACGAAGCATCTTTCAAAACAGACATCGATTCAATATCATTCGGATTTAATTGACTTAATCCTCCAGAAGTTGGAACACCATCAATAATATACAGCGGATCGTTATTATTTACCGATCCAATTCCACGAACCCTCACCGTAGCTTCTCCTCCAGGCGTATTATCGTTAGTTATTGTAACACCGGCAACACGTCCCTGAAGTTTTGAGGCAGCACTGGCTGCAGGTACAGCACGTAGTTCTGATTCGTCAACGGAACTTACAGCTCCGGTTACAGTCGCTTTTCGCTGAGTACCATAGCCCACTACTACTATTTCGTCGACTCCAATTACATCGGCTTTCATCACGATATCAAAATTAGTTTGATCGCCGAGTTCTACTTTCTGGGTTAGCATACCAATGTATGAAAACACCAGACTTTCAGCTCCATCAGGAACCTCTAACATGAATTTACCATCAATGTCGGTAATAGTTCCTTGTGTGGTTCCACTAACCACAATCGAAATTCCAGGTATCCCCGCGCCATCTTCACCAGTAACCGTACCGGTAATAGCTGTTTGCGCATAAGAACCAAGAGAAAATGCCATGAATATGGACATCATAAGCAAGGTTAAAAAACCTTTAACAGGATTTTTTTCCATAGATTTTAAGTTTTGGTATTAATAAATAGAAATTTGAATATATATTATTAAAAATCTGTTAACAGATTTTAACAATTTCAGAAGAGTTTCAGTTTGTACATTATAGATTTAGTTATGTTAATTATTAGTATTACTCAAATGATTAAATTCGTTAGTTTGACGTTTTAAAGCTATCAAATACTATTTAGTCTTCGCAACTTCTGACGCATGTTAAAAAACATACAAACGATTCTTTGTGTCACTTTAACACTAACATAATGCTGATAGTCAAGATATCCAATAAAATTTTATTTAAAATGCAATCATTTAAAAATTAAAAACAGATTAGAGTAATATGGGATCTGCTACAATACTACTAAATCCCTATTTCTAGTATCGTAAAAAAAGCTCGAAACAGCAGATCAACATAGTTATTAATTAATAATAATAAAATAGGACAAAACACAACAGCCTATTTGTTATAATCACAAAATGCTAACCACCTGTATATCTAGTCATAACAATAATTATTTTCAAATTTAACATGTATTTTTTGAGATTCAGAAATAAATTTTACTATATTGCGCCCGTTATTGTCATATCGACAGTAAGTAGTACTAACAAAACAAGAACAAACAATAAAAATTGTCTAACTTAAAATGTAATCTTTTATGAATCAAAACCACAGTAAACTTTAAAAGACTTATCATAAATCTGGAACCCAGAAGTATGAATTGTAGAAAGTCTATCCGCATTTAAAGTTTTTTAATAAAAATCAAATTATTTATTTATGAAACAAAAACTATCAAGAAGAAAATTCTATTGGAATTTTTCTGAATTTAAACTCATACTGCCCCTTGCGCTCAGTATGATGTTGATGCTGTCAACCACCCTGTACGCAGAGTCCAATTCGGGTTCGGTACAACAAAAGAAGACAGTTACTGGAACAGTAATTTCAACTGCTGACAATTTACCTATTATCGGAGCTTCTGTTGTAATTGAAGGAACGACGATTGGAACAGTAACCAACATTGATGGAAATTTTACACTGGAAGCTAATGCTGCTGATGTACTTGTTATTTCATTTATCGGTTACACTCCACAAAAAATCACAGTTGGTAATCAAACCCAGCTTACAATCAACCTTGAAGAAAATGTAACAGATCTTGAAGAGGTAGTTGTTGTTGGTTATGGAGTCCAGAAAAAGAAACTGGTAACTGGTGCTACTGTTCAGGTTTCAGGTGAAAACCTCCAAAAGATGAGTGCGGTTAGTCCTTTGGGAGCATTACAAAGTCAAACTCCTGGTGTTAACATTACTCAAAGTTCGGGACAACCTGGTGAAGGTTATAAAGTAACCATTCGTGGTTTAGGAACTGTTGGAAATTCTGATCCTTTGTATGTAATTGATGGAGTAGCAGGAGGAAACATCAACTCTTTAAACCCTGCTGATATTGAATCGATTGACGTATTAAAAGATGCTGCATCTTCTGCAATTTATGGTGCACGTGCAGCAAACGGTGTTATTTTAGTAACAACCAAACGTGGTAAAGAAGGTAAAATCCAGGTAACTTATGATGGGTACTATGGAATTCAAAATCCTTACAAAGTGCCACCTACACTTAATGCTTCAGAGTACATGACTATTTTGAATGAGCTTAATTTCAACGAAGGTTTAGCTCCTTACGACTGGGCCAACATGATTCCCGGAATCTACCAGGATGTTCAAAATGGATGGCAAGGTTCAAATTGGTTAAGTGAAATTGAGAACGCCAATGCACCTTCACAAAACCATGCCATTAATATGGTAGGTGGAAACGACATGTCAAAATTCTCATTAGGGGTTTCTTACACTAACCAGGAAGGTATTTACGGAACACCTGTTGAGCCGAACTACGAACGTTACACTGTACGTTTAAATTCAGACCATGTTATTTTGGAAAAAGACGGAAGAGATGTAATTAAATTTGGTGAAAACATTAATTACAGCTACAACGAAAAAATAGGTATTGGCATTGGTAACATCTATTGGAACGATATTCACAACATGCTTTCAACAAGCCCACTTATTCCGGCTTACAACGAAAATGGTGAATACTTCAACAAAGCAGACATTAAAGCTTCTGGTTTGGAAGGACTTAGTCCAAATATGGCAAACCCAATTGCTTTAATGGATTACAACCGTGGACAAAACATATCGAAGAACCACAATTTGAATATGAATGCCTTTCTTGAAATTCAACCCATAAATAACCTTACTTTAAGAAGTAGCTTTGGTTATAAAATGAGTGCAAGTTCTTATCGTGCTTATACTCCTGAGTATGAACTATCGAACAGTGCAATTAATACTATCGACAAAGTTAGTCAATCAATGTCTGTTGGATTTAGCTGGACATGGGAAAATACGATTGCTTATTCGTACCAGTTAGACGAACATTCTTTCAGCGCCCTTTTGGGACAATCACTTGAAAAATGGGGAATGGGAGAAAGCTTAGGAGCAAACAATGGTGGTTCGTTGTTTAGCGATTTCGAACATGCGTGGTTAGACAACACTCCTACTTATACTTCGGGTATTACAAGCTGGAGCGGTAGTCCTTGGGGCGAAGGTGGTATTGCATCATTTTTCGGTCGTTTAAATTACAACTACAAAGAAACTTATCTTCTTTCGTTAGTTATGCGTGCTGACGGTTCATCGAACTTTGCAGCCGGTAACCGTTGGGGATACTTCCCTTCAGTTTCGGCAGGTTGGGTAATTACCAACGAGTCGTTTATGGAAAACAACGATACATTTGTTGATTTTTTGAAACTACGTGCCAGCTGGGGACAAAACGGTAACGCATCTATCTCGAACTTCCAATATTTAGCTACGGTTGCTTTTGACAGCAGTAATGCTTATTCTTTTGGAAACTCTAAAACTTCTCAGTCGGTTGGTGGATATGCTGATATTCTTCCTAACAAAGACATTACCTGGGAAACTTCAGAACAATTAAATATTGGTTTGGATGCACGTTTTATCGATTCAAAATTAGGACTTGCATTTGACTGGTACCAAAAGTCAACAATCGACTGGTTAGTAGTTGCACCAACATTGGCATCATACGGAACAGGTGCACCTTACATAAATGGTGGCGATGTTGAAAACAAAGGTTTCGAACTTGCCTTGAACTGGAATGACAACATTGGGGATTTAAAATATGGTGTTAACTTGAACCTTTCGCACAATTCAAACGAGGTAACAAAAATTGCCAATGGCGAAGGAATTATCCATGGTGCATCGAATGTATTAAGTCAGGGTACTACCGAAATGTTCCGTGCCGAAGTAGGCAAACCAATTGGTTATTTCTGGGGGTATAAAACTGCCGGAGTTTTCCAAAATGCAGAAGACATAGCCGCACATGCAGCAGCGGATGGTGGCTTCCTTCAAACTGATCCTCAACCGGGTGATCTAATTTTTGTAGATACCAATGGCGACGGAGCTATTACCATCGACGACAAAGTTGAGATTGGTAATCCACATCCTGATTATACCGTGGGATTCAGCTTTAACCTTGCTTACAAAGGATTTGATTTGGCCGTAACAACAAACGGTGCATTTGGTCATCAAATTGCCAAGTCGTACCGTTCGTTTGCCGACACCAAAGATCAAAACTACACCACCGATATTTTTGGCCGTTGGCATGGTGAAGGTACTTCAAACAAATTACCACGTTTGAGTAGCGGAAGTAACGCAAACTGGCAGGAAATTTCTGATATCTACATTGAAGATGCAGATTTTGTAAAAATCCAGAACATTACTTTGGGATACGATTTCAAAAAAATATTTGAAAACATTCCATTTGGTCAGGCAAGACTATATGTAACAGCCCAAAACCTTTATACATTCACAAACTATTCAGGTCAGGATCCTGAAATTGGTTATGGTTCCGATCAAAGTTGGGTTAGCGGTATTGACTTAGGTTTCTACCCAAGCCCAAGAACTTATCTGGTAGGTGTTAATCTTAAATTTTAATGAAAGTTTGATATGAAGAATATATTATTTATACTAGTATTTGCAGTTTCGCTTTTACTAATGAGTTGTGAGGATTTCCTCGACACAACCAACTATACAAAAAAGGATACTTCTAATTATCCGGAGACTGTTACCGATGCAGAGCAAATGATTACAGGTATTTATTCGAACCTGAACTATGCTTCTGCTTCACCACAAACTTCCTATTTCTACGCTGCCGAACTTGCATCCGACGATCGTTTTGGAGGTGGTGGCGAAAACGATAAACTAATGCAGGCTTTAGATTTGTTGATGAACAACGGATCAAACATGGTTGAAGAATTCTGGAAAGTACGTTATACAGGCATTTTCCGTGCCAATATGGCATTAGAAACGCTTGACAACTGCGAAGGTTACGAAACTGAAGATCAGAGAAATCAGATGAAAGGTGAAGCCTATTTTATGCGTGCCTTTTTCTATCACGAAATGGCCTCATTTTATGGCGAAGTTCCACTTGTTGTAAGTACTGAAGCGGTAAACTTGCCAAAAGCACCTGCAGAAGATATTTATGCTCAAATTGCAAGCGACTTGAAAAATGCCATTGAAATTATGCCTTCAAAAGCTTATTCAAGCGTATCTGCCGGTCATGCCACCAAATGGACTGCCGAAGCATTAATGGCTCGTGTATTCCTTTTCTATACCGGATTTTATGGTAAAGATGCTCTGCCACTTGTTGCTGAAGATGGAACCATTTCAGGTTCGGTTAGCAAATCAGAAGTTGTAAGCTGGTTAGAAGATTGTATTAGCAACAGTGGTCACGAACTTGTTGGTGACTTCCGAAACCTTTGGTCTTATACCAACCGTTACACAGTTGAAGATTACGATTTTACAAAAGGACAAGGTTTGGAATGGGTTGAAAACGATAATGGTGTAAACCCTGAAACCATGTTTGCTATTAAATTTTCGAACTTCCCGGATTGGGGAACAACAATTGGTTATGCAAACCAATATGCACTTCACTTTGGATTGCGTGGTGGTCAACCTGTAGAAAATACGTTCCCATTTGGTCAAGGTTGGGGAGCTGGTCCTGTAAGCCCGGTAATTTGGGACAAATGGGTACAGGCTGAACCTACCGATACAATTCGTAGAGAAGGTTCTATTATTAATCTTCCTGTTGAACTTCCTGGTTATGCAAAAGGTGGTTGGGCTGATTTTATTCAGGAAACCGATTACTGGCAAAAGAAATACTCTCCGGTTACAGCAAAAAATCCTGAAGACGGATCTGTTGCAACATCATACAGTGTACTAATGTATGGTACTGAAGATAACTTCCAGCTGGATAACACACAAGACATTGTTCTTATTCGTTATGCCGATGTATTGTTAATGCATTCAGAATTAACCGAAACTGCTACCAATATGAACCTTGTTCGTGAACGTGCCGGATTGGAAGACAAACCCTACTCGTTGGAGAACATTCAAAACGAGCGTCGTTGGGAGCTTGCCTTCGAAGGTGTTCGTTGGAATGATATTAGAAGATGGGGAATCGCTGCTACCGTTTTGGAAAATCAGGCAGGCCAAAAAGTCTATACAAAAGGGAACGATGATGTAAACAAAGGATTTGGCGGTGGTTACGCGGCCAGATACAATGAAACAAAAGGATTCTTCCCAATTCCTGAGGCTCAAATAGCCCTTTCTGATGGTGTACTTGAACAAAATGCAGGTTGGGGAACACCGGCTGCAGAATATACCGGTTGGAAATAATAGTTTAAATTTATAAATGAATTGAGATGAAAAAATCGATTATATATTCTTTATTAATACTGATGGCAGCATTTTATGCTTGCGATCCAATTGAAAACAGGGACAGCAACGATCTTCCTATTAGCGCCGACGAGTTGAATGTTACAGCAACTCCTGTTCTAGTAAACGGTGTAAATTCAAACAAGGTGGTTCTGAAAAACATGAGTCCTGTAAACTCAGAATGGAACTACGGAATTGGTATTACTCGTAAATCTGTCGATACTGTTCTTATGGTAGTAACCGGTCAAAGTATAATTTCTTTTACCGGTTTAAATCCTGATGGTTCATTCGTTACAAAAGACATCACAGTAGACGTTGACGAACTTACATTTCCTGTTCCTGCAGAATGGGGTTTGCTTTGCGGAAGTGGATCAAAAACCTGGGTATGGGACGAAACAGCTAGTTCTGTTTGGGGTAACGGTGGTTACTTAGGATGCTTCGAACCTTGCTGGTGGACCAACGATAAAGCATCGATGGATAGCAATGATCCTGATTTTGGATCAAACGGTACTTTGACTTTCTCTATTAGCGGTGCTTCGTTGGTTAAATCAAACGAAAGCGGTAGCAACCAGGTAAGTGGAAGTTTCTCATTCGACATGAGCAAAACTACCGATGATGGTAACGGTGGACTTTGGGCAGTTGGTAAACTGAATACTAAAAACGTTACTGTACTGGCAGGAAAAGCACCAAATAACGGAGATGCTCCTGTTTACGAATACGACATTCTAAAACTAGATGAAGATAAACTTTATTTAGGTTGGCCTGAGCCAGGTGCCGGTGCATGGGGAACCGCTTGGTTCTGGATGTACAGAGCGCAATAAAAACACTGCTTAATTTATACGAAGGGGGACGAGGTTTTATTCGTCCTCCTTTTTTTATATTTATCAGATCTTAACGTATTTTGAATGCGCAAACCTTATAATTCAAGACGAATGCTGAAAGTAACTTATCTATTTGTTCTTCTCATTGTATTATTCGGATGTACAGATGAAAATAATTTCCGGATTGAAGGGAAAGTACCCGAAAACTCGTACGATGGCGAATGGATTTATCTGGTTCCGTTGGTAAATGCTCCGGTTGAAAGGGTTGACTCCACCATTATTACAAACGGAACCTTTCAATTTGAAGGTTTTGTAGAAACCCCCGAAGTGTACATTATTCGAACACGTCCCCTGTTTCGTTTGTCGTTACAAGAGCTGCTGGTAGTTAAAGAACCTGGTTCAATTCACACGTACATGGCAAAAAACAGTATTACCGGAGGTACAGCTCTCAACGATTCCTTGCATCAGTGGAAACAAGAGAAACAACTTTTTGATGAAAAAATCAGACTGATCCAACAAAGCATACAAAACTCTGACAATGCCGATTCCATAAAAATGAGCCGACAATTGGATTCGTTGAAAATAAGCAAAACCAATTACCATTATAATTTCGCCTTAAACAATAAAAACAATGTGGTTGGTGAATTGGTGATTCGATTAATGAGAAACTCATTTTCTGATGAACAAAAACGGAATCTTGATACAGAATAAATTCTATCTTTATTTTTAAAATGAACAGTTCTGAAAAAATACAAAAACTTCTTATTGCTGTTGGAATAACAACGGTAACATTTTTGTTTTTCAATTTTTTCTATGCCTACCATTTGTTTTTAAAAGAACAAACCCAATTGTTCTTTTATAATTCCACTTATTTCTTTTCTTATTTAAATAAACCCGCCTGGCTGGCTTCACTTTCAGGCGATTTTCTTACGCAGTTTTTTTATATGCGATATGTCGGGCCGCTTATTTTAGCTCTTATTTTTCTGATAGAATGGCAGCTTGGTGCTTCAGCATTAAAAAAAATAGGAAAAACTAAGCATGTTTTATTGTGGGCACTTTTGCCTGTTGCGACCGACTTTGTTTTACACCTTAATTTATACCACAGCTTAAGAGTTTCACTGGCTTACATTCTGGTATTAATACTGTTCCTGGGATACACAAAAATAAAAAGCAAAGGAATTTCACTGTTTACAGCCGTTCTAATTTCTTTTGTAGGTTATTCACTGGCAGGCACTTCAATATTTTTGTTCCCCTTTTTGTATTTCTTTTACCAAAAAGGTCAACAGAAATTTATTTCTATTCCTATATTTTTAATCGTCTTAATTAATCCGTTTCTTTTGAGGGGATATTATTTGCTTACATTTCAACAGGCATTTATTTTCCCTGCACTACATCTAAAAAGTTTAATTTTATCGGCCAGCTTTGCTCTAATTATTTTGCTGACACGGTCAATAAAAAACAGGAAACCCTTCTCTCCTATTTTACACAAAACAGTACAATTAACTTTGCTGGCAGGTATTCTAATTGCCGGCGTTTATTTCAATTCCAACTTTACACTCGAAAAAATACTTGCATTCGATTCTGAAACGTATTTTGGAAATACGGAGAAAGTAATTCAGATGGCCGAAAAAACAAATGCACAAAACAGAATAATATCCTATTACACCAATATGGCTTTGTCCCAAAAAGGCGAATTAGCTGAAAGATTGCTCGAGTTTTATCAGCCTGCCACTAATGGTTTAATTTTGCCGGTTTCGCAAAAAGAGCATTGGCAAACCATACTTTTTAGCAACGAACTGTTTTATTTGCTCGGCGACATGAATCTGGCGCAACATTCGGCCATGCTCGGAAATACCTTTTCGCCGTATCAACGCAGTTCGCGTATGATAAAACGTCTGGCCGAAATAAATATGGTAAACGAAGATTATCCAGGGGCTGAAAAATATCTGCGTTTGCTGAACCATACTCTGTTTTATAAAAAATGGGCACAACAACGACTTAATGAAAACAAAGCCGGTAAACAAACAAGCTGGTTACTCGCCAAAAGAAGTCAGATTGCAAAAACCGATACAATCCGAAATTCATTTGATTATATTGAATCCATAAGGTTTTTGGTTCAACAAAATCCGGGAAACAGAATCGCAGTAGATTACATGCTTTCGTTTTATTTACTCGACAAAGATTTGGATTCGTTTAAAGCGGCCTACGACAAGTTTGTAAAAAACAGTAACCGGCCGGTTGCGAAAGTTTATGGCGAAGCACTTTTAATAAAATTATTTCAGGAGAAAGTACCACAAAGCGAAATTGTAAAATACCGGATTCACCCTGAACAGCTAAATGAATTTATTGCCTACACCAAAATTTTTGATACAAGCGATGGAGACATTGACCAACTAAAAAGTAAATTTAAAAATACTTACTGGTTTTATTACCATTTTGCTACAATGCAGGAGGAAAACGAATGAGGAAGAGATTAGCAATATATTTTATTTTCCTGATGGCCTTTGTTTCGTGCATAAGCCGGAGCAGCAATGAAATAACAACTGATAATTATCCCTCCATTTATCCGGATTACATTGATGTTACCATACCTGAAAACATTGCACCGCTTAACTTTATGATGCGCGATTCAAGCACCAAAGTAATTGCTACTATTAAAGGATTAAATCAAACAATAACCGTAAAAGGGAAAAACAAAATCCAAATTCCGATAAATAAATGGAAAGCCCTGCTTTCCGAAAATCAAGAACAAAATCTGGAAGTTACAGTTTCTTCTTTTCAAGATGGAGAATGGATAAAATACAAGCCATTTTTCTGGAATGTAAAAAAGAGCAAAATCGATCCCTACTTAAGTTATCGACTGATTGAACCCGGCTACGAAGTGTGGAACAAAATACAGGTGGTTGAACGCCACATTGAGAATTTTGACGAACGCGTTTTAGCCGATAATAACCTTACCGAAGGCAGTTGTATGAATTGCCACATTTATGGTAACCAGGACGCCAACCTTTCGATGATGCACATTCGGGGCAAAAAAGGGGGAACCATGCTCAACCGCAATGGCAAACTGCGGAAAATAAACACACGCAATAACGACATGATCGCCAATGCAACCTATGGAAACATTCATCCTTCAGGCCGATTTGCTGTATTTTCAAGCAATGTTGTTATTCCTGAGTTTCATGCCTATAAAAGCGAACGCTTGGAAGTGTACGACAAAGCTTCTGATTTAATTGTTCTCGATTTTGATGAGAATAAAATAAGTACGCAACCTTTTTTAAGCGACACAACTGCTTTTGAAACTTTTCCCGTTTTTTCGGCTGACGGAAATTGGATTTATTATTGTTCGGCACCATACATGCCGCTTCCCGACAGCATTCGTTCGTTAAAATACAGCATTCATAAAATTGCATTCGACCCTGAAACCAATACTTTGGGAACAAATGTAGATACCATTTGGGATGCACAACAATACAACGGTTCGGTTAGTCATTTAAAAACTTCTCCCAATGGGAAATACCTGTTGTACACCGTGGCCGGTTATGGAACTTTCCCGATTTGGCATCGTGAGGCCGATTTACAATTGATGAATTTAGAAAGCGGAGAAATTGATAAATTAGAAACGGTGAATGCATTTTGCAGCGACTCCTACCACAGCTGGTCGTCGAACAGCAGTTGGTTTGTGTTTGCCAGCAAACGCGATAACGGCATTTATGGGAAACCCTACTTTTCGTATATCGATGAAAATGGAATTGCCCACAAACCTTTTGTACTTCCTCAGCACGATCCGGAGTTGTACGATTTTACCTTAAAATCGTTTAATATTCCGGAGCTTTCAAAAGGCCAGACTCCATTTGATGCCATGGATATTGAAAAATTTTATCGTGATATGGAGACAGAAAAAGTAAATTGAACCTGAAATCAGAAAGAACTATGAAGCAGTTTAATCATACAAAAATACGAAGCATCGATACTTTACTGTCGTTGTTGTTTGGAAGTGCAGTGTTCGTGTTTTTTGCTTTTCTCTACCCTTTTCATTTGCACTATCAGGAACAATATCAATTGTTTTTGTTTACGCCCGACTACTTTTTGCAACACCTCGGAAAACCGGGAGGAATTTCAGATTATCTGGGAAGTTTTGTTACGCAGTTCTTTTTTTACAGTAAAATAGGTGCCTTACTTATTGCGGCCATTTTAACTTTTTTACAACGGAGCGTATTTTCAGCAGCACTAAAATCAGGCGCAAAATCATATTGGGTTCCGCTTACCTTCGTACCCTCTGTTTTATACTGGAACCTACTTTGCGATGAAAATTACCTGGCAGGTGGAATGATTGCCCTCTTCATTTTGGCGCTTTCAATAAATGGATATCTTTTTATCAAATCGAGACTGTGGCGAAGGATTGCCGTTGTAGTTTTTATTCCTGTTTTATATTGGACTGTTGGAGGTGCATTTTTGTTTTTTACTTTATTTGTAGTAATTGATGAATGGATTAGAAACGAGCTCAATAAAAAACAAACTGCACTCTTTACTATCGTAATCTTAGCTTTAACAACACTCCTTCCCTTTGTTGCCAAGGCAATTGTTTTACAATATCCGTTGCATCGGTTTTGGACCGGTGTAAACTATTTCCGCTACCCAGTAAATGTGCCAATTCCAATGGTAATTATTGCCTTGTCTATTTTTCTGATTCCTTTTTTACTTGCCTTTCTTTCAAAAAAAATAACCACAACAAAAACAAACTCAATTCTACTTGTACAACTTGTTGTCGTTCTGGTTGGAGCTTTCTTTTTTATCCGCAGTTCTGCTGATTTTTCGAAAGAAGAAGTGATGGCTTACGATTTTCATACCCGAATGCGAAGATGGGATCGGGTAATTGCTCTGGCCGACAAAAAAAGTCCCACCAGCCCGCTTTCGGTTACCTGTTTAAACCTGGCATTGGCAAAACAAGGTTTGCTATCGAATAAAATGTTTTCGTATTACCAGAATGGCACAGGAGGATTGATTCCTGACTTTACACGCGATTTTACAATTCCGAGTATGACCGGAGAAGTATATTACCACCTTGGATTGATAAATGCGGCACAACGTTTTGCTTTTGAGTCGATGGAAGCTCTGCCCGATTATCAGAAAAGTGCCCGGACCATAAAACGTCTGGCTGAAACCAACATTATAAACGGCGATTACGAAGTGGCAAAAAAGTATTTACACCTGCTGCAAAAAACATTTTATTACAAGCCCTGGGCAAACAATACGCTCGAGCTTATTAAAGACGAAAAAAAGATTGAGCAACACATTGAGTGGGGCTGGTTACGTCAAATCCGGGTTGAAAAAGATTTTCTTTTTAGCGACATGGAAAAGGAAAACATGCTCGGTTTGTTATTCACACACAACCAGAAAAACGAAATGGCCTTTGAATATTTGCTGGCAAGTTGTCTGTTAAAAAAGGATTTGCAACGATTTATAAATTACTTCCCCTTATCGAAACCACTTAATTACAAAGTAATACCGAAAAGCTATCAGGAAGCACTCATCTACATTTGGGACTTAACCAACAACGATCCCACAAAAGAAATCAGTTATCCGGTAAGCAACGGAGTTAAAGCACGTTTGCAAAATTACAAGAACATTTACGGAAGTACCCGCGATGTTGAAACCATTCAGAAAAACTTCGCCGATACGTTTTGGTTCTATTTACATTTCAGAAATTAAAAAAGAGAAAGTATGTACCGCATTATATTACTACTACTAATTGTATCAGGTTTATTTCTTGACTCGTGTAATCAGAAAGTTGAACCCGATTCAACATCAGTTGAAAAACCTGTAATTTTTCCGGATTATTGCGATGTAACCATTCCCTACAATGTTGCACCGCTAAATTTCGGAATGAAAGAAAAAGCAAGTGCCATGGCAGTTACACTTGAAGGAAACGACGGAACTCCGATTTATATAAAAGGGAAAAGTCCTATTGAAATACCTTCTAAAAAATGGGAACAATTACTGGCCAAAAATAAGGGAGGGGAAATTAAAGTTACCGTAGCAGCCAAACAGGGAAATAAATGGCTGGGATATGCTCCCTTCAATTTATTCGTGAGCGAAAACCCGATTGATTATGGTTTGGCTTACCGTTTAATTGCCCCGGGGTATGAAGTTTACAGCAAGATGGGAATTTATCAGCGAAACCTTGCAAACTATAACCAGGATGCAATTATTGAAAACACTTTAATTACAGGAAGTTGTGTAAACTGCCATTCTTTTCGGGTAACCAATCCCGACGATATGAGCCTGCACATTCGCGGAAAAAAAGGAGGTACGATTTTGGCAACCGATGGTGAGGTAAAATTATTGAATACAAAAACGCCAAAAACCATTTCGAATTTTGTCTATCCATACTGGCATCCGAAAGAGGATTACGTGTGTTATTCGGTAAACAAAACCAAACAGGTGTTTCATGAAAAAAAGGACAAACGTGTTGAGGTGATTGATGCAGCGTCGGATATTGTGGTTTACGACATAAAAAACAACCAGACTCTGTATTGCGATAAATTGATGTCGGAACAGGTTTTTGAAACGTTCCCATCGTTTTCTGCCGATGGAAAGTCGCTGTATTTTTGTGCCGCCGACGTAAAAGAAATGCCTGCCGAATTCGAAGAGGTTCGTTACAATTTATGCAGCATTACATTTCATCCTGAAAATGGAACTTTTGGCGATAAAATAGATACTCTTTTTAATGCCGCTGCAATTGGGAAAAGTATCACTTTCCCGCGTCCGTCGCCCGATGGCAAATACATCATGTTTACAATGATTGATTATGGCAATTTTTCTATCTGGCACAAAGAAGCCGATTTGTATTTGCTCGATACACAAACCGGTGAGTGCAAAGCAATGGACACGGCCAACAGCAACGATACCGAAAGTTACCATTCGTGGTCGTCCAATTCGCGCTGGTTTGTATTTAGCAGCCGCCGTTTAAACGGATTGTACACCCGTCCGTTTATTTCAAGTATCGATAAAAACGGCACAGTTGGAAAACCCTTTTTGTTGCCTCAAAAAAATCCGGCTGAGTTTTACGGACAACTTTTGTTTTCGTACAATATTCCGGAATTTATAAATAAAAAAGTGGATTTGGATGTGCACACGGTTGAACATCTTACCAACACCACCGGAACCAATGTTTCGCAGAGAGAATAAAAGGACATGAGCGAAATTAAAAACATCAGATTCTTGCCAATTTTCAACCTCCTGATTTTTGTCGTCATGGCAATATTCTGGGGATTCTTTTATTCCAATCACCTGGTTCAAAAGGAACAGATGCAATTGTTTTTGCTCTCTTTCGATTATTTAAAAGAACACCTTTCTTTTCAGGGTGGATTTGCTGTTTATCTGGGCGAATTTTTCACACAGTTTTTTCTGTATAAATGGGTGGCAGTGCTTCTCACTTCGTTTTTTGTATATCAAATAAGTTTTGCAAGCCAGAAACTTTTAGCACAACT
>JBFFMM010000010.1:0-31179 GCA_041554075.1 Draconibacterium sp. | reverse complement strand
TATAAAATAAATAAAAAGCTTACTACACGTATTGGCGGTGCAATGGGATATAAACTTCCTACCATTTTTACCGAAGAGGCAGAGAAAATTTATTTTCGGAACATCGATCCTTTGTCGTCGGATAATATGAAACCTGAAAAATCGCTTGGCGGAAATTTTGACATCAATTACAAAACTATTTTGTTTGACAGAATCACGTTTTCCATTAACCAGATGTTTTATCTTACTCAGTTAAAAAATGCACTTGTAATAAAAGAAAAAAGCAATCCGGGCGATTATTTTTTCGAAAATGCAGATGGAAATATTTTAAGTTCCGGTTTTGAAACCAATGTAAAACTGGCGTATAACGACTTAAAATTTTATTTCAATTACGCTTTTATAAATGCCGAATTAAAATACGACAATATAAATAACCAGAAACCACTTACCCCAAAACACAATGTAGGTTTGGTGTTAATGTACGAACCGCAGGAAAAATGGTCGATAGGTTATGAATTATATTACACCGGAAACCAGTTTGATGAGCTTTACCTTAGCAAACCCGACTATTGGATGATGGGATTTATGGTGATGCGAAATTTTGAAAGGCTCTCCGTATTTATCAATTTCGAAAATTTTACCAACGTAATTCAAACCAATTACGAACCTTTGGTTTTACCGCCGGCCAGCAACCCAACATTCCCCGATATTTGGGCACCTTCCGATGGTTTTGTATTTAACGGCGGAATTAAAATTAATATCTTATAAGTATCATTTCAAATAGCTTGAGTTTAAAGTTGCCATTGCTAAAGTTGGCCACGACACACCGCACCACAAAAGCAAGTACCGAAGTTTACGATAAACTTCCGGGATGTTGCAAATACGACAGAGCAGACAACAAAAAGTAAGCTGAGTGGTTATTTCCATAAAGAATTAAATTTTCCGGTGCCTTGATAAAACAGGTACCGGAAAAATGCTAATTCTTCGAAAATTATGGAACCATGAATGAAGCACATTTAAATAAAAATCAAAAGCGTACAAGTTGGGTGGTAGTTTTAACAGCGGTTACCATGCTCGTTGAAATTTATTTTGGAATTTCATCGGGTTCCATGGCATTATTGGCCGATGGAATTCACATGGGATCGCATGTGCTGGCTATTGGGCTCAGCTGGATTGCCTATGTTTTTGTACGAAAAGTTTCTAAAAAAGAATCGTATACGGGCGACTCAAATAAAATTTTATCGCTCTCGGGTTATACCAGCGGCTTAATGCTTTTAATCTTTGCCTTTGTGATTCTGATTAACGCCGCGGACCGATTTATCCACCCGGTTACCATTCATTTCAAAGATGCCATTCTGGTAGCCATTATCGGCCTCATTGTAAATATTTTAAGTGCCGTAATTTTGCATCACGATCACGAACACTCCGACCATAATATTAAAGCAGCTTATGTGCATGTTCTTGCCGATGCACTTACAAGTTTAGCGGCCATTTTTGGATTAACTGCTGCCATGATCTGGGATATACCGTTTATTGACACTATTGCCGCTGTTATCAGCTCGCTGGTAATAATAAAATGGTCAATCGGCTTACTTAAAGATACTGGAGGTGTTTTACTGGATTTGAAACAGAAAGAGGCAAAACAAATAGATCAGCAATAGTAAAGTTCCTTCAAAATAAAATCAATTTAATGTTCACTTCTCAGGTAGGTTATTTGAGTTGTTTTAATAATAATATCGTCCTATTTCATTCGCTTAAAATTATAGTTTTCAATTGCAAGGTATGTAACTCTCGATGAAATTAAATCATGCTTGTTTGTGAAATATCGCAGATTAAATTTCATGTTCGTTTCATCCTAATTTATTAATCAAATTAGACTTAACTTTGTTGAACAGTCAATATGCGTTTAAACATAACTTGTAACAGCCAACCTTAATAAAATGAGATGATATCTTGAATGTAAATATGCTCTAACGCTACACTTTTACACTATGTTAAAAGTCTTTAGAAATATTAAAATACACAAATCAATTTGGCAAATTGCACTTGCTGTTTTAATGTTGATAATGAGTATTTATTTCATTTATTGCCTTTATTAGCCTTTTGCTAAGCTACAGGTTTTACAATGTAAAATCTCTTCCGCTATTTCGAACCAGCGGGTGGAAAATATGGTTTGTGGCACTACTCTCAATTTGTATTTATGCGGTTGGAGCTACCTATTTTCTCGAAAAAACCCACATGAATTTCGACTATAGTTTTTTTGAAGCGATAAAAGCTTCATTCCATATAATTTTCTTTTTCGATGCGTCGCAATATATTCCACATACACGTTTTGGTCATTATTTTATCATGTCTATTTATCTGTTTAGCGGCGCTCTGTTTATTTCAGCAATTTCTCTTTCATTAAAACCAGTTTTTCAAAATACAAATGATAGTAACGAAAATGAAATCAATCATGCAAAATTGTTGGTAAAAAGCTATGGAAACTCTGCTCTCGATTATTTTAAATATTACCCCGATAAACTTTTCTTCTTTAACAATGATGGTTTTTTGGCCTATAAAATCCATAAGAATTTTGCAGTGGTATTGGAATTACCGGTTTGCGAAACTAATTCTGCGAAAAAGGATCTTTTACACGATTTTGAGAAATATGCAAAAGAAAACGGTTTGCGCACCTTTTATTACCGAATTCCTGAGGAATCTACCGAATGGTTTACCAAACTACGCAAGAAAACGCTGTTTATTGGTCAGGAAGCTATATTAAATCTCGATACTTTTAGCTTAAGTGGTTCAAAAATGCATCCCTTAAGAAATGCCATTAATAAAGCAAAAAAAGAAGGTTACACTTTTCATGTTTACGCTCCTCCGGTAAAAGACGGCATCATTCAAAAACTTAGGCAAGTATCTAACGAATGGCTAAACAAACCCGGTAAGACGGAAACTGTTTTCTCACAAGGAATGTTTATACCTGAAGCTTTAAAAGAAACAACCATTCTTACCATTGAAAACAACGAAGATAAAATAGTGGCCTTTTTGAATATTATTCCTGACTATGCTGAATCAGAAGGCACATACGATATTGTTAGAACCACCAACGATGCACCAACCGGAATTATTTATTTTCTGTTAACCGAAATGTTCAACTATTTCAGGCAACAGGGAATTTCGAAAGTGAATTTGGGAATGGTAGCATTCACAGGTAGCGAGGAAGCCAAAAATATGGCTGAAAGGTCAATGAAATTTGCGCTTGAAAATCTAAAACCTCTGAATCATTTTAAGGGGCAATATTTATTTAAAGAGAAATTTAAACCTGAGTGGGTGAAGAAATATTTGGCATATGATTCGGATTACGACCTCATCTATTTCCCGGCAATTTTAAAGGCCATTTCAGAAGGAGAGTAAAACACAAGCAATTTAAATTTAAGGATGCCTCTTCATTTATTTGAGAATATTTTGCTAAAGTCGTTTTGTAATACTGTAACGAAACAAATCAAGAGTTTACGAAAGGAAACAAAAGTTCAATTATGTACTTTTTATCTTCCAACAACCGTACACTTTTTTCAATAATTTATTAGTAATTAAATACTTAAACCGCCATTTGCACGTAATACAATAATTTAAATAGCTACTTTTGATCGGACGTATTAATTTATTAACCTGAAGCAGATGTCGAAACTTGCACATCGTTTTTATCTATTGACCCTTGTATCAATAACACTTGTAGTGTTTGTTTATCTTGGATTTTATGGAGCTGGTTATTACTTTACCAATCTGGATCAACGTTTTTTTCACGCACAAAACGAACTGTTAAAACCAAGCGGCTTAATTGGTCATGGAGCCGGCATTATTGGTTCGTTAATGATGATCGTTGGGGTTTTTGGGTACATGGCTCGGAAAAGATTTCGCAGTTTATTGAGGTTAGGAATTTTAAAACACTGGCTCGAGTTTCATATTTTTCTTTGTACGCTGGGCCCCATTTTAGTGCTTTACCACACGGCTTTCAAATTTGGAGGATTGGTAGCCATTAGCTTTTGGAGCATGATCGCCGTAGCTTTGAGTGGTGTTATCGGGCGCTTTATCTATCTGCAAATTCCTCGTACCATTGAAGGACGCGCCATGAGTATGAATGAACTCGCCATCAAAAAAGCCAAATTTAATGCCGACCTTAAAACCCAATTTTCGCTCGACAATGACTTTTTGGAATTGGTCAATCGCTCTACGATTTCAGACGATGATTTACACAAAGGAACATTTTTCGGAAAAATTATCAGACGTTTAAAATTTGAGAAACAACAATCTAAAATTATACGAACAGCATTAAGAAGTAGAAAAATTCCTAACAATAAACAGCGGGAAATTCTAAGAAATGTACGTACTGAAATTGTTTTAGGAAGAAGAATAGCCTGGCTTACAACCATGCAAAACTACCTGCGCTACTGGCATGTTTTGCACTTGCCTTTTGCACTAATTATGCTGATTATTATGATTATACACATTATTATAGCCATTCTTTTTGGCGCAACCTGGATTTTTTAATATGGGAGCAGAACTGGACAAAATAATAATTTATGGCAGCGTTGGACTTTTGTTCTTCATTGTTTTGTGGATTTACATTCGCAAACAAAAGAAAGAATCAAAAGAAGTTGACGAGAAAATAAAAGTGGCTAAAGAAGAAGGACTTTTCGAACCGGTTTCTCTACATCCTGTAGTCGATGTAAACTCATGTATAAAAAGCGGAGCTTGCATTTTGGCCTGTCCCGAACACGATATTTTAGGAATACGAAATGGGAAAGCCACGGTAATAAATGCCAGTCGTTGTGTGGGTCATGGCGCCTGTTTCCATGCTTGTCCAACTCAGGCCATTTCGCTGTTTATTGGTACTGAAAAACGTGGTGTTGACTTACCTCACGTCAGTCAGGATTTCGAAACGAACGTATCGGGAATATTTATTGCCGGAGAAATGGGTGGAATGGGACTCATAAAAAATGCGGTTGAACAAGGTAAACAAGCCGTTGAAAATCTGGCAAAAGGAATAAAATCGAATCATAATAACGAATACGATTTAGTGGTTATTGGGGCAGGGCCTGCCGGAATTTCAGCCAGTTTACAAGCCCACAAAATGGGATTAAAAACCACAACGCTTGAGCAGGATACATTGGGAGGAACGGTTTATACTTTTCCGCGGCAAAAAATTGTAATGACTTCGCCCATGGATTTACCGCTTCATGGAAAAGCGAAATTGTATGAAACCAATAAAAAAGAATTGCTCGACCTTTGGAATGAAGTACTTGGAAAACACAAAGTTGTAATTCAGGAGCGTAAAAAAGTAGAGGAGATTTCCGCTGAGAATGGAGGATTTTTAGTCAAAATAAAAACGGGTGAAACGTTAACCACACAAAAAGTACTACTGGCAATTGGGAGGCGTGGTACTCCCCGAAAATTAGGAGTTCCCGGAGAGGATACACAAAAGGTTGCCTATCGATTATTGGAACCGGAATTGATTCAGAATAAACAAATACTGGTGGTGGGCGGTGGCGATTCGGCCATTGAATCGGCTCTTCTTTTAATGGACAACAATGAGGTAACACTATCGTATCGCAAGGATACTTTTTCGAGGTTGAAACCGAAGAACAATGAAAAAATAAAAGAAGCCATGTCCGAAAATAAAATTGGTGCCGTATTAAATTCAAATCTGGTTTCTATTGACGAAAAAAATATCGTTCTGCAATTAAACGGCGACAACAATCCAATAAAACTTGACAACGATTTGGTGTACATTTTTGCAGGAGGCGAATTACCCACTGAATTTCTGAAAAATGCAGGAATAAGAATAACTACAAAATTTGGCGAAGCTATTTTAAGCCATAAAAAGTAAAGTTGATTTGAAAAAGACATTAAAATACAGCTTGATTATTTATTACCTGATGTTCTCATTTCAGGTTTTTGCGCAACTTTCGCCAGGCGATTTGTCAAAAGCGCATGCCCATTTGGAAGGGATGAAAAACTGCACCAACTGCCATGTTTTAGGAGAAAAAGAAACTACCTCAAAGTGTTTGGAATGCCATAAAGAAATTCAGCAACTCATTAATAAAAAAGAAGGGTACCATGCCTCATCAGAAGTAGCTGGTAAAAAATGTGCCGAATGCCACGGAGAACATTTTGGCCGTGACTTTCAAATCACCCGTTTCGACGAAGACAAATTCGACCACAATTTAACAGGCTATAAACTGGAAGAAAAACACAGCGAAATAAAATGTGTGGATTGCCATAAACCAGAACTCATTGACAAAAATATTTCACAAAAAAAAGGAGAAACCTTTTTAGGATTAGGAACAGAATGTTTGTCGTGTCACAACGATTTCCATCAGAAAACACTCGCTGCAAATTGTACATCATGTCACAATCAGACTGCATTTCGGCCGGCAACTGGATTTGAGCATAGCCAAACCAAATTTAAATTAATTGGAAAACACAAGGAACAGGAATGTGTCGCCTGTCATAAAACAACACAGAAAAACGGACAAAAATTTCAAGAGTTTGCCGGAATTGAATTTGCCAATTGCACCAACTGCCATAAAGATGTGCATGAGAATAAATTTGGTAACGACTGCCGAAAATGCCACAACGAGTTTTCATTTACACAGGTAAAAAATTTAAACGGCTTTAACCACAACCAAACCGATTATCCTTTACTCGGGAAACATCAATCGGTAAATTGTAAGGCTTGCCACAAAACTAGCGTAACCAAAGCAGTAAAACACAATTTGTGTTCCGATTGCCATACCGATTATCACAAAAGTCAATTTGTGAAAAATGGCATGTCCCCCGATTGTAATGAATGCCACACGGTTAACGGATTTACGTCTTCTAACTTTACAATTGAAAAACACAAACAAACCAAATTTCCTTTGGAAGGTGCACACCTTGCAACACCTTGTTTTATTTGTCATAAACCGGGAAAAGACTGGAATTTTGCAAATATGGGTAACCGTTGTATCGATTGTCACGATAATATTCACAAGGCTGTTATCTCTGAAAAATACCTCCCCGAAAATGATTGTAAGTATTGTCATTCTTCTTCGGTTTGGAGCGAAATTCGCTTTGACCATAATCAGACTGAATTTAAATTAGAAGGAAAACACCAGGGAATAAATTGCCGCATTTGTCATTTTTCAGAGAAAGATGGAATAACAGCTCAACAGTTTACAAACCTTAGCACATCGTGCGACCAGTGTCACCAAGATGTTCATTTTAAGCAATTTGAAGTGAACAAAAGAACCGAATGCGAACGTTGTCACACTTCGAACAGTTGGAAACCTGAAAAATTTAATCATAATATTGCACGTTTCAAGTTAGATGGAGAACATGTTGGACTGCAATGCATACAATGCCACAAACCAGCTGATGGACTCATAAAAAACTATATCGTTTACAAATTTGAAGCTATTACATGCGCAAGTTGTCATTAAATATTGTTTTGTTGTTCTGGGGACTTTTTGTTCTGGGTCAGGAAAATCCGCATGGCGATGATTTTATGCTCGATTGTACAAATTGCCACACTACCGAAGGATGGGAATTTGTAAAAACAGGAAAGTTTGACCACAATACCACCAACTTTGATTTGGAAGGAGTACATGAAGTTACCGATTGCGCAGCTTGTCACACTTCGTTGGTTTTTTCGGAAGCTAAAACCAGTTGTGTAGATTGCCACACCGACATGCACAACACAACGGTAGGAATGGATTGTGCAAGGTGTCACGACTTTAAATCGTGGATTGTTTCAAACATCACGGAAATACATCAATTGGGCCGTTTCCCATTGTTGGGTGCACACACTACTGCCGATTGTGCAAGTTGCCACACTTCTGCTTCGCGGCTCGAATTTGAACCTTTGGGAACAGAATGTATCGATTGCCACCGACAGGACTACATGGCAACAACAAATCCCAACCACGTGCAAACAGGATTTTCAACCAATTGTATCGAGTGTCATAAAATAGAAGCACACGAATGGTCGGCCTCCGGAATCAATCACGATTTTTTCCCATTAACATCAGGTCATGCCATAAACCAATGTTCTGCCTGTCATACCAATAATCTTACTGAGCCATTATCGACAGATTGTTACAGTTGCCATCAAAATGATTTTTTAACAGCGAGTAATCCATCACACCAAAACTCAGCCTTTTCAACGAATTGTACGGACTGTCATACAACCAATCCCGATTGGAATCCGGCAGAGTTTAAAACCCACGATAATCTTTTCCCAATCTACTCGGGAAAGCACAGAGGAGAATGGGATAAATGTACCGACTGCCACACCCAACCTGAAAATTATTCTGTTTTTAGTTGTACTGATTGTCACGAACACAACAAATCGAGAACTGATGACAATCACCATGAAGTTTCAGGCTATTCCTATAACAGTAATTCATGTTATGCCTGCCATCCAACCGGAGATGAAAAATCTGCCTTTAGCCATAATTTGACAAACTTTCCACTGGAGGGGGCACACGCAGCAACCGAATGCGCAGCTTGTCACTCATCGGGTTACGCCGGTACATCAACCGCCTGTAATAGTTGCCACGCTACAAATTTTAATCAGGCTGCCAATCCAAATCATGTAAATGCTGGTATATCCAACGATTGTGCTACTTGCCACGATGAAAACGGCTGGACTCCTTCAAGCTTTAATCACACCGTTACTACCGGTTTTGAGTTAAGTGGAGGACATGCAGGGAAACAATGTGTAGATTGTCACCAGGGAACAACAAGTTCAGCGAGTTCCGACTGTTTTAGCTGTCATCAGGCCAACTACAACTCGGCACCAGAACATCTGTCGCAAGGATTCCCTACCAATTGTTTGCAATGCCATACTGTAAACAGCTGGGATGCGTCAGAATTTGATCATAACAATACAAACTTTGCACTTACCGGAGCACATGTTGCAACGGAATGTGCAGCGTGCCATACAAACGGTTATGCAGGTACTTCAACACTTTGTAAAGATTGTCACATCAATAATTATAATCAGGCACAAAATCCAAATCACCTTACTGCAGGTATTTCAAACGAGTGTGAAACCTGCCATGGTACATCAAACTGGACACCGTCAAAATTTAACCACACCGTAACTACCGGTTTTGAGTTGAGTGGAGGACATGCAGGAAAACAATGTGTAGATTGTCATCTGGGAACAACAAGTTCAGCAAGTTCCGACTGTTTTAGCTGTCATCAGGCCAACTACAACTCGGCACCAGAACATCTGGCACAAGGATTCCCAACCAATTGTTTGCAATGCCATACTGTAAACAGCTGGGATGCATCAGAATTTGATCATAACAATACAAACTTTGCACTTACCGGAGCACATGTTGCAACCGACTGTGCAAGCTGTCATACTTCGGGTTATGCAGGAACCACAATGTTATGTTCCGAATGCCACCAAACCCAATACAATTCAACAACAAATCCCAACCATTCGGCAATTGGAATAACAGACCAATGTGATGATTGCCACACTACAAACCCGGATTGGACTCCGGCTGCTTTCCCAAATCACAATAGTTATTATGCTTTAAACGGTGCTCACGCAACTGTTGCCAACGATTGTTATTTGTGTCACTCGGGAAATTACACCAACACAGCTAACACCTGCTATGCGTGCCATACCAGCGATTATAACAATACTCGTGATCCGAATCATGCCACATTACAGTTTTCAACCGATTGTTTAAGTTGCCATTCCGAGAGTGCCTGGACTCCTTCTACTTTTGATCACGACAGCCAGTACTTCCCAATTTATTCCGGAAAACATAGTGGTGAATGGAATTCCTGTGCCGATTGTCATACGCAAGCTAGTAACTATTCAGTATTCTCGTGTATTGATTGTCACGAACACAATCGAACTGATATGGATTCAGAACACAGAGGAGAGGATGGGTATGTATATAACAGTGCCAATTGTCTGGCCTGTCATCCACAAGGAAGAGCAGATGATTAAACAGAAAAGAAATACATATTTCGGGATTCTGATCTTAGTTTTGCTATTTGCAAATCTGAAAGTATTGGCTCAGGGAAACAAGATAGAACTTGCCGGCGAGGTTTCTTACATTAGTGGGAAAAGCATTTATGTGAAATTTACAAACACGCAGGGAATTGAAAACGGGGACACACTTTTTATTACACAAAACAATAGTTTAAAACCTGTTTTGCTTGTTAATCATCATTCATCCATTTCGTGCCTTTGTAATCCAATTGGAGAAGAAACATTTGAAGTGGGAGACCAAATTACAGCTCAAATTGCCAGTTCAACACAAATTGTCCTCACACCTACACAGGAACAAACCTCAATCGATCAGGACGTTAATGAACAAGTTTTAACAACAACAACACCGCAACAAACAAAATCAGAATTAAAAAGTAATGTAACGGGGCGTTTATCACTCTCTTCGTACTCCAATTTTTCGAGTGCCACTGATAATGACTATTATCGATTCCGATACACACTCTCAATGCAAGCTGAAAATATTGCAAACTCAAAACTATCTGCTGAAACGTATATTTCTTTTTCACATAAGTTAAACGAGTGGGACGTGGTAAAAGAAAACCTCAACAATGCCTTAAAAATTTACAGCCTGGCCTTGCAATACGATTTTAACAAATCGACCACACTTTGGGCAGGTCGAAAAATTAATTCCCGAATTGCCAATGTTGGGGCAGTTGATGGTTTGCAATTTCAAAAAAGCTGGAACGATTTTTATGTGGGTGCAGTAGTTGGAGCCCGCCCTGATTATACCGATTATGGATTTAATCCTGATTTATTGGAATATGGTGCTTATATTGGTCATAACACAAAATCGGAAAATGGTTTTGCACAATCGTCACTGGCCTTTTTCGAACAACTTAATAAAGGAAATACCGACCGTCGTTTTGTCTATTTTCAGCACAGCAATACCATGCTGAAAAATGTATCGTTTTTTTCCTCATTCGAACTCGACTTATTTAAATTGGAGAATGGGACTGCCAAAAATACTGTCAGTTTAACGGGTTTGTATCTTTCGTTACGCTACCGGGTATCGCGTCAACTTTCATTGTTTGGCTCGTATGATAATCGTAAAAATGTAATTTACTACGAGACTTTCAGAAACTACACCGACGAGATTCTTCAGCAGGCCAGCCGACAAGGATTTCGTGGACGAATTACTTACCGTCCCATTAAATTACTTAACCTTGGAGTAGATGCCGGCACCCGTTTTCGAGAGGGCGATACCCGTCACACCAATACTTTCCGTGGCTATGCTACATACACCCGGATTCCCTTAATTGAAGCGTCCTTCACTTTGTCGGCAAATTTAATGCAAACCAGCTACCTCGATGGCCAAATATTTGGGGCACGTTTAACAAAAGATCTGGTACAGGGAAAGTTATTTGCCATGCTTAACTATCGAATGGTCAATTTCAATTATATAAATACCGCCAGCCAACTAAATCAGCACATTTCTGAAATTGATTTGTCCTATCGATTCAACAAAAAGTTATATTTATCTGTTAACTTTGAAGCTACTTTTCAGGAAAAGAATACATACAACAGAGTTTATTTTAATCTGAGAAGAAAATTTTAAACTATAAATTATTTAAGATGAAATTGTATCAAATACTATTAATTGCTTTCATTGTTTTTTCAAGTTCTTGTGTAAGAAATAAGAATGGTCAACCTGTTACCAACCAAGTACAATCAAATATAAAAGCTTTTGAAGTACAGGAAGTTGTACAAACGTCGAACTACACTTACATGAAAGTTAGCGAAAATTCTGCCGACCGCTGGGTGGCTGTTTCCAGAATGGATGCAACAAAAGGTGACAAATATTACTACGATAGTGAGTTAGAAATGACTAATTTTCATAGTAAAGAGTTAGATCGCGACTTTGAAAGCATTTATTTTATAAATACAGTTAGCACAAGTCCCTTGGCCGGAAACTCAACAAGTGCCGCTCCTTCGCCGGAAATGGGAATGGGAACCACTGCGCATTCGGGCAAAGCAGCGGTTAAACAAAACGATGAAGTTTCGCTTGAAAAACAAGCAGGTGAGTTAACTGTAGCTCAGATTTTTGAAAATTCTTCCAGTTATGAAAATAAGGAAATCGAAATCAGAGGAATCGTAGTAAAAGTAAACAAACAAGTAATGGGTAAAAACTGGATTCATATTCAGGATGGATCAAACTTTAATGATCGTTTCGACCTTACTATTACCAGTCAGGATTTACCTGCATTAAACGATGAAGTAACTTTTAAAGGAACAATAATTCTGGACAAAGACTTTGGCGCAGGATATTTTTACGATGTAATTATGGAGGATGCCGTTATGGTAAACAATAAGACAGCTGCTTTATAAGCTGAGTTTAATACCAATATAGCCACAAAGAAAACGGGAGTGAATATTCACTCCCGTTTTTTGTTACTAAAGTAGTTCGTCTATTTTACAAATGGAGCATTGGCTAAATAATCGTAACACTCAGCCACACCATCAAATTGCGTTTTATCGCCCTTTCTGATGCCTTCCAATTCGACGTAAAATTCATCAAGCCCATTTTCATAAGCTTTGGTGAATATATTTTTAAAGTTCATCATACCTGATTGTCCAAGTACCGAACGATCTTTAATGTGAAGAACAGGAAAACGGTCAGGGTATTTCTCGAAATATTCCAGTGGGTCGTTACTTCCCATTACTGTCCAGTAAACATCCATCTCAAAAAATACAAGATTTGGATCGGTACCATTGAGGAATAAATCATAAATCACATCGCCCACCGGCATCCATGGATTTCGTTGTTTCTTTTTATCTTCTTCGGTAGCAATACGCTCAAACTCCATGTGATGATTGTGGTAGCCAAATTTAATTCCTGCCGACTTTGCAATCTCACCGGCCTGATTAAATGATTCACATACAACGGCTACGTCATCGTGGGTTTTTACACTTGGCATCATAGGTTGAACCAGTGTTTTAACACCAAATTTCACATGATCTTCAACAGTTTGCTTCCAAAAATCAGCAATCTCACCCAATTTGTCTTTCGTAATTTCCCTAGTTGGAGGATTTACGTGCGAACTTGTTATTTTCAATCCCGCATCATCGGCAAGTTTGCGATATTCTTCTACCGAATATTCGCCCATTTTCCGGTTGCCGTAACCTGCTAACTCAATTGTACTATAACCAATCTCATTTATTTTTTTCAAGCCGTTCGGCACGTCAGCTGTTAATTCGCGACCCAAAGAATAGATTTGTAATCCGACTTGTTTCTTTTTAGCCATCGCATCAACCATTGAAGATGCAGCTGCCGGATTCATTGAACCAGCAACAACTCCCCCTGCTGTTAAGAGTCCGAGTCTTTTAAGAAATTCTCTCTTTTCCATAAACTTACTTTCTATAATTTATAAGAACCTCTATAATTGTAGTGATACAAACGGTGGTTCCATGCTTCTTTATCTTCGCCAAAACTTTCAGTTGCAGGATTCCAGTTTACCGGACGTTCCATTTCGGTAGCCATGTTACCCAAACAACACAATTTTGCAGTACTTGCTCCTACTTCAATTGGAGCAATGGTTTTCTGACGTGAACGAACTCCGTCAATAAAGTTTTCCATATGTGGCGAACTAATCTCAAAACTACCACCACCTTTTTCCTGTGCCTTTTTCATTTCTTCAAACATCTTCTTCCTTTCTTCAGGAGTTAGATTTTTTGGACGACGACCAGCCAGTTTTTCAGGAACCAGTGAAGAATCGGAACATGCTAAATAACCACGAGCTACTTCAATCCATCCTTTGTCTCCAATAAATTTAATACCCTGTGCATCAGGCATATCTTCCAAATAAGGTTGTTCAGTCATCACAACACCATTTTGGTATTTAAATGTAAGGTATTCCTGTCCGTTATATCCTTTTGGAATAATTACAGAAGGACCAGAACCATCCATACCAATTGCAGCTTGTGCAATATCGAACATATGGGCACCCCAGTCAGCAGTAAAACCGTTTCCGGTTTCGCGGTACCAACGCCATGCTCCCCAAAGTTTTTCTCTTTCTGGTGGGTCAACAGATATTGGTGGACAAAGATCAGGATGATAATGAATATTTGGATCATTTAACGGCCCCATCCACAAATTGAAATTCAGGTTACCAGGAACTGGCATTTCAGGAAGATCAAGTGGTGTTGGTGGTGCACCTACTTTTGCATAAATTTTATCGATGTGGCCAATGGCGCCTGACTGTACCAATTCAATTGCTTTTTGGAATTCGGCACTTGAACGCTGCTGGCTGCCCACCTGTACAATACGTTTGTTGTCGTTGGCAACACGTACCATTTTTTGCGCTTCAGTAATGGTAAACGAAAGCGGTTTTTGTACATAGACATCTTTGCTTGCCTGACAAGCGTGGATAGTCATTAAAGCATGCCAGTGGTCGGGTGTACATACTTCCACTGCATCAATATCCTTACGTTCCAGTAACTCTTCGTAGCGTTCGTATTTATCGCAACGTGGCGCTATATTTTTCGATTTTTGCCATTCTTCTACACGACGTTTAAAACGCTCTGTTTTCATGGTATCCACATCGCTACAAGCAACAACTTGCAATCCGGGAACCGATGAAAAACTTGCAAAATCGTTCATTCCCTGTTGGCCGAGACCGATAAATCCCATTGTTACTCTATCACTCGGAGCTATTTTTACTCCATCAATCACCCAACTTGGCAAAACTGTTAACCCAGTTAATCCCAGTGCTGAGAGACCCAAAAATTTTCTTCGATTTAATTGACTCGATTCTTTTTGACTCATTGGTTTAGATTTTAATATAAATTTTTTGAAGAACAAGTTTACTAAAAATAATTAATAGTTTAAAGAGAATGTGTTGAATTGACACAATCATTTTTTAAAAATAAAAATACGACATTCTGCCTCCAAATCGAAATCAAATCAGAATGAGGAATTGGAATAGCTGCGCCTTATTTAGTCATTTTCCTCAGTCATTCTTCTGGCTTCCAAATCTGCCTGCATAATTACACAAGTTTTGTGGTCGATGCTGTAGAAGAATAAAAGAATGGCGCACGACATATAAAGAATACCGGGAAATACTGAAATCATTAATTTAATTCCGGTGATTGCTGTCTCGGTTTGTTCAACATTTGGAGTAAATTTAAAAATGGCCAACATCCAGCCTGCCAGTGCGCCGCCAATTCCCCAGCCTGCTTTTTGAGCAAAAGTTGCTGCCGAAAAAGTTAGTCCGGTTGCACGTCTTCCGGTTTTCCATTCCGAATAATCTGCCGTATCGGCAAGCATGGTCCAAAGTAATGGAACTGCTGGAGCATAGGCCATTTTAGCCAAAATATTAAAGCCATAAATCATATAAATATCGTTTACACCCGGCAGGTATAAAAGGATAAAAAAGAATCCCGAAAGCAGCGAACTTGCCAAAAACACAGTGCGCTTTCCAAATCGTTTCGCCAAAGGTTTGGAGAATGGAATGGCTACAATCAACGCAACCGTTCCGATTACATTAAACAACTGCACACTTTCTTCTTTACCAATGTAATATTTGAAATAATACGCGATGGAAAGGTTTTGCATCGCGAACATGATAAACGAAATTATCCCCACAAAAAACAGAATCACCCAAGGCTTGTTTTTAAAGAGGTTAAAAAAATCTTCTTTTAACGATTCCTTTTGTTTTTTAGGAGGCTGAACACGCTCTCTGGTCGTTTTAAAAGTAATCATGAACAAAATGAAACTGATGATGGAGAAAAGTATAAGCGTGTATTGATAACCCTTTGCAGAGTCGCCTTTCCCAAAATAGAGTGCCAACGACAAAGCGGTTCCGGAAACAATAAACTGCCCCACAAAAGCAAAAATAAAGCGGTATGAATTTAATCCGGCACGTTCATAAGAATCGGAAGTCATTACTGCACCTAACGATGAATACGGAAGGTTAATAGCAGTAAAAACCGTCATCAGCAAAATATAGGTTACTCCGGCGTAAACTACTTTCCCTGTATTTCCAAAATCGGGTGTAGAGAATGCCAAAACAGCCAAAATACTGTAGGGCAAAGCCATCCATAAGATATATGGGCGAAATTTTCCCCATTTGGTTTTTGTGCGGTCAGCAATAATTCCCATAATCGGGTCGCTGGCCATGTCCCAAAAACGAGCAATTAACATTATTGTACCGGCTGCTGCTGCCGAAATTCCAAAAGTGTCGGTATAAAAAATAAGTATCCAAAAACCTACCATGTCCCACACAAAGTGCGAAGCGGTATCACCCAAACTGTATCCAATTTTTTCTTTTAGCGATAGTTTTGTTGTTGATGCATTCATAATTTATTGGTTTTAGCTTATAAGTCACTATTCATGTACAAAAGTTTCTATTTTTTACACCATGCTTTAGCTTGGTGCTATTACCAAAATCACCTTTATTTAGCCCTTAATTTTTCAAGTTTAAAAAGTCGTTATTTTAATATTTTAAAGGCTAAAGCCTAATCCCGATTATCCCTGACATCACCAGGCGAAAGACACGGTGAAACAAGTCAGAATAATCTTTTATTTCAGTTCCAAATATTTCTCCTTCACCACATCAAAAGCTTGTTTTTTGCTCCTGTCAATTTTTAGAATTCCCCAATATTCTTCGTTTGGAGCACCATCGTAAGGAACGCCACTACTATTGGGAGCCCAACCTCCCGGGTCGAGTTTATCGTTGTTACCCGCTTTCCACAATTCATCAACAAGAGCAAAAAGAGTAACACACGAGCAAATTTCCGTATTACTGAAAGTAGCATTCAAAATGTTAGCAGTTGCATCAGCCTGTGCTGTTTCATTTTCACCTTGTTCGTAACCATTTTTTTTGACTGTCATATAACTGTCAGCTCCAGCTTCAGACAAATACATTGGCTTTGAACTAACTGCACTCCACTGGGCAAAAATTGTTTCCGGATTATCCCATCTGTAAACGTTCATTCCCCAAACATCAATATTTGGACACATTGAGAGTGCTAAAGAATCGGGCAACTCGCCGTGTGCAGTCGTTACCGGATGCGATAAATCGTTTTGATGGATTAACTCAGCGGCATTGTTTAATGCAGTGTACCAGTTTTGAATATTCCCATCAAACCACTCGGGATGGTAATTGTATTCGTTACCCAATTCCCAAAACAAAATTGCCGGATGACTTTTATACTTATTTACATAATCGATAAATGTTCCTGAAAGAATATCAAAATTTCCACCTTGATTATAACCAAAACCTAAAACGACCTTGAGTCCTGCAGCATCTATTTCGTCCAGAACAGACTTTTCTGTTATTGGTTCATAAACCCGAATGGTGTTTATTCCAGCTTCAACCATTAAAGCCAAATCTTCAGTTAAATTATCGAAGCTTCTTTTATCGCTACCCTTGGGTACAGGATGATAACAAATTCCCTTAATTAAATAAGGATTATCGTTTACCAGTACTTTTCTTCCTGAAATGCTTACAACATCAATTCTGTCGTTGTTAGTACATGAATAAACAATTAAGGCAATCAGAAATAAGACAATTAAATTTTTCATAGCAGCGTAATTCTGAATTTAAAAAAAAGCTATTCTTCGCCCTGATGGTGCGCCTTTCCACGTTGGGCGATTAATGCTTCTCTTATTTCATGAGCTCTGGTTTCAGTGATATTGTATTTCCAAACTATTACGATTGCCATTAGTGCCGTAACAATAGGAATTACAATATCAGCGATTCGAAGATTCGTAAGCGCTTCAGCAGATTGTTGATCAATCGTTTGGTCGAAACCAACAAGCGACAAAACAACACCACTTGTAAGTAAAGCAAGTGCAGTTCCCAGTTTTACCATCCACCAGTACACTGCCCCAAACATTCCTTCACGACGTTCGCCATTGTTCAATTCATCTAAATCGCAAACATCAGCTGTCATCGACATCATTAGTGTAAACAAACCACCTATCCCGAACGAAAGAAAAGGAATTGGCATAAACATAAGCCATGGATTTGCAGGATTAAACCCCCACCATTTTAAAGCATATCCAATAATTGAAATTAGAGTGGCAATTATAAATGCATTTTTCTTACCATATTTTTCAGACAACTTTGTAACAATAGGAATTACCAGAAATGCAGTGGCCATGGCACTTATCGTTCCGAACCACGCCGGCCATGTTCCTGCAGCAACCTTGTCGCCATTAAACAAGTAGTATACAATAATAAACATGGCAAATTGTGCAATGGTTTGAAAGCCATTAAATATTAAGAACGTTGCACCACAAAGTTTTATAAACGGCTTGTTTTTAAGTGTGAGTTTTATGCCTCTAACAAATTCTTTGGTATTAACGGCCAAATCTTTCATCGATAAGTTTGCCATTTTACTTTTATCAGGCACAATCATTTCTTTGTTAAAAAATGCCGGCATAATTCCTAAAATCATACAAACTGCTCCTACCCAAATGGAAAGAGTTCTTGCCCCTTCGGGCGCAGATTCAAAAATAGCTGGTTCGTAAATAATCACCCAAAACCAGGGCGCAATCATCCAGGCTACTTGTCCCATCCATTGCGACACTGCCATTAAGCGGGTACGTTCGTTATAATCGGGTGTCATTTCGTAACCTAACCCGATTAAAGGGGTTGCAAAAATGGTATAACCGATGTAGAAAAATATAGAAACAATTAAAAAATAGATAAAATTGTAGGTTTGTGAATTTTCAGGATTTAATTGCCACATTACCATAAACGCCACACCTGTAATCACACTTCCCAGCAAGATATATGGTTTTCTTCGTCCCCATTTCGATTTAGTATTATCCGAAATAAAACCCATAATCGGATCGGTTAGAGCATCCAATAATCGGGGCAGTGCACCTAAAATACCTGCCAGAATCGGGTTCATATTTAATGACATAACCAACACAACCATAAACACACCCAATGCTGCAGGGAATAATTGGTTTGCCAAATGTCCTGAACCAAATGATAATTTTTGTCCAAAGGGAACAATGTCTTCCTTTGCCGTTTTGTAATGTGCCATAAGTTTAGTTATAAGCCCCTCCCAGCCTCCCCAAAGGGGAGGAGTAAAGGAAATTCATATTTTTTCAAATTGTCATTTTAACTCACTCTCTAATTCCTTCTTTGACGTAAAGAGGGACGATTAGCCGGCAGTTATTTTATATGCCTTCATTCATTTGTAACATATGCCTTCTCTACTCGAAGAGAGGGACAGATTTTTCAATTCTAACGAATTTAAAAAATCTGGAAGAGGCCACTCGTTCTAATTTCTCTTCATCACCAGTTTCGGTTTCCTATCAACGGTATATAATCCCCAGTGTTTTTCAGCGCCCATCGGATTGTCTGGATTTCCTTTCCAATCCTCATCAAACGCTTCAAAAAAGAAGGTGGTGATGTTCATTTCTTCCGACCACTTCATCAGTTCATTGTACTGTTGTAACTGTTTTTCTTCACTTGCTCGTTCGCCAAATTCGGAAGCTACCGATGCCCAGCCGGCTTCGCTGATTACTATTTTTGCATCCGGAAGTGCATCGCGTACTTTCTGAATATTTTGGATGGAATAGAACATTCCTTCATCAATATCTTTCCCTTCCCAAACCGGGTAAATATGTACCGAAATAAAATCGAGTACGTCAGCTAATTTTTCTCCGTGTGCGGCCCACCATTCGTAATTATCGGCAACAGTTACCGGCTGCTGAATGGCATTACCTACTTTTTGACAATAGGCGATAACCGTGTCAATGTGCATTTTGTGGTCGTTCCAATCAACCAGCGCTTCGTTACCAACATTTACGGCAGCTACAATTTCTGGATATTTATTGGCCAGATTTATTCCCCTTTTTAACTCTTCCAGATTTATAATTTTGTTCGCATCAAGCTCCTCTTGCGGAATGGGTTCGGTAAGCCATGCACAGGTTTCGTGTGCACTTAATTCTGCATGAAGCCAGATTCCTAGCATAACTCTAATGTCGAGTTGATGTTCTTGAATAATTTGAAGCACCAAAGCTGAGTTTACTCCCGAATCGTAGAGGCGAATGAGTTTAAAACCCATATCGTTTCTCACAATTTTGAGGTCTTCCAAAACCTGCTCTCGTGTTGGATTTTTAGCACCTTCACCTCGGTCGGGGTGCTGCCCGGTTCTAAAACCTGAATAACAAACCGCCTTTGAAACTCCGGTAAGCAAATCTTCTTTTTCCTGTTGAATTGAATTGGAATCTGAACTATTCATATTTACAGTCTCTTTGTTTTTTCCGCTTTTCTGAGCACTAGCCGCAATGAAAATAATTGCAAACACTACTATTACCAAATGTATTAATACCTTATATTTTCGTGTAATCATTTCGTTTTGGTTTGTAGTTTTAATCGCTTATTTCCAATATTTTGGTTTTCCGTCCTTATCCCAAAGGCCCCAGTAGGCCCCAACATCGCCTTCATCGCCAACCTTCCACAACTCGTCAAAACTCGAAAAATACATCACATCAATGTTTTCTTCCTTACTCCATTTTTGAGTATTTATAAAATACCGCATGGCGTTTTCAAAAGATGGTTCGGAAGCTTCGAAGTTCGATCCACGATTGGGCCAGCCCGTTTCACTGATAATTACCCGTTTCCCTTTTCCTGCCTGCAAGGCCTGAAAATACATATTTTGCATATACAAGTGTGAATAATCGATGTGGCAACCTTCCCAAAAAGGATAGCAGTTGGCAAAAATCACATCGCAGGCTTCGGTAATAGCAGGGCGGTTTTTAAACTCGTAATACGCATCAACATATCCCACTTCAATACCCGGCAACTGTTCTTTTACACGGTAGATGTATTCCAGCAACTCTTCTTCGGTTAATTCCTCACGATACAAAACTTCATTTCCCACAGCCACCAAATCGGCATGGCCGGCTTTCGCCTCTTTAATTAGATTTTTAATCTCAATTTCGTTCAACTCCTTACTATCGCTCAACCAGGCGCCAACCATAACTTTCAAGCCGTTCGCTTTGGCTATAGCCGGAATAAGCTCGTTTCCATCGGTACACGAAAAAGTACGCACCCATTTGGTGTAAGGCTTAATAATTTCAATTCGCTCCTTTATCTGTTCTTCGCTCACTAAAGAACCCGGTTCCTGCTCATCGGTATAGGAACTAAAGCACATTCCATGGATTCCATTTTTCAGGTATTTCTCAAACATATCCGACAAGACTTCTTTTGAAACACTGGAAAAATCGGCTCCCGCCTGCGACATAATATATTCACTACGTAAGGACATATTTTTTGAAGTTTATGAAGTTTTTGAATAAACATCGAGGCGTTCTATTTCTCCACTTCTGTTAAATATTTTTGTGCTTAAATTTTTAGGAAGAACATTTCCCTGTATCTCTTTTGGTTCTCCATCAGTAAAATGAACAACAATGTGCTGGTTGGCACCAAAAGTATATGTAACCGGAACCTGGCAAAAAGTAAATCCCATTTGCTGTTTGTTCAGTACTATAGTTTTTTTATTCTCTGCTAAATCAAAATAAACAAACGATTGATTTGTTGTCAGAATTTCATTACTGTTTAATAACGAAGGTTTAAAAATGATTTCACCATTTTCGATTAGTATTCCCAGTTCGCCAAAGCGCGATAACACGTCTTCCTTTACCTGCCCCGTTAATCCGGGCTGTTTTACGCCCGAGTTAGCTGGCGTGTGCGAATAGGCATCGGTTGGAAATGCACCGTACAATTCAGGAGATTTATACATGCCAATTCCAGCTTTAATCTCATAGTAGTGCGCCTTCAATCTCCCTAAAGTTTCAACATTCGCATTTTCCGAAACTCCTTTGAAGTAACACTCCTGCGTTGCCAACAATAGTTTCGAAACCATGTGCCAGTAAATGCTGCCAAGTCCTTCGTAACCAAAAAAAGTTCCCGACCTTCCGGTAAAAGATTGATGGTCGAAAATCTCCTCAAAAATAGTTAATACCGATTCCTTTTCTTGCTCAAGCAATGTTCCGTAGGTTTCGTTGTTCAGCTCCCCAAGGGCAGTCTTTAACACATCGGCATTCCGGAAGGCACTGTTAAAATGGTAGTTTCCGTTTACATCTTTTGTAACGATTGACGAATTTCCATCGGTAAGCAATTTTTGCAGAAGAATTGATTTTTCAGCAAATTCCTTCGGAATGTTGTTCTTCGCGGTAAAACGAGGAAGCTGTCGATTTGGGTAAAGAATATAACTAAACTGATCTTCGCGAAATAAAGCACTTGCCTTTAAAGCATCTAAAACACCCAAGCTTTGTTCTGTTGTTAAATAACCGGAACTTAGCACCGCTACCTGGCCTTCCAGCATTTCGTATAAATAACGAATAGCTATACTTTCTCCTTTAACCGAAATCAGATTATAGGCATGATACAACCCGTCTTCCCGTTTGTTTGCCGCAATGGATTGTTCGATAAAAAGCAGACACAAAGAAGTAAATTCTTTCAATTGTGAGCTTGTAAGCGTCGCCTTTCCCCCCGAAAAAGAATGCTTATAAACTGAAGTTCTGTATTTCTCACCTGCTTTCCCAAGATCACGTGTAAATTTATATCTTTCTTCGCCTGAAAATCCTTTTGATACTAAATTAATGTTCTTTTGAAATAGTGAAAAAACAGTTGTAAAAAGCTGGTTAGTTTCTTCCGAAATATCCATCTTTTCAACAGAAGTTGTAGTAAACTTTTCTTCCCAAAATTTCAGGAACCTGCGAATGTAATACAAGGTAACCATTGAAACTCCGTTACCCCCCAAAGCATTGTGTGCATCGTTCCACTCGGGGCGTTGAGTATTTAGCCAAATACCGGCTTCGGGAATAAAATTACTTAGTTTGGATAGAAGTGTTATCAGAATTTTTTCAGTTAAATTCGTTCGATAAATTTCTCCGTTTTTATTTTGCAAAAGACGTCCGTCGGCACCAATTTCTGCAGCTAATTTTTCAACTTCAACATTTAAATTGTGGTCGAAAACAATGGTATCTTTTGGGTTTTTTACAATATCGTCGAAGGATTTTATTCGATACGGAACATTGGCAAAAACAAAAATTTCCTTTGTCAACAATTCATCCAGTTTACCCGGGTGAAAGTTGTTTGATTGCTCCAAAAATTTCTGCAAGTAAATAATTTGATGATCGCCCCAGTAGCCAATGTATGCCCATGGATCATCGGGATCCGGACTTTCCCAGTCGATTCCTTCGCGCGTTATACGGTACGGGTTGTAACCATCGGCTGTTGACGCATTTAAAAATTTACTAATTGCACCTTCAATGTATTCCGGAAACGATTGGTTTAAAGCTTCCCAGTTCTGGAAAATATCACGCCAGTTTCCCTGGTAATTTAATTTATCGCTGCCATCGCTGTTTTTTACCTCAATTGAAAACTGATTCCACGGACGACTTGGATCGCCATGACGACGGCTAAATGTTAGTGGCAAATATTCGTAGCAAATACGTTCCAGCTCATGATTATTAAATTCTTTCGCCCAGTCGAGTAATTTAGTATACTCAAAAACCAGCGGAAGTTGTTGAATTTTTACACCAAATTGCGCCCACACCTTTTTATTTGTTTGCTGAACAAACAAAGCAAAATCCTTTGTTTCAAAATGATAGTTGTCCGTATAAATTCCACCTCGCATTACATTAAAGAGGGTATTTGAAAAGTGGCGTGCAAATCCCAGTTCTTCATTCCCCAGCTGCAAACCATCGGCGTTGGCAACAATTTTAATTAGCTTTTTTGTTCCGGCAGCAATATCTTCTTCCAACTCTTTTACAGCGTTCGTATGGTTTTTAATAAATGCATCAAGATTAGCCACATCGCTGGCATCCTGGTTTAACTCGGCAATAATATACCATTCTTGCTTTTCATCTTTTGCCAATTCAAATTCAGCATTTATATAATACGCCCCTCTTGCTGCACGAATATCAACTTCAGTTTCAACTCCTGCACCAATTCGAAAATTTTCGAGTTGATTATTGGAAATTAAATACCTGGCATTTTTTACAGGAACCTGCGACCAAACGCTGGTAGCTTTTAATGCCTCGCTGGGTTCGGCGCGATCTACCGGAATAGCACTGAGCATAAACAAACCCAGTTTACTTTCTTCGAGCAATTCATTTTTTTTGTATGCATCCAGCAAATTACTGTATTCATTCTGAAAAGCATAATCAACTCCGTAAGGAAGCAAATTTCTAATCCCGTCAAGAATTTCAACTTTTACAGGCGCCTTGCTAAAATTTCGAATTTTAGATTTTTTAATCCAACCAAACTTTTCGCTGTTGTACCACCCATATTGAAAACCTATTCCGAACTCCGTATTTATTTCTTCAAAAATTATTTTGTTGCCATAAATACTTTTGTACAAGTTCCGCTCAATTTTATAAACCTTTTCCGACTCATCGGTAAACGGCTCCCACAAAAAAACTTTATCCTCTTTTTCAATCAAACAAATGGTTTTACTGCCTGTTGAGTTTTTATAATCGTGAATTTTATCATCGGTATAATAAGGGAAAAGTGCGTTGTTGCGATTTTTTCTTCCGGCTGAAAGTGATCCGTTGCTCGACAAATACATCCAGTGGTCCGAGTCGCTAACAATGGTCATAAAAAAATCGGGCATCTGATTGTAGTTGCTGATTTTGTAGAACTTTTCGTTTTCAATTTCAACAAACTGACCGGAAACCTTACTTTCCTGACCTTTTAATTCAGTTTTACCTAAGAATATATTTTTCATCTTGTTTAATTCATAAATTATTCAACAACAAACGATGTCTGTAATTCAGCATTTGAACTGCCGCCTATCCATAAATGAAATTCTCCGGGCTCTGTCACTTCTTTCATCATCTGATTATAAAATGCCAGTTCCGAAGTATTTAGTTTAAATGTTACCTTTTGCGATTCTCCAGGTTTTAGCTGAACTCTTTTAAAACCTTTTAA
This sequence comes from Draconibacterium sp., assembly GCA_041554075.1. Classification (GTDB taxonomy): domain Bacteria; phylum Bacteroidota; class Bacteroidia; order Bacteroidales; family Prolixibacteraceae; genus Draconibacterium. The sequence continues at coordinate 6,228 of JBFFMM010000010.1, read as the reverse complement.
TTCTTTTACCGGACGTGTAACCGAACCCACCAAATCTCTGATGTAAAGTTGAACTACCTCTTCGCCTGCAAAGTTTCCTGTATTTTCAAGTGTAACCGAAGCAAGCACATCAGTACCCATTTTTACTTTTGGCGTTTCAATGCTCAAGTTTTTATATTCAAAAGTGGTGTACGATAAACCATACCCAAAAGGGAATAAAGGTTCGTACCCCAAATCGAGATGATGCGAGTTATTGCCCAACGAAGTTTGAAGGGTTCCAACCGGAATATCATCAATGCATGTCCATGTGTTTTTATCAGCTGGGCGGCCTGTATTTTTGTGGTTGTAATAAAATGGAATTTGCCCAGCAGCTTTTGGAAAAGTTACTGGTAGTTTACCTGAAGGATTTGCATTGCCCAGCAACAAATCGGCCAAAGCCGGGCCACCCATTGTTCCGGGATGAAATGCATATAAAACGGCATCTGCATTTTTACTCACGTCGCCAATTGCAAGCGGTCGTCCGGCCATTACAACCAACACTATTGGTTTCCCTGTTTTTGCAACCGTTTCCAATAATTCGTTTTGCGCACCGGGCAGATCAAGCGATGCCCTACAATGTGCTTCTCCCGACAAAATTGACTCTTCGCCCAAACACATTATTACCATATCGGCTTGTTTTGCTACATTAACAGCTTGTGCAAAGCCTGCTTTATCTTTTGAACGAGTGTAACTTAAACCTTCTGCAAACAAAACTTTATTATCACCTAATTCCGATTGAAGAGCTTTGAGTGGTGTAATGGTTAAATCGCTGTCACCATCAAATATCCAGGTTCCCAACTGTTCATATTTCTGATTTGCCATTGGACCAATTAAAGCAACTTTCCCCACCTGGTTTGTAAGTGGCAGAATACTTTTCTCATTTTTTAATAGAACCATACTCTGAATGGCAGCTTCTTTTGCTGTCTCCAGATATTCGGGCAATGCAAATTGATTTTGGTCTTCTTCTTTTACATAAGGATTATCGAACAAGCCCAAATCGAATTTTACTTTTAAAATCCGATAAACGGCTTCGTCCAATAATACCTCATCAATTCTCCCCTCCTTAATAAGTTCTTGTAAATACGTTTTATAGGAAGTGGTTGCCATTTCCATATCAACGCCTGCAGTAATTGCTTTTAGTGCCGCATCCTTTTCATTGGCGGCAAAACCATGTGCAATCATTTCAGTAATCGATGCCCAATCGCTCACCACAAAACCTTCAAAGTTCCACTCCTCACGTAAAACTTTCCGCAGTAAAAACTGATTGCCGGTTGCAGGAACTCCGTTTAAGTCGTTAAATCCCGACATAAAACTGCCCACTCCAGCTTCCTTTGCTGCCTGAAACGATTTTAAATAAATATTTCGTAATTCTCCTTCAGGTATTAATGTGGTGTTGTAATCACGTCCGGCTTCGGCTGCACCATACCCTGCAAAGTGTTTTGCACAGGCTAAAATAGAACCATCGTCGCTTAACTTTTCGCCTTGAAAACCTTCAACCATGGCCACTCCCATTACCGAGGTCAGGTATGGATCTTCGCCACAACTTTCGGCAATTCGTCCCCAGCGGGCATCGCGACTGATGTCAATCATTGGTGCAAAAGTCCAGTTTACACCCGCCGACCAGGCTTCTTTGGCTGCTACCCGAGCACCATTTTTCACCACTTCAGGATTCCAGGTTGCTGCCTGCCCCAATGGAATAGGAAAAACTGTTTTAAAACCATGAATTACATCTCTACCAATAATAATTGGAATACCCAGTCGGCTTTCTTCGAGTGCGATCCGTTGAATTTCGTTAACCGTTTTTACATTTACCTCGTTTAATATTGAGCCAATTTTGCCATCAATAATATCTTGTTTTAATTCTGCCGAAACCTGTCCGCCATTGCCGTTAATCTGCCGCATCTGACCAATTTTCTCTTCAACAGTCATTTGAGAAATAAGATCAAGTATTTTTTTATCATTCATACTTTTGGCAGTATCGTTTTCAACAGAACATCCTCCCATTGCAATAGTGATTCCAATTAAAATGATCGTTACAAAATTTTTCATGCTCTTCTTATTGTAAAATTTTTAACTACTTTTTCTGATAAACCCGGACGTAATCCACTTCCATAATCTGTGGAAAAGCTTCATCATCAATACCTTTTACACTTCCCCATGCCCCACCAACGGCCACATTTAAGATTAAATAAAATGGTTTATCGTAAGGCCATTTTGTTTCACCCAAACCCTCATTTTTATATTCAAAATAAAGTCGGTCGTCAACATAAGCTTTTACAACTTCAGGTGTCCACTCCCATATGTATGAATGAAAAGTTTCTGTTGCATCAGCAATATGAATTGTGTCGGTTTTTTGTGTTCCAACTTGCCATTGGTAATCTTTCGAGTGCGCCGAAGCATGAATAACACCGGGTTCGTAACCCACATGCTCCATTATATCAAATTCGCCAATATCGGGCCAGTTGCCGGTGTTATAAGTCCAGCCTCCGGGCATCATCCAAATGGCGGCCCAGGTTCCTATTCCGGCAGGTAATTTTGCCCGGGTTTCAATTTTACCGTATTTCCAATCTGCTTTTGAAACCAACCGTGCCGAGGTGTATTTTTTATCTTTATAATCTTCTTTTTGAGCAATTACATTCAGAATACCATTTCCAACTTTTACATTTTCTAACCGTTCTACAGTATAATACTGTGCTTCGTTGTTTCCCCAGCCAGCAACGTTACCTTCGGTGTCGTACCCCCATTTCCCTGAATCAGGCAGACCCGAATAATCAAATTCATCTTGCCAAACCAATTTATATTCGTTTTGAGATTTATTCACTGAATCGGTATTTGATGTATTTGCCTTTTTCTGATTACATGCGCCCACGAGTAGTATGGCAAAAAGAAAGGCTATGTATTTCATCGTTCCCATAAGGTTGTTTTTAGTTTTTATTCGTTTGGTTGATAAACACGCACATAATCAATTTCCATACTTTGTGGAAAAATTGAATTATCTATTCCCTGTGCTCCTCCCCAGTCTCCGCCAACGGCCACATTCAGGATAAAAAATTGTGGTTTATAAAAGGGCCAGTTGTCATCGTTTTTTGTTGATGGAGCATATCTGTGTGTTACATTATCAGGAGAGTCAGTATAAAAAACCATTTCTTTTTCGGTCCAGATAAGCCCATAAATATGAAACTCTTCCTCGGCAGTTGTCAGTGTTTTACTGCTCCCATTTCCATTGGCGCCCCAACCCGCTGTGGTATGCACATTTGAATGAATTGTATTGGGTTGGTAACCCACATATTCCATAATATCTAATTCGCCACAAGCCGGCCAATTAACGCTACCAATGTCAGCGCCAAGCATCCAGATTGCCGGCCAAATTCCACGACCCGAAGGCAATTTTGCTCGTATTTCCATTTTTCCATAAGTGAACTCTTTTTTCCCGCTGGTAATCATTCGGGTTGAAGTATATGAACCAACGGATGTATTGTCGTCTATCTTTCTGGCAGTAAGAATCAAGGTGCCATCTTTTACTTCTGCATTGGCACCATTTGTATAATTTTGTAGTTCGTTATTTCCCCAACCACTTGCACCTGCTTCAAAAGTCCAATCCGTAGTATTAACACTTGAACCATCAAACTCATCGGCCCAGCTTAGCGTAAAACTGTCCACATAATCAGCGTCATCATTCGCAATGGTCACGGTTTGTTTTTCGGTATATACACTGGAACCTTTTGTTACTTGTAATTCAATTTCATAAGTTCCCGAAAACGGGAAATAGGCAACTGTATTTGTTTCGTTTTCAATTTCCCGATCTCTAAATAGCCATTTGAATGAACTAATATCACCAACCGAAGTATTAACCAGGTTTATTTTGTTTGGATTGGTAGCATCAGCAGTAGCTGTAAAAGCAACCACCAAATCGTCTTTTGTAATGGTAACTTTTTTTGAAACGGAATTCTTGTTTCCATCAAAGTCGAGAAGGACAAGCGATACGTTGTATTCACCAGCTTGTGGGTAGTAAATGGTATAGACTTTTGTTTTTTGAGTGTTACTGGTCGTTTCCCCATTCGCAAAATCCCAATTTAAGGTGTAATATTCGCCTTCTGAATTATTCGTAAATCGAACATTATTATCGTCGATAAACTCGTAGTTAAAATCTGCTGAAAACGAAGTCTCTGTGGATTCTTTCCCGCAGCCAGTAAAAAGTAAAAATAGAATTATTGCAAACATATTCGAGAACCAATTTTTGATTTTACTGCCCATTTCTTTTTGCATTTTTGTTAGCTGACTATCAATATATGAACAATGCCAATTTGATTATAAATTTCCGTATTGTATGCCCAATTATTTTTTGTTTTATCCAGATGAAAAATATTAGCATAGCCGTTGCTACGGTACAATTTTTGAACAAAGTGAAAACGGGAAAAACAAGTTCATATGTGGTCTTTGCTTGTCAATCTGGTATAATACACATAAAGATTGAACTTGATTATTACTTTAAAATCCAGACCTATTAACTCAATTCAGCCTACATTATTCGATACTAATTTCATAAAGGCAAAGCTTAAAAACTTATTAAATGAATTGATGGCAAAAAGGTGAGTCATAACTTAAATTTTGGAGTGTGCCACAATACATTCTCCTATTTTTTGGATTTAATAAAAAGGGAGTTGTAGACAACTCCCTTTTAAATCAAACTAAACTATTACGAAACAAGGTATCAACATACCCTGATGATATCGAGTTGTTATTTATGTTAAAATATTTATTCTGGTCGGAATACCCAAGTCCAACCTGTACCACCGGCATTGTTCGAAACAAAAAGTACCATTTTGTCTTCGGTAAGCGAAACTATTTGGTATAATCCATTGGGATTACCCCTTGGCTCTTCGTTACCTAAAATGCTAGTACCAGTTACTTGTAGTGTCTGATTTGCTACATCAAGTACAAAACTTCCAGTTTGTCCTGATGCATCAGGACCGGAATAATAAGTAAGATTTGCAGCACCATTTAAATCGAAATGCATTTTTCCAGCGGCATCAACCGGAGGACAGCAGTCGCCAGCGGCATTCCACCATAATCCCCAAGGATTATTTGGATCGGCCATAAACCACCACATTCCACCATCAGGTGCCGGTCCACCATCAAATACCCAGGTTTTTCCTGCAGATGTATTTTCACTTACCAAGTCGTACCAATCCTGATCCAAAGGAGTATCCAGCACATCGACCTGAACATCAATGGTTTTTTCAAAAAATTCAGCACCTAAAGTTCCTACAAATGTAAAGGTTGATTTTCCGGGAATAGGATAAACAAATTCCACTTTATTGGTTAGGGCTTTCCCTAAATTATAGTTCCAATACCCAGTTACTCCGGGTGTATTCATGCTTAACTCAATAAGATTACCTCCTGCTGAATTTTGGGTTGCAACCAATTCAACTCCTTCAACATCAGTACTGTTTTCAAGGAATTTTTCGTCTACGATTGAATCGCATGAAACTACCGTTAGCAGCATCAATCCAATAAAAAGACTGTAAATTATATTATTTCTTTTCATATCGCTTATCTATTAAAATTATAACTTATTACCAACCGGGGTTTTGTTCGTAAACACCGTTAGCCAATCTCATTTCAGTTTCAGGAATTGGAACCAATCCTTTGGTTTCCGGTCTGTATGTAACTTTGTATTTTGCATCAGATCCTGAATTTCTTACATCAATTGTTCCATCAAAAGCAGTAGTTACGTCGCCCCAACGAACAAGGTCGAACCAACGCAAACCTTCAAATGCTAGTTCATGTATTCTTTCTTGTTTTAATGCTTCCAACGAATAAGAAACAGGGTCTAAACCAGCTCTCGCTCTAACAGCATTCATACCATCTGCTGTTCCCGAGATTTCGGAATGCATTAACAATACATCGGCAAAACGCATAAAAATAAAATCTTGTGCATGCATTAATTGCATATCGGCATTACCCCAGTTGTAAAGTTGTACAAACATACCTTTGTTGCCACCTGTTCCGTCGCCGTACTGTAGTGCAGTATATTTCTTGTTCCAAAGACCCGTTTCATGGTCACCTTTATCTGGCTGATAACCGGCGGTTCCTTGATCTTCTTGTCCAACCTGAAGAATAGAACCTAATTTTCTTGGATCCTCATTGTCCCACTGGCTAAATAATTTTGGATTAATTGTACACCATCCCCAACCTTGGGCAAACGGT
>JBFFMM010000009.1:0-33119 GCA_041554075.1 Draconibacterium sp. | reverse complement strand
TTATTTGGGCTAAATATGTTTATCCGAAAAAGTACCCGGTTTGATTTCATCATTTCGATGTAATAAAAAAGGAGAAATCAACAGTAGATTTCTCCTTTTTTATTATTCTGAATTAGCTCAATCTAGTTCCGAAAAACGAGCTTGCCACCTTCTTCTTCAATTACAATTGGACTGTCTTTTTGTACCTGCCCGGCTAAAATTCGTTTTGAAAGTTCGTTTAAAACATATTTTTGTAATACCCGTTTAACCGGTCTGGCTCCAAAATGCGGATCAAAGCCCAAATTCGCCAGCCAATTAATTGCAGCATCTGTAATTTCAATTTTCAAATCGCTGCCCGACAAACGTTTTACCACCTCGTTAAACTGAATTTTTACAATTTTATTGATATCCGATTTATTTAACGGTGTAAAGACAATGGTTTCATCAATACGATTTAAAAACTCGGGACGAATGGTTTTTCGCAACATTTCGAGCAATTGATTTTGGGTGCGTTCCAATACTGCTACTTCGTTTTCGTCAGTCATATTTTCGTAGTTCTCCTGAATAATATGCGATCCCAAATTCGATGTCATTATAATAATGGTGTTTTTAAAATTCACTGTACGCCCTTTGTTATCGGTTAAACGACCATCGTCTAAAACCTGCAGCAATACATTAAATACATCGGGGTGCGCCTTTTCTATTTCATCAAACAAAACCACCGAATAGGGTTTGTGACGCACAGCCTCTGTTAACTGACCTCCTTCGTCGTAACCCACATATCCGGGAGGCGAACCAATCAATCGTGTTACCGAAAATTTTTCCTGGTACTCCGACATGTCAATTCGCGTAATCATGTTTTCATCGTTAAACAGATACCCTGCCAATGCTTTTGCCAGCTCTGTTTTTCCCACACCGGTAGTTCCCAAAAAAATAAACGATCCAATGGGGCGTTTTTCGTCCTGCAACCCGGCACGGCTTCTACGCACTGCATCCGAAACTGCAACAATCGCTTCGTCCTGACCAATCACCCGATCATGTAATTCTTCCTCCATGTGCAGCAATTTCTCGCGCTCGCTTTGCAACATTTTCGAAACCGGAATACCTGTCCAACGCGCTACAACCTCGGCAATATCTTCACTATCTACTTCTTCTTTTATCAGATTGTCTCCATTTTTCATGGAATCTATTTCTTGTTGAATTCTGGCAATCTCGGCTTCAGCTTCCTTAACTTTTCCATAGCGCAACTCTGCAACCCGCCCATAATCGCCTTGACGTTCGGCCTGATCGGATTCAAACTTGTAGGATTCAATAGCTTCTTTTTGTTTCTGAATAGCTTCGATTACCGATTTTTCCGATTGCCATTTGGCGCGCAACTTCGACTGTTCCTCTTTCAAATTTGAAATTTCTTCGCCAAGTGAAGCCAGCTTTCGAGTATCGTTTTCACGTTTAATGGCTTCTCTTTCTATCTCAAGTTGCTTTACGCGACGCTCAACTTCATCCAATTCTTCAGGTACCGAATCAATTTCCAATCGTAATTTTGCTGCTGCTTCATCCATCAAATCAATCGCTTTGTCGGGCAAAAATCGATCGGAAATGTAACGCTGCGATAATTCAACCGATGCAATAATCGCATCGTCTTTTATTTGCACTTTATGATGATTCTCGTATTTTTCTTTAATTCCCCGTAATATTGAAATGGCGCTTAAAGTGTCAGGCTCATTTACATGAACTACCTGAAAACGACGCTCCAAGGCTTTATCTTTTTCAAAATATTTTTGATATTCAGCTAATGTTGTTGCTCCAATCGCACGAAGTTCGCCACGTGCCAAAGCAGGTTTTAAAATATTGGCCGCATCCATTGCTCCTTCTCCCTTGCCCGCTCCAACCAAAGTATGAATTTCATCGATAAATAAAACCACCTCATTGTTGGATTGTACCACTTCATTTACAACGGCTTTTAACCTTTCTTCAAACTCACCTTTGTATTTCGCTCCTGCAACCAAAGCCCCCATATCTAACGAAAATACTTGTTTCGATTTAAGGTTCTCCGGAACATCTCCGCGCACAATCCGATGAGCTAAACCCTCTGCAATCGCAGTTTTTCCAGTTCCCGGCTCACCAATAAGAATGGGATTATTTTTGGTTCGACGCGAAAGTATTTGAAGAATCCGGCGAATTTCATCGTCGCGACCAATTACAGGATCGAGTTTCCCCGAACGCGCACGCTCGTTTAAATTAACGGCGAATCGATTTAGCGAGTTAAACTTATCTTCTGCCGTTTGGCTATCTACTTTCCCTCCTTTACGAAGTTCCAAAATAGCCGCTTTCAAATCTTTTTTTGAAATACCATTGTCCTTCATTAAATGGCTGGTGGAATCTTTCACCTCTAACAATGCCAGCAAAATATGTTCAACTGAAACATATTGATCTCCCATTTCCTGAGCCAGACCCAAAGCTTTTTGTAAGACTTGATTTGCTGAATTCGAAATGTATTGTTCGCCTCCTGAAACTTTAGGATACGATTCAATTATTTTATCTAATGCTTGTTGAAAAACAACTGTATTAACACTCAGTTTTTTTAGTAAAAAATCAACAACATTTTCGGCAGAGTGAATTAACCCACGCAATAGGTGTCCGGTTTCAATGGCTTGCTGATTATTCCCTTGTGCAATATGAAAAGCTTGTTGAATAGCTTCTTGTGACTTTATAGTAAAATTGTTATAATTCATGACTCAAATTATTAAAATTCGTTTGAGCAACAAACAAAATACAGTCCACAATCAACTGACAGACAGAATGTCACGCAAATCATTTAAATCATGATACTTTTACGGAAAGTTGCAAGAGCTAATGAAAATATGTCAGAATAAAACACAAAAAAACAGAGACGAACCACCATCTCTGTTTCCTAAACTAACCAAATCTATTTCTATGAAAAAAACTTAAACTATTCAAATTCTATGCTCCAAAAGTACGGCAAAATTTAGTTAACTCGTATCAACGTAAGTTAAAGAATGTTATTTAGGAATTCAGACAAGCAAATTGAAATTTGATGAATCCAAAAAACGGAAAAGAAGAGCAAAATCAAATACGCAATTATTGGGCACAAAAAAACAGAGACGAACCACCATCTCTGTTTTCTAACCTAACCAAATCTATTCTCTATGAAAAAACACTTAAACTATTCAAATTCTATGCTCCAAAATTACAGTAGAATTTAGTTAACACGTATCAACGTAAGTTAAAGAATGTTAAGAGTTAATTTTCAGCAGAATCGAGGCAAAAAAGATTCCTTTTTTAAGACTTGATTTCCTATATTTGATAAGCTTAAACCAATAAGCATCCAAATCAAAATAATGTCATCTTAAAATTTAATTCAGAATAGAGCAAAATGTTACGAAATTTCAGCATTCACATACAAATAGTGCAATAAATACATACAATACGTACAAGCCTACAAAACAGGCGATAATCAATTTAAAAGCTTTCTAAATACGAAAAATAGAGTTACATTAGCAACCCTATTTTGAAAATATTTAATTCTAATATTATAACTAAAAATTAAAATTTTATGACAAAACATGTATATACTTTCGGAGCCGGACAGGCAGAAGGTAAAGCAGACATGAAAAACCTCCTTGGAGGTAAAGGTGCAAACCTTGCAGAAATGAATCTTATTGGGGTACCGGTTCCTCCGGGATTTACTATCACTACTGAAGTTTGTACCGCATACAACGAAGATGGACAACAAGCCACTTTCGACAAAATTAAACCAGAAGTTGAAGCTGCAGTTGCTTTGGTTGAGAAACTAACAGGAACTGTTTTTGGAAGCAAGGAAAATCCATGTTTAATGTCGGTACGTTCAGGTGCCAGAGCTTCTATGCCAGGAATGATGGATACCGTTTTAAACCTGGGAATGAATGATGCTGCTGTTGAAGGTATTGCTAAAAAATCGGGCAACTCTCGTTTTGCCTGGGATTCATACCGTCGTTTTGTACAAATGTATGGCGATGTTGTAATGGGTATGAAACCTGAAAGTAAAGAGGAAATTGATCCTTTTGAAGAAATTATTGAAGAATTAAAAGAAGAAAAAGGGATTCAATTGGATACTGATTTTTCCACAGAAGATTTGCAAGAATTAGTTGCTCGCTTTAAAGCAGCAGTTAAAGCACAAACTGGTAAAGATTTCCCAACAGATCCCTGGGAACAACTTTGGGGAGCGGTTGCTGCAGTTTTTGGAAGTTGGAACAACGACCGTGCGATTTATTACCGCAGAATGGAACAAATTCCTGACGAATGGGGAACTGCAGTAAACTGCCAGGCAATGGTGTTCGGAAACATGGGATCCAACTCAGGTACGGGTGTTGCATTTACACGCGACGCTGCAACAGGAGAAGACATTTTTAACGGAGAATATTTAATTGATGCGCAGGGTGAAGATGTTGTTGCAGGAATTCGTACACCTCAGGAAATTACTCTTGAAGGCTCCAAAAGATGGGCTGCACTTCAAGGCGTAAGCGAAGAAGAAAGAGCTTCAAAATATCCTTCACTCGAAGAAGCAATGCCGGAAATGTATCGTCAGTTGAATGAGACACAACAAAAACTGGAAGATCATTACAGCGACATGCAAGACCTTGAATTTACTATTCAGGAAGGTAAACTGTGGTTATTACAAACCCGTAACGGAAAACGTACCGGTGCTGCAATGGTAAAAATGGCCATTGATATGTTGGAAGAAGGCCGAATTGATGAAAAAACTGCTTTAAACAGAGTTGATGCAGCAAAATTAGACGAATTACTTCACCCGGTATTTGATACTGCTGCAATGAAAACTGCAACTGTTTTGGCAAAAGGATTACCGGCATCTCCGGGTGCCGCAACCGGCCAGGTTGTATTTTTTGCTGACGAAGCTGCAAATTATCCTGAATCAGTGTTGGTTCGCACCGAAACTTCTCCTGAAGACTTGGAAGGAATGAACATTGCCAAAGGTATTTTAACGGCTCGTGGTGGTATGACATCTCACGCTGCTGTTGTTGCCCGCGGAATGGGTAAATGTTGTGTGTCGGGTGCTGGTGCTGTAAAAATTAATTACAAAACCCGTGTAATGACCATAGACGGAAAAGAATTCCACGAAGGTGACTGGATTTCGTTAAACGGAACTACCGGTGAAGTTTATGAAGGAAAAGTTGCAACTATGGATCCTGAAATGAGCGGAAACTTTGCAAAAATTATGGACTTAGCTGCAAAATATACCCGAATGGCCGTTCGCACAAATGCTGACTCTCCTGCTGATGCAAAAGTTGCCCGCGAATTTGGGGCTGAGGGAATTGGTCTTTGCCGCACAGAACACATGTTTTTCGAAGGCGAAAGAATTAAAGCAATGCGCGAAATGATTTTAGCGACAGAAGAAGCTGAAAGACGTGAAGCTTTAGATAAATTATTACCATTCCAACGTGAAGATTTCGAAGGAATTTTAGAAGCAATGGCCGGTTACGGTGTTACCATCCGTTTATTGGATCCACCACTTCACGAATTTGTTCCTCACGAAGAAGCCAATCAAAAAATTATGGCTGACGAAATGGGAATTTCAGTAGATAAAGTAAAAGCTTTGGTTGAAGACTTACACGAATTTAACCCAATGTTGGGTCACCGTGGATGTCGTTTGGGTAACACCTATCCTGAAATTACAGAAATGCAAGCCAGAGCAATTATTGAAGCTGCTGTAAATCTAAAAATGAAGGGTGTTGACGCACGTCCTGAAATTATGGTACCACTTATTGGAACTGTAAAAGAATTCAAAATGCAAGCTGACATTATTAATGCAACAGCTAAAAAAGTATTTGAAGAAAAAGGAGCAACTTGTGAATATCAGGTTGGAACAATGATTGAGATTCCACGTGCAGCTTTAACTGCTGATTTAGTGGCAGAACATGCTCAGTTCTTCTCGTTCGGAACAAACGACCTTACTCAAATGGCATTTGGTTATTCTCGCGATGATGCTGGTAAATTCTTACCTATTTACATCGAAAAAGGAATCCTTAAAAACGATCCATTCCAGGTTCTTGATCAGGAAGGTGTTGGACAGTTAGTGAAAATGGGAGTTGATAAAGGACGTAGCGTAAAACCTGACTTGAAAGTTGGAATTTGTGGAGAGCATGGTGGCGAGCCATCTTCGGTTAAATTCTGCAACAGTGTTGGAATGAACTATGTAAGTTGTTCTCCATACCGTGTACCAATTGCACGTGTTGCTGCTGCTCAAGCTAATATCGAATAAGTATTAAATAAACATAAACGAAAGCCGTTTCCTCTGGAGGCGGCTTTTTTTTGTGCAATAAAATGACTTACAAACGTAGTTTTACGCATACAATTTGCGTAGAACTACGCATGAATTTCACGTAGAACTACGCTTTTATTTTAGTTCAAAATAATGGAGATTTGTACTACACAAAACGGAATTAATTCGATGATATTTAGGCAGCAATACAATACACATTCATTCGTTAGACTTAAGCACGCCTCTATAACCTTATCTGAGAATCATCAACCTTTCAGCACATTTTGTTCCACATTCAATACTGTCCCTCTTCCCTGAAACACGATGACAGAATAAGGCTTACGAATTTTCCGATAAGGGGTACTTTTACAGGTGCCCCTTTTTTCTTGAATAGATAATTTCAGATACTGACAAGACTATTTTTTATGGCAAAAATGACCAGACCAGCCATATTTTTAGTATTCGTTTTTTCCAATAACTTTCGCTTGTATCCTTCAATTGTTCGTGCACTTAACGATAATTCGGCAGCGATTTCGGCAGCTGTTAACTCATTGCATATTAATTTAAGGATATCAATTTCTCGCTCACTAAATTCAAATTCCTCAATTGTTTGCGTTGTATTGTCTCTTGCTCTCAATGCATTCAAAACTGCCCCAGATAAACTACTAGAAAAATAAAAATCGTTTTTCATAACCATTTTTATTGCGTGTTCCAATTCATCAGGATCAGCATTTTTAAGCAGATATCCATTTATTCCCTCGTTTACCAAAAATGAAACCATTTGAGTATCGTCTTCCATACTAAGAACAATAATTCTAATTTGGGGATATTGTACTTTTAAGTGTTTTGTGGCTTCTATACCATCCATCTCCGGCATATTAATATCGAGTAATACAATATCCGGCTGTGTTTCTAATTCATCCAATAATTTCAACAACTCAACTCCATTACCGGCTTCATTAATCTCAACAATATTTTCGAAATCAGAAAGCAAAGCACTCATTCCCTTTCGAAACAACTTGTGATCGTCGCAAACAACAATATTTATACTCGTCTCATTCATGTATATTCAAATAAATAATGGCTTTCGAACCTTTTCCCAAACTCGTTTTCATTTTATAGCTAGCTCCTATAATCTCCGATCTGCTTTCAAGGTTTTTTAGTCCAAGGCCTGTATTCTTTTCTTCTGCCATCTCAAATCCACTGCCATTATCGATTACAACAACTGTAATGGCATTATTAAAAAAGCGAATATTGAGATTTATTGAAGTAGCTCCCGAATGTTTAATCGCATTATTTAATAGCTCCTGCACAATCCTGAAAAGAGCTAACTCTTTTGTACTTTCGAACCGAAACTGTTCTCCACTTTTCCAGCATTCAATTTTTAACTGATCGGACTTGTTCACCCAATTAGCCAATTCTTCCAAGGCAAAGAACAAACCCAGCTTTTCTAATGAAGGTGGTAATAAAGCACGCGAAATTCGCCGAACCTGTTTAATAACATCGTCAAGATATGTTTTTGTTTCCGAAGCCAGAATTTTGGCCTTTTCTTCCTCTGATTTTTTTTCGATACGCCCCACATTTAGCTTAACAACCGATAGCATGGCACCAACCTCATCGTGCAAATCCTGAGCAATTCGTTTGCGCTCTTTCTCCTGTGCCTGAATCGTGTTTCGTAAAATCTCTTGTTGTTGTTCTTGTTGAATTTGGTTTAGTTCCAGTTGTTTTTGCAACAAACGTTTTTGATAGGTGATAAAAAAGAAAATTATACCTCCTGCCAGTAGTAACATCCCCACTGAACCTAAAAAATAGACCATAACTACATCTGAACTATCGGCCCCCATAATTGCACATATCATTCGTTGAGGACTAAAATAGTTAACAAAATTGATTTTTTTGTATGATTCAAGAATAAATCAGGTTTGAAGTATAACTTGCGTATACTAAATACTGTTTACAGCGAATAAAATATAACCTCCGGCGAAATTACTTATCTGCTATTTTGCGATTGAAAAAGTTTCCCTGATTTTAAAAAACCAACTGCTATTAACAGGTAAAAAACAACATTAAACACAGTAAAATAGGCACTAACTAATAACGAAAACTCACGCGAATATTCAAGGATCATTGTAAAAAGGATATTGTAAAAAAGGTTTGCTGAAAAATAGAGCAAAACTGCTGTATTAATCCACACCATTGGTTCCCCACTCAATTTTCTAATCTTTGTTTCAATCATAACCTTGTGAAAATATAAAATTGAGAAGAAAACAAGTATCAGACTACTCACTGCTCGCGTACTGGAGTACTCGTATATACTTTGAAAAAAAATGGGATTAAGAATACAATACAACTCAAAAAGTACGATGATACCCAGAATCAATTTTGAAACGTTTGTTTTTTTAAAATGGTGATAATACAGTAAGGAAAGCAATAAAAATTCCACAGGCCCATAAATATGCGTTCCTGGCAAGGTATTGCTAAACCCAAGTTTACTAAACACATGTAATAACACCTCAGTAATGAGAGCATAACAAACAAAAACGTATAAAAAAACAAATTTTCGGTTAAGTGATTTAAAATAAATAGTCCCGAAGAGAACCGCAATAAGTTCTGATAGAATATCAAAATACAAATAAAATGCCATGCCTTATTTAGGTATTGTAAATACTTCTTTCATCGCAGTGAGGAGGACAAGGACTGGCATAATCGTAATCTTCATTCAGATCATCAATCGATGTTTCATCAGCATTTGAAAAAGTAGGGCTAAGAATAGCATTCATCGTTTTTTGAATACCAAATTCAATTCGTATTTCGGCATTTGCCTGAACATTAAACAATTCGTGCAATTCAAATTTTGTTAGAAGGTAAGCGTTAGGATAAATGTATTGTCGGTATGGCGCTCCTGCATCCAATTCATCAAGTTCGCCAGCACGCCATTTTCGATATAAATGAATACTTTCAATTACGGCACTCGTATTATCCGACATATTTATATTCTTTTTACCCAATTTAAAAACCGGAGTTTCGTAATCGGCATATACGTCGCCACTGCCCAAAAGAAATGCAGAGACAGCATACCCACAAAGTTCATATTTATTATCCGTTGCCTCCTGTTTCAGACCTAAATAAACACGTACCCGGTTTTCGTTATCACCAATAAGTGCTTTGTATGTTTCCTTCAAGAGAATTAATTCAGAAACTTTTAGATTAAATGTCTCTTTGGCCTCCTCTTGAAAATTCTTTCTCCAATTTTCAGCCTTTTTGGGGGCCAGTTGATCTCGTTTTAATTTGATTGTCATTTATGTAGCATTTGGTTAGGCTAAAATAGGGAAAATGTTTCAGCTGGCAACATTTTCAAAATGATATTATTCCAAAAATTTCAGGTAAATATTCTAAAAACTTAAACGGAAATCAAATAGGTTAAACGATTACAAAGCATTCGTTCTCATCTTAAAACTTCAACATTAACTCCTATTTCATCATCAACTCCTAAATGAAAATCTTTAAAATAAAACTGCCCGCCAAAATATTGACAGGCAGTGCTGTTAAACAAGAAACAGTATAAAATTAAGGTTTAGGAAAACCTTTCTAATAATCATCGTAATAATAATCATCGTTAAACTGATACCCCTGACTCATGTACCCATCGTTATATGCGTAATACCTTTCAGGATAATGAACCAAACTAAATCCATGGTTGCCCCACTCAAAGAATAAATTGCCTAATCTGAAATACATATAACCATTTATATAAGCTCTCTCGTAACCTTCGGGCATATAATCAAATGCAAAACCATAAGGTAAATCAACCAATACATAACCCACTCCCATTCTATATCTAAAAAAGTGTCCATCGTAACAATAATAATTGTGATTATTGTGTATAAATACCTGTGGGCGATAATCGAATCTACTAATTACATGGCCATAACGGTTATGAAAATAATAGTGTTTGTTATACACATACGAACGTGGATTGTAACCATAATAATAATCGCGCCAGCTACTGTGGTTCCAGCGGTAACGTTCCCAACTTCTATCCCAGTGATTGTGCCTATTATAATTGTAATTACTGTAATATTTTTTCGAATTATGATTGTAATTCATTTTTGCTGGTCGGTAGTTTTTTGTCCAATATTTTGAGCTGCCTCTGTAATTGTTACTTGGAGAATACCTTTTATCTGCCTTGTTAACCCGATAAAAATCGCGATTATTAGATGAATTATGCCCAGTTGTTCGCCTTGCTGTTGAACGGCTGGAAGTCATCGTTGGCTTTTTTGAAGCATACTGTCTGTTATCAGCCGAGCGATTTGAGCTTCGATTTAAGTCCTGGCTTACTGATCGACCACTTGCATCCACCCTTTCGTTTCGACTAGTATTTGCCCTATTAGCTGGTCTATTTGACTGAGAAGATTTTTTCCGTTGGTCATCCCAATTACTTTTGGAAGTTCGTGCTGAGGATTGACTGCTGCGATTGTTTTGTGTACGTTGGGTTGTAGCCGCCCGGTTACTGTAATTCGAGCTTTTTGTTTTTGTAGGTGTCGATTTTCGTTGTACTGTGCGTGTACTTTTCAAATTTGGATTTACCGTTGTACGTCGCACTTTATCATAATCTTTAAAAGTACTTTTCTGTTCAACTCTACTTCTTTTATTCCTGTTTTTCTCCGGTTCTCTGTTTTCTGTAGGTTGCTGAGTTGACCGGCGTTGAGCTTGTGCAGGAATTATTGTTGCTATGGTAACTGCCACCAGAGTAATCATCGTGGCAAACAGTCTTAATTTTCTTGCTTTCATGATAATAGATTTTAAATTCAACAATTTGTTTGCTTTGCTCTTTTGGCGCGCCTAAAATAAAAACCGGTATTTACCTCATACATTGCAAAGTGCATGCCAAAACAAAAGTCCACAACTACACAATCCCTTCAAGCAACTGAATACGAACCACTTAAAACCTTCTTTTTTTTCTTAGCAATTCTCTATACTTTTGCAGCGATTTATAATTAATATGGGAAGAATATTATCCATCGATTACGGAAGAAAACGGGTAGGTATTGCAGTTACCGACCCTTCTCAAATTATTGCCAACCGACTTACAACGGTTGCCACACATACTATTTGGGATTTTTTAAAAGACTATTTTGAAAAAGAGAAAGTTGATGCAGTAGTTGTTGGGTACCCAAAACAAATGAACAACCAGGCTTCGGAGGCTGTTAGATACATTAATCCGTTTCTTAGAAAGTTTCAGCAAGTATATCCTGAGATGAAATTGGAGATTTTAGATGAGCGATTTACGTCGAAAATGGCTTTTCAAACCATGATAGACGGAGGCTTAAAAAGGAAAAAGAGGCAAGATAAAGCAATGGTTGACGCAGTAAGTGCAACAATTATTCTACAAAGTTATTTAGAACAAAAAAGAAATCTGGGAAGATGAAACGAACATGAATTTTTATTATTCATTTTAATCTATAAATAATTTGAATTCATTGAGAGTTACATTGAACACTTATAAAATAATAATATTAGCAAGATGAAATATCCGGTTACGGTTTATGGAGATACACTTTTGCGCAAAAAGGCAAAAGAAATAAAAAAAGACGATCCGAAATTGACAGAGATAATTGAAAATATGTGGGAAACCATGTATTATTCGGATGGTGTTGGATTGGCAGCTCCTCAAGTTGGAATGTCAATTCGTTTATTTGTTATCGATGCATCGTCGGGTGCCGATGAAGAGCCGGAACTGGAAGGATTTAAGAAAGTTTTTATAAACCCTGAAATTATAGATACCGACGGTGAAGAATGGGTTATGAATGAAGGTTGTTTAAGTTTACCTGAGATAAGAGAAGATGTATCGCGCCCTGATGAAGTTACCATTCACTATTTTGACGAAAACTTTGAAGAACACGAAGAAACTTACAGAGGATTTGCCGGTCGTGTAATTCAACACGAATACGATCACTTGGAAGGAGTACTTTTTATTGATCACTTGTCACCACTGCGTAAACGACTACTAAAAAGTAAACTGCAAAGTATTGCAAAAGGGAAAGTTATTCCACATTACCGAATAAAAGTTCCCATAAAACAGTAACCCTTTCCTATTATTTTCGTTTGAATGAAAAATCCTTCAAGCGAAAACCTTGGAAAACACATTTCAAAAAATACCCTTTCTTCGAATTGCATTGGCTTTTGCCTTGGGTATTGTTGTTGGTAATTATTTCCACGTTTCGGCATATACAATGTTAATTGTTTTGCTGATTTTACTATTTGTAGTATTTACTCTTCACAAAAAATACCACTACAAGGTAGATTCTGTTTTTGGATTTACAGCACTGTTGTATTTTCTTGTATTAGGTACATTTATTTTCAATACCTACAATACAAAACCTTATTTTTCAGAAAAGGGAATTGCACTGGGGACAATTGTAGAAAGCCCGCAAGAAAAGCAAAACTCCTACAAATCGATAGTTGAAATTGATTTTGTTAAATCAGGCGATTCAATTTTTCAAACCAAAGAAAAAGTACTTGTATATTTTGCTAAATGCGAACGAGTAAAAGCATTAAACCCGGGAAATCAGATTTTAATAAATACAATACCACAAGTGGTAACTAATTATGGTAATCCTTTTGAATTTGATTATAAAAGGTATTTAAAACACAAGCGGATTTACCGGCAAATTTATTTGAACGAAGAAAGTTGGGATACTACTATCTACAATTCTCTGTCCCCACAAATACATGCTGAATTACTACGCGAACAACTATTAAAAATTTATCACAATCAAAATCTGGGATCAAACGAAACCGAAATTTTATCGGCTTTAACATTGGGTTACAAACGAAACTTAGATCCTGAAACCAAACGTATATTCTCTGCTGCTGGAGCCATGCATGTACTTGCAGTTTCAGGATTGCATGTTGGAATAATTTTTCTGGTATTCAATTTTTTGTTTGGCTTTCTTAAAAAACGGAAAATCGGACGGGCAATTTTTATAATTGCAGGAATTTTGTTGTTATGGGGTTACGCATTTATAACAGGTCTTTCTCCATCGGTTTTACGAGCAGCAACTATGTTTAGTATTGTAATTGTGGGCAGTAATCTAAACCGCAAGGCAAGTATTTATAATTCGCTTGCAGCATCAGCATTCTTTCTTTTACTTTTAAATCCCAACAATTTGTTTGAAGTTGGTTTTCAACTCTCCTATTTGGCTGTCTTCGGAATTGTTTTTCTGCAACCCAAACTTGAGAAATTATGGCCGGTTAAAAATAAAATTCTAAACTACTTTTGGGGTTTGGTTTGTGTTTCGCTTGCTGCCCAAATAGCAACTTTTCCGTTAACTGCATTTTACTTCAATCAATTTCCATCCTACTTTTTGCTTACCAACATCATTATCATCCCGGCAGTAATTTTGCTTATCCCCATGGGAATTTCCTTACTCATATTTTCACAAGTTGCTTTACTTTCTAATGTTATAGCCTTTCTTGTAAAGTGGGTAATTAAAGGCGTATATTTCGTTTTGCAGTTTATCGAATTACTGCCTAATTCTACAATCGAAATGACACTAAGCCAAATTACTTTAAGTCTGTTAATTGCGTTTTTGTTTTTTGCATTTTTATTCATAAGCAGTAAGCAGGCATTTCATTTAAAAATGGCACTTACCGTGCTACTCTTGTTTACTATTTCCATTCTTGCCACTAACCTGAAGCAACATTTTAGTCGAGAACTTTTTGTATTCAACAACACAACGAATCCGACAATACTGCTCGTAACAGGAAGGAAAAGCTATGTTATTTCAAAATACAAAATTGAAAAGGATGATTTTATATACCGCGATATTCAAAACGTCCGGCGCAAAAAAAGATTGATAGAACCAACTTTCATACAAAGAAACGATTCATACGAAGATCAATTTTTAATGTTAAAAAATGGCTTACTCTTTTTTGAAGGAAAAACAACTTTGCTAAATACAAATAGAATTGCATCTGATTTTATTCCTAATTATATTTTGGTTGAAAAGAACTTTGAAATCAAAAACGAGCCAATCACAACGCAATCAAAAATTATATTCCTAAAAAATAATTACTCATCGAATAAAACATCCAATCTTTATTCTATAAAAAACAGCGGTGCTTTTTACGATATTTGGAAAGCAAGTAAAATCCAACAGAACTACTCTGGATCAATTCAATACAAGAGATAAACAAGTCGCAATCGATTGCAACTATTCTTAACACATTGATATCTAACATGAACCAAAACCAATAACATGACTTATTTTTTTGTAATTTTGTATGTTAAATTTAGGGTAGGTTTGGCGCATATAAAATTGATTTCGAATTGTAGTTAAAAACATATTACATTAATTTGCTCTATTAAATTAATACAGACAGATGAAAGTTGTAATTGCCGGCGCGGGTGAAGTTGGAACACATTTAGCACGAATGTTAACCAACGAAAACCACGATATTGTATTGTTAGACGACTCTCCAGAGAAACTTTCGAAAATTAGTTCAGAGGTAGATTTGATGACCATAACTGGATCTGCTCACTCTTTTCAGGATTTAAAGAAAACTGATTTAGCAAAATCCGATTTATTTATTGCCGTAACTCCTTTCGAGGAACGAAATGTTTTGGCCTGTTCGATGGCATCGTATCTTGGAGTAGGACGCACAATTGCCCGAATAAACAACCAGGAATATCTGCAGGAAAGATACCGTGCGAAACTAAATAACTTGGGAATTCATGAATTGATTTACCCTGAAAGTTTGGCGGCTAAAGAAATTGTTGCCTCTGTAAAACAAACTGCCACGCGTCAATTAATAGAGTTTTCAAACGGAAAACTACTTTTAATGGGAATAAAAGTGCGTGCAAATGCAGAAATTTTAAATAAAACTTTCGAGGAACTATCGCAGGAAAACCAACATTTACTTGTGGTAGCCATTCAACGCGAAAATAAAACCATTATTCCAAAGGGAACTGACTTTATTAAAAATGGTGATGTGGTTTATTTTATTACCACTCGCTCGGAGCAACAAAATGTATTCGATTTAACCGGCAAGAAACAGTTTGATGTAAAAAACATCATGTTTTTGGGAGGAAGCCGAATTGCACAAAAAGCCATTGAAAAATTAGGCGATAGTTATCGAATAAAGATAATTGAAGACAGCAGAGAAAAGTGCGAGCAAATTGCCGATAAATTTGAAAATGTACTGGTTATTAATGGTGATGGCAGAAACTTAAACCTTTTAAAAGAAGAAGGTATTGAGAAAATGGATGCTTTTGTGGCCACCACCGGCAACTCGGAAACAAATATTTTAGGATGTCACCTGGCCAAAAGTTTTGGAGTGCGCCGCACTGTTGCCGAGGTCGAAAATCTGGCCTACATGAGTTTGGCCGACAACATGGACATTGGTAGTATTTTTAACAAAAAGCTGATTGCAGCTGGTTACATCTATCGTTTTACCTTAAATGCTGAAATTTCGAAAGTAAAATGTTTAACCGCATCCGACGCCGAAGTATTTGAATTCATTGCAAAACCCGGAGCCAAAATCATAGAGAAACCGATTAAAGATCTTGGATTCCCAAGTGAAGCGAAAATTGGTGGATTAATTCGCGGAAATATGGGCTACATTGCACATGGTTACACCCAGGTTCAGGAAGGCGACAAAGTGGTTGTTTTCACACTTCCATCCGGAATTAAAAAACTGGAAAAATTCTTTAAATAGGTTACAATTACCAAAGTATGAATCTAAAAATAATTTTTCGTGTACTTGGATTTCTACTAGTGGTTGAAGGTGTTGCCATGCTTTTAGCACTTGCCATTTCGTTGCTGTATGGCGAACACGACATAAGTGCTTTTATTATTTCGTCGGGCATAAATCTATTTCTTGGTGGTGCCATTGTTTTAGGCACTTCTAAAGCAAAAAAAGATATTGGAAAACGAGAAGGTTTTATCATTGTTTCTATGGTATGGATTGTGTTTTCTTTTTTCGGATCGCTGCCTTACATTCTTAGTGGTTCGATCCCTAGCTTTACCAATGCTTTTTTCGAAACCATGTCAGGGTTTACAACAACCGGCTCATCGATTTTAAACGATATTGAGGCACTTCCTCATGGAATTTTATTTTGGCGAAGCATGTCTCAATGGCTTGGCGGAATGGGAATTATTGTACTTTCTCTGGCTATTCTTCCGGTTTTCGGGATTGGTGGTATGCAGCTTTTTATGGCCGAAGTTCCGGGACCAACACCCGACAAAATAAGTCCACGAATTAAACAAACTGCAAAAACTCTGTGGAAAATATACATGGCTTTTACGCTGGCAGAAACGCTATTATTGTGGGCCGGCGGAATGACCTTGTTTGATGCCATTAATCATTCGTTTACAACCATGGCTACCGGAGGATTTTCAACCAAACAGGCTAGTGTAGCCTATTGGTCATCGCCTTTTATTCAATATGTAATTATCCTGTTTATGTTTTTGGCCGGAACAAATTTTACCCTTTCCTATTTTGCAATTAAAGGTAAATTTGCAATTGTTTTTAAGGATGAGGAATTTAAATATTACGCATTTTTTATTCTTGGTTTTACCGCTTTAATATTTATTGGATTATTAATTACAACCCAACTTGGAATTGAACAAGCATTTCGCGATTCCTTATTTCAGGTAGTTACTATAATTACTACAACGGGATATGCCACAGCGGATTATCTCACTTGGGCACCAGTATTGACAATGCTAATTTTTATACTATTCTTTTTTGGTGGTTCGGCCGGATCGACGGGTGGCGGTATTAAAATTATGCGAATAGTTGTATTATTAAAAAATGGATATTACGAGTTAAAACGGCTGATTCATCCGCATGCTATTATTCCTGTTAAATTCAATAAACATTCTGTCGATACAAAAATAGTGACAAACGTACTGGCATTTTTTATCATTTATCTGGTCATTTTTGCAATAAGTACAGTTATTTTCACACTTATTGAACCCAATATGGAATCGTCGATGGGAGCCGTTGCTACCTGTTTAGGAAACATAGGACCTGGATTGGGAAGCGTTGGACCAGCCGATAATTTTCACCACATAAAACCAATTGGAAAATGGTTCCTTTCGTTTTTAATGCTCTTGGGTAGATTGGAATTGTTTACTGTGTTGGTGTTGTTCTCTCCGTCTTTCTGGAAAGAATAAACGTTTGAAAGGATTGAGCTGTTTCTCGAATACTATTTAAACAAAATCGCTAGTACTCTAACTCTCCTTTTCCTTCCCTGATAATTTTCACCTGGCTTTGTGTACAATCAACGATTGTTGAAGGAATACGTTCGCCATATCCACCGTCCACAACTATGTCAACCATTCCTTCGTATTTTTCATGAATCAACTCAGGATCAGTAGTGTATTCCATAATAGTATCTTCATCGTGAATGGATGATGATACTATTGGATTTCCCAGTTCTCTAACTATTTCGCGAATTATATTATTATCCGGAATACGAATTCCAACGGTTTTCTTTTTTCCCTTAAAGTATTTTGGCACATTATTATTAGCCTCCAGTATAAAAGTAAAAGGACCGGGTAAATTCTTTTTAATGATTTTAAAAATTGGATTGGGAATTGGTTTTGTATAAACCGAAAGATGACTAAAATCGCTACATATAAAAGAAAAGTTACTTTTCTCAACATTAATCCCCTTCCAACGCGCCACCTTTTCAACAGCCTTCTGGTTGGTCATGTCGCAACCTAATCCATAAACTGTATCGGTAGGATAAATAATAAGTCCTCCTGCTCGCAAAATATCTGCAATTTTTCTTATTTCCCGGGGATTAGGATTTTCATTATACAACCGTACCAACATAGATTTTGCTAATTTTGAGGTCTAAATTTAGTTTAATCTATTTTATTTCAAAGCACAAAACAAATGGAACGCAAAGTTATTGACACAGGTGATGGCTCAAAAACACTGTTTATACCTGAAATGGATGAACAATATCACTCTGTAAATGGCGCGATTACCGAATCGAATCATGTTTATTTATGCGCAGGTTACAAACACCACAAATCGGATGTTCCTATTATTGTTGAAGTTGGATTTGGCACGGGATTAAATGCTTTACTCACCGCTGTTGAAGCAGAAAAGCAAAAACGAAAAACTACCTATATTACCATTGAAAAATTCCCACTCGATTTAGAACTCATTCAGCAACTAAATTATGGAAAATTAATTTCGGATAAAGCTGAAATACTTTTTTCTTTGATACATGACGCAAAATGGGGAGAAGAAATTCTCATCTCCGATTATTTCAAAATACTAAAAATTGAAGGGGATTTGACCCAATTTAAGTTTAACACCATTCCAAAATTTGACATCATTTATTTCGATGCATTTGGGCCCGAAAAACAACCAAGCATGTGGAACAGAGACGTTTTCACTAACATTTACGAGGCTTCGGCTGACGACGCCGTGTTTATTACCTATAGCGCAAAAGGCGAAATCAGGCGCCAGCTGCGGAATTGCGGCTATTTTATGGAACGAATTCCGGGTCCTCCGGGGAAAAGACAAATGCTTAGAGGCACCAAAACCACAAATCAGAAAACATGAAGAAAAAGCCGTTTTTAACGAACAGGTGACGCATATGTTCGATTATTTTTGGGCCTTAATTTTTTTTAACATTTTTTAATCCTACGACCTTTTCTTCTGTTTCAGCCGAAAATTAAAGAGCAGAAACACACCAAACTGGGTTTAAAACCAGCATTTTGATAATTGATATCTCCACATTGCAAAAAAACACAAATGCGTCAATTCATAGAGATTCTCGAATAGGAGTTCTGTATTTTCCTTGGAATTTGGAAAAATTCCTTTAAAATTTGAACCTTATTCAAAGTGAAAATTATGATTTATAAATTTCAAATCGTTTCACAAGAATCCCAAAACTTCCGT
Organism: Draconibacterium sp.; assembly: GCA_041554075.1. Classification (GTDB taxonomy): domain Bacteria; phylum Bacteroidota; class Bacteroidia; order Bacteroidales; family Prolixibacteraceae; genus Draconibacterium. The sequence continues at coordinate 13,933 of JBFFMM010000009.1, read as the reverse complement.
TTGGAAGTAGCACTTGACGAAAAACATTCATTTTTCGATTTTCATACTATCATACAGAAAAGTGTTGGTTTTGAGTCACATCAACTTGCATCCTTTTTCATCTCCAACAGAAGATGGAAAAAGTTGGTTGAAATTTCTATGCTTGACTTAGGTATAAATGGTGCAGCCTTTTTTATAATGCAAAAAACCAGGCTGCGAGATCTGCTAAACGAAAAAGGACAGCAGTTAATTTATACATTCGATTTTTTAAACGATAGGTCTTTTTTTATAGAACTAACTGGAATAATTATGGAGAAAAATCTTAATGAACCGTTTGTCACACTAAAGCAAGGTGATGCCCCCGTTCAAGTTCTAGGAGAAGATTTTATAGACCAGGCACCTGGAGAACTTCAGGAAGAAGAGGTTTATATGGATTTTGGCGAACTGGACGATTACACCGAAATCTTTGGTGAGATGGATGACTTCTAAAAAAGAAAAAAGCATGGTTAATCCGTGTTAAAGAAATTCACAGGCTGTTCAATTCATTTTGAACAGTCTTTTTTTTATCATTTCTTTGCTAAAAACAACGGGTTCATGCCAAAAACACTTGTCGTACTTACCGGTCCCACAGGAATCGGAAAAACATCGGTTGGAATAACAATTGCCCAACATTTTAATACCGAAATCGTTTCTTCTGATTCGCGGCAGCTATTTAAAGAACTCTCAATTGGCACTGCGGTTCCTGAAGCCAACGAACTAAATGCAGTTAAACATCATTTTATTCAAACCCATTCCATAAACGAAAACTACAATGCCAGCAGGTATGAAACTGAATCGCTGAAACTTCTCGATCAGCTTTTTCAATCAAAAAATATTGTTGTTATGGTGGGGGGTTCAATGCTATACATTGATGCCATTTGTAAAGGCATTGATGTGATGCCTGATGCCGATCCGGAAATTCGTGCTTCCTTAAAAAAGCAGCTGGATGAAAACGGAATTGAGAATTTACGCCGGCAATTAAAAACGCTTGATCCCGATTATTTCAAAACCGTAGATCTAAAAAACCCAAACCGCATTATTCACGCACTTGAAATAAGCATTCAAACCGGCAAGCCTTATTCGTCATTCCGATCGAACAAGGCCAAACCACGCCCGTTTTCTATTGTAAAAATTGCATTAAACTGCGATCGCGAAATCCTTCACAATCGAATTAATTTACGTGTAGATAAAATGATACAAGCCGGTTTAGAAACAGAGGCGCGCACTGTTTATCCGCAAAAACATTTAAACTCGTTAAATACAGTTGGATACCGAGAACTATTTGCATTTTTTGATGGTGACATAAGCCGTGAAAAAGCTATTGAGCTGATTAAAAGAAACTCGCGCCGATATGCCCGCAAACAAATTACATGGTTTAGAAAAGACGAAAATGTGAACTGGTTCGAACCATCACAAACAGAAGAGATAATCCAATTTATCGAATCGCAACTTCAGTAAAAATGGGTAATTTCACAATACGTATTTACGGTCTGGTGATAAATCCCAATAAAGAAATATTGATTTCGGATGAGTTTGTACTCGAAACAAAGATGACCAAATTTCCGGGTGGTGGATTAGAATTTGGCGAAGGCCCGGTTGATTGTTTAAAACGTGAGTTTAAAGAAGAGTGCAACGGACAGGAAATAGAAAACATTCGTCATTTTTACACGACCGACTTTTACCAGAAAGCTTTATTTTACGAGAATACACAACTACTAAGTATTTATTATCTGGCCGATTTAAAAACACCTCTTCAATTTAATATTTCGGAAAAAGCCTTCGACTTTAAAATAATCGACAATTGGGGACAAAGTTTTCGGTGGATTAAAATAAAAGACATAAAAGAGAACGATATTACTTTTCCAATTGATAAATTTGTCATTCGAAAAATAAAACAAACTTTTGATGAGTAAAACCTTGAAAAGTATAAAGGAACTTTCAGCTCTTGCAGATTTTATTGGTAACGATGCTACATTTATTCAGCAAATTAATAAAGCATCAGAAGCAATAATCGAGGCGTATCGCAATGGGAATAAAACCATTTTTTGTGGTAACGGCGGAAGTTCGGCCGAGGCGCAACATTTAGCTGCCGAGCTTTCCGGCAAATTTATGATCGAACGTAAAGCAATTCCTGCCGAAGCCTGCCACGTTAACTCATCGTTTGTTACTGCTGTTTCCAACGATTACGATTTTACTCAAGTGTATAGTCGCCACATTGAAGCTTTTGGCAACAAAGGAGATGTTCTTATCGGCCTATCCACATCGGGAACATCTGAAAACATTATAAAAGCCTTTCATACTGCAAAAGAGAAAGGATTAATAACGGTTGCACTAACCGGACAAACCGGTGGGTTCCTAAACGAAACATCCAACTATATATTAAAAGTTCCTTCCACAAATGTTCCGCGTGTTCAGGAAATCCATTTGTTAATTGGCCATATTATTTGCGAAAAAGTGGAACAAAGCTTATTCGGCAATGAATAAAACTGGCAAACAAAAAGCCCTTTTTCTCGACCGTGACGGAACCATAAATGTTGAAAAAAACTACGTTTATAAAATTGAAGATTTTGATTTTCAACCCGGCATTTTCGAATTGATTCATGAATACCAAAAAGATGGCTTTCTAATTTTTGTAATTACCAACCAATCGGGAATTGCCCGGGGATTTTATACCGAAAAAGATCTTGAAATTGTAAACAATTGGATGCTTAAACAGTTTAAGTCAAAAGGAATAGAAATTACTAAAATATATTTCTGCCCGCACCATCCTGAAATTACCGGAGAATGTAACTGCCGAAAACCTCTGCCCGGAATGATTAACCAGGCAATTCAAGAGTTTGAGATTAGTCCTGTTAATTCTGTGTTGATTGGCGACAAAAAAAGAGATATTTTAGCTGGTAAAAAGGCAGGTGTAGGAAAGAATTTATATATTCAAAACCTTTTACAAGAAGGTATTTTTTAAATAACAGACAAAGGGGAATTTACGTGCAGCATTTTACCAAAGCAGAAATAAGGCATATTGAAGACCGATATCAGGATTTCTTAAAAGTAATTAAGGACAAATTTGATGAAGGCCGCCTGGAGAGAATCGAAAAGGCATTTCGCTTTTCGAATGCTGCACATGATGGTATTAAGCGAAAATCAGGAGAACCTTTTATTATCCATCCTATTTCGGTTGCAAAAATTGTAGCCGTTGATTTGGGACTTGGAGCAACTTCCATTGTTTCAGCGCTGCTTCACGATGTTGTGGAAGATACCGACTACCGACTTTCAGACATTGAAAATATGTTTGGAGACAGGGTAGCGCGTATTGTTGATGGCTTAACAAAACTATCGGGTGATTTTGATTCGCGCCATGCTCTTACTCTAAAAAAAATGCTGATGACCCTTTCAGACGACGTGAGGGTTATTCTGATAAAAATAGCCGATCGTTTGCACAACATGCGCACACTCGACTCGATGCCGGCACACAAAAAAATTAAAATTGCCGGAGAAACCTTGTTTTTGTATGTGCCACTTGCTCATCGTTTGGGTTTGCACGCCATTAAAAGCGATCTGGAAGAACTCAGTTTTAAACACAAACATCCCGAAGAATACAACCAAATCAATTATCTCCTCCACAATCAGGAAGAAAAAAGGAATTATTTGGTCAATGAATTCATCAAACCTATCATTCAAAAATTAAAAGAAGAGAATCTGGATTGTAAGGTTACCCACCGCTTAAAAACCAGCTACTCCATTTGGCAGAAAATGCAAAAAAAATCGGTTTCGTTTAACGAAGTATACGATTTACTGGCCATACGAATTGTGGTAAATTCGAAACCCAACACTTCAGAAAAACGACAGTGTTTTGATGCATTGTCGATTGTTACTGATATATACAAACCCAAACCCGACCGGATACGCGACTGGATAACAACGCCCAAAGCCAATGGCTACGAATCGTTACATGTAACAGTTATGGGACCACAGGGAATGTGGGTTGAAATTCAGATTCGTACCGATCGAATGGATGATATTGCAGAGCATGGTTTTGCTGCTCATTACCGCTACAAAGATATCCGAAATTTTGAAAATGAACTGGATCCATGGATTGAACGAATCAGGGAATTATTACAAAGTAGCGATGCTGACGCTTTTGAATTTCTCGATGAATTTAAGTTAAATCTTTTTTCATCAGAAATAAATGTATTTACGCCTAAAGGCGATATGTACTCTTTACCAACCGGAGCTACCGTTCTCGACTTTGCATACGAAATCCATACCGAGTTAGGGCACAAATGTATTGGAGCCAAAATCAACATGAAACTGGTTCCCCTTAGTTATGTGCTTCAAAATGGAGACCAGGTAGAAATACTAACTTCGGAAAACCAAACGCCAAAACTGGAATGGCTTAAATTTACTGCAACGGCAAAAGCACGTGGTAAAATAAAAAATGCCTTTAAACAGGAAAAGAGTAAACATACTGATAAAGGGAAAAAGCTAATTGAAGAAGCTTTTATAAAAATAAAAGCGCCACTTACTTCAAACAGTCTTAAAAAACTAACTGCCCATTATAATCTCAATAATAAAGAACAACTGTATTCCGAAATTGGAATGGGGTTTATTAATTTAGACAATCTAAAGGAAATTGTTGGAAAAAAGTCGGAGAATAAACTGGTTAAATATTGGAACATCACCTTTGGCGGAGGCGAAAAGATAAATGAGAATGAAGAAATTGAGATTGAAGAAAAAGCTGCAAAAAAAATAGATGTTAGAAAACCATTCTTGCTAAAGGAAAATCAAGATAACATTTCCTTTTCGTTAGCAAAATGCTGTAATCCAATACCCGGCGAAAAAGTGATTGGTTATTTAAGCTCTGACGACCATGTAATTATTCATAAAACGGAATGCAAAGAACTTGGACGTTTTATTGCCAATCAGGGTGAAAAAATAGTCCAGGCCGAATGGACCAAATTTAAACGCCAGTCATACCTCACCCGTTTAAATCTTGAAGGTTTCGATCGAATGGGAATTGTAAACGAAGTAACCAATGTAATTTCCAAAATTCATAATATAAATATGCGCTCGGTAAAATTCGATACGCACGATGGAATTTTTCAAGGCGACTTGTTTTTGTACATTCATAATACCGAAGATTTAACCAATTTAATTGCCCGTTTAAAAAAGATAAAAGGCATCGATAATGTCTCTCGAATTGAAAACATGAATGAATAATTTATATTCATTCTAAAAAAATCAAAAAAAGTTATATTTTTGCTCTATTTAAAATTGGTTTAATTATGAATAGCCAGAAGACTAGAGAGACCGTTAGGAACATGTTTACTGAATATCTGGAGAAAAACGGACACCGTAAAACTCCGGAAAGATTCGCAATACTTGATGAAATTTATTGCCGCGAAGGCCACTTCGACATCGAATCGCTGTACATTTCGATGAAAAACAACAATTACCGTGTAAGCCGTGCTACACTTTATAATACGATTGACTTACTCCTCGATTGTAAGTTGGTAGTGAAACATCAGTTTGGTAAAAACATTGCCCAATTCGAAAAAGCATTTGCAACGCTTCAGCACGACCATCTGATTGATACTACAAATGGAACTGTTGTAGAATTTTACGATCAGCGCATTCGCGAAATCATTGAAGATGCCTGTCTGAAAAATAACTTTAAGCTTTCGCATCACACCTTATATATCTATGGTGAAACTACAAATAAAGAATAAATAACTCATTCTTAATATATTATAAAATCCTCTTTTCAAGAGGATTTTTTTTGCACAAGAACTAAAATTATTACTACTTTTAACTGCTTAATTGAAAGCCGTGAAAGGTTAATCTACCGTGGTTAAGTTTTCGCGGTTTTGTGTGTAAAATAAAAATCAAAATTCAAGATGAAGGTAGATGTATTGTTGGGCCTCCAATGGGGCGACGAGGGAAAAGGTAAAATTGTTGATGTTTTAACTCCGAAATATGATATTATTTCTCGTTTTCAAGGTGGCCCCAATGCGGGTCATACGCTTGAATTCAATAATATTAAACATGTTCTGCATACAATTCCTTCAGGTATATTTCAAGGCGACAAAGTAAATATTATTGGTAACGGTGTAGTAATCGATCCAATTATATTTAAAAAAGAGATTGAAAATCTGAGTAAAATTGGCGTTGATATTTCCAAAAAATTATACGTTTCGAAAAAAGCACACATGATTTTGCCTACGCACAAAATTTTAGATGCTGCATCAGAAGCTAAAAAAGGCGACCTGAAAATAGGCTCAACTTTAAAAGGAATTGGACCTACCTACAAAGATAAAATCGGTCGCGATGGATTACGGGTAGGTGATTTACTTCATAACTTCGAAGAGAAATACTCTACTCGTATTAACAACCACAAAGTAATGCTAACCGAGTTTTTTAAATTCGACTATCAGCAAATGCTGGATGAGTGTGAAAAAGAGTGGTTCGAAGGCGTTGAGGTTTTAAAATCGTTCCAGATGGTTGACAGCGAACACATGATTAACCAGGCTTTAAAAGACGGGAAATCAGTTTTGGCTGAAGGAGCGCAAGGAACCTTGCTTGATATCGATTTTGGTTCGTACCCATTTGTAACCAGCTCGAATACAATTAGTGCCGGAGCTTGTACAGGTTTGGGAATTGCACCAAACAAAATCGGTAAAGTTTATGGAATCTTCAAAGCCTATTGTACACGCGTTGGCATGGGGCCATTCCCTACTGAATTATTCGACGAAACAGGCACTAAACTACGCGATTCAGGTAACGAATATGGTTCAACTACCGGTCGTCCTCGCCGATGCGGATGGCTTGATTTGGTAGCCTTAAAATATTCGGTAATGCTAAATGGTGTTACTGAGTTGATTATGATGAAAGCCGACGTTCTGGATGATTTTGATATAATTAAAGTATGTGTAGGTTACGAAATAGACGGAGAAGTTGTGGAACATTTCCCGTTTGAATTAAACGACGATGTTAAACCGGTTTATGTAGAACTACCCGGTTGGAAAACCGATTTAACCAACATTAAAAATCAAAACGAATTTCCTGAAGAGTTGAACAATTACATAAGTTTTATTGAAGACGAAATGGAAATTCCGGTATCAATTGCTTCGGTTGGACCAAATCGGGAACAAACGATATTTTTGGAAGAAGAGTAAAAGATTAACGTCATTAAATAATGATAAAAAAAGAGCCCAAACAGGCTCTTTTTTTATCTCATAATTTAAGTATTCCTTATCGTAATACATCACTAAGTTCGTAGTCTCACCCAAAATTTTTGGTTCGCTCCAATTTCCGTCTTTCAATATGGCAATATAAAAGTAGAAACCACCAAAACGTTTGGCATATTTCAAGACAATTACAAAAGTGTTAAAGTATCTCCTTCCTCGTTTTTTTCTCATCATTTTCTTGTATAACTTCAAAGCTCTATAAGCAACATTAAAATGGAGACGATATTAAATACAAAACTTGGTCTTTATACTGACTTTTACGAGCTCACCATGGCTCAGGGATATTTCTACTCTGGCAAAAAGGACGATGTTGCTACTTTCGATTACTATTTTCGGAACAACCCGTTTAAAGGGGGCTACACAATTTTTGCCGGTCTGGCTGATTTTTTAGAATTACTTAAAAACTTTAGCTACAGCAATTCTGATATTCAATATTTAAAAGCTCAAAATTTTAAAAAGGAGTTTTTAGAATACCTTACAGAATTCCGCTTTTCGGGAACCATAAAAAGTGTTACCGAAGGCGAAATTGTTTTTCCCAACGAACCCCTGTTAACAATTCAGGGAAATATAATTGAATGCCAACTTATTGAAAGCCTATTGCTAAACATCATCAATTTTGAAACATTAATTGCAACCAAAGCTTTTCGCATAAATTCGGTTTGCGGGGGGCGAACTTTCTCCGACTTTGGCTTACGGCGGGCGCAAGGTTTCGGAGCTATTCAAGCCACACGAGCAGCCATAATTGGTGGTGCGGCAAGCACCTCTAACGTGTTGGCCGGAAAGTTGTACAAACTGCCGGTTAGTGGCACACAAGCGCACAGTTGGATACAAAGCTTCGACAATGAACTTGATGCTTTTCGAGCCTATTCACAGGTTCACCCTGAAAATACAATTTTATTGGTTGACACTTTCGACACTCTTAAATCGGGTGTACCAAATGCCATTACTGTTGCCAAAGAAATGGAAGAAAAAGGAAAGCGTTTAAAGGCTATCCGATTAGATAGTGGCGACTTGGCGTATTTAAGCATTAAGGCTCGGAAAATGTTGGATAATGCAGGACTTGAATACGTTAAAATTATTGCATCAAACCAACTGAATGAGTTTGTCATTAAAAGTCTGATTATTGACCAAAAAGCTTCTATTGACGCATTTGGGGTAGGAACAGAGTTAATTACCGGCAAACCTGATGCGGCAATTGATGGCATTTACAAGCTGGCCGAATTAAACGGTCAACCAAAAATGAAGTTTTCAGAAAACGTGATAAAAAATACGCTTCCCGGTAAAAAACAATTGGTACGTTATTTCGATGAGGATGGCAAGTTCTACCGCGATGCAATTTTACTTGAAAATGAAAATCCTGACAAAATAGATATTATCTATCATCCTGTTTATACTGACAAGTACTCTTCTGTAAAAAATCTCAGATATGAATTATTGCTGGAAAAGGTAGTTGACAAAGGTATTTTTGTAGCAATAAAAATACCGCCGCAAAAAATACATAATTATGCGTTAAATAGATCACAATTATTACCTTTGGAACACAAACGCTTTATTAGCCCGCATATTTATAAAGTTGGCATCTCGAACCAATTAATGCTTACCCGCAACGCTTTGACAAAAAAGTTAAAAACGTTACACTAGCTTAATATGCTTGAAATACTTAGACCTACATTATTAGTTGATAAAGAAGTTTGTTTGCAAAACATTGAAAGAATGGCAAACAAGGCCGCAAAGCACAAACTGCGCTTTCGACCACATTTTAAAACCCATCAATCGGCAAAAATTGGCGAATGGTTTAAACACTTTGGAGTGGAGGCAATTACAGTTTCATCGGTACAAATGGCTCAGTATTTTGCTGCCAATGGATGGGATGATATTACTATTGCTTTCTCGTTAAATATTCTTGAACTGGAGCACATTAACCGATTGGCGGCCTCAATCAAACTAAACGTTCTAATTGAGAACAGGGAGGCAGCCAAAGTGCTGGCAGAAAAAGTATCGGAGAATGTTGGTGTTTATATTAAGATTGACACCGGCTATCATCGCACTGGTATTCCCTCTTCGCGAACAAATACGATTGATTCAATACTTGAAATTATTTCCATCAACAAAAAAATAAGGTTTAAAGGATTTTTAACGCACACTGGCCATACCTACGAAGCCAAATCGACAAACGAAATTTTTAGCCGCCATTTTGATGCCTTACTAAAATTAAAGTCGCTAAAAAATCGCTATAAAAAAGAGTATCCTCATGTTGAAATAAGTATGGGTGATACACCTTCAGCAAGCATTTGCGGAAATTTTGACGGAGTGGATGAATTACGACCTGGCAACTTTGTTTTTTACGACTTAATGCAGCAAAATCTTGGAGTTTGCGAATTTGATAACATTGCTGTAAAAATGATCTGCCCGGTAGTGGCCAAACATGTATCGAGAAACGAAATTGTGATTTATGGCGGAGCCATTCATTTTTCTCATGATACAATTTTAAACACCGATGGCAAACATTTGTTTGGGCGAATAATCATCAGTGAGAATGGTGAAAAGAAACTACTCGATACCAATAACTACTTATCTAAGCTTTCGCAGGAACATGGCATACTTAAAGTTACACCTGCAAATTTCAATCACATTAAAATTGGTGATTTAGTTGAAATAATTCCTGTACATTCGTGCCTCACTGCCAATTTAATGGGGCACATGTTAACTACCGATGGCGAAGATATACCAATGATACCAAGGCATTAAAGGTGAAACTCTGGAGTACGAAGTTTACTTCTTAACTTTTTTGAAATATTTATATCATGTAAAGATTTTTTAAATGAAGCCACGTTTAAACATTGTTACACTGGGAGTTAAAGACCTGCAAAAATCAAGAATATTTTACAAGAACGCCTTGGGATGGATACCCACAAAAGACAGCGACGACAAGATCACATTCTTTAACCAGGGAGGAATTATCCTGGGATTGTACCCGCTTGATAAACTGGCTGAAGATGCGAAGATTTCTGCCGCCAGAATTGGATTCTCGGGAGTAACACTTGCCATTAACCTCGACTCGAAACAAGCAGTTGACGAACTTTACCATTCGGTGATTGAAAAAGGAGGCAAAGCACTGGTTAAACCACGCGATACTTTTTGGGGTGGTTACGATGCCTATTTTGCCGATCTCGACGACAATGTTTGGGAAATTGCCTGGGCTCCGTTTTGGGAGTACGACGAGCAGGGAAGTTTGAAGATGTAACAAAAAGAAAAGGATGTCATCTTTTTTAAAGATGACATCCTTTTCTTTTACCCATTATTTCACTGGAATATTCTCTAAAGTATTCAGTAGAAAATTCCAATATTTTTGAACCGTTTCGATGTTTACTTTTTCATCGGGGGAGTGCGGAAATTTAATGGTCGGCCCAATTGAAATCATATCCCAATTGGGATAGGTCGAACCCAAAATGCCACATTCCAATCCGGCATGCATGGCAAGTAATTGAGGGACTTTCCCAAACTGTTTGGTGTATAAATTTTTCATTATCTCCAAAATCTCTGATTCCACATTGGGCTGCCATCCCGGATAACTGCCTTCCAAAACAACAGAAGCACCTGCCAATTTAAACGTGGAGTCCAGTTGAGAAGCCAAGGCACTTTTTGCAGATTCAGAAAAACTACGAACCAAACAGCTTACCTCAATGGTTTTGTCTCCGGTTTTTACAATGGCCAAATTCGATGATGTTTCAACCGTACCCGGCATTGTATCGCTCATTCGAGCCACATCGTTTGGAGCTGCCCAAACGGCATTGGTCAATTTTTTCTGAAAACTCCTTTTTAGTATCGCTTTTGGCATTTCGGCTGCTTCAACTTCGATGGCTAAATTAGGTTCAACATGCACCAACTCAGCTTTTATTGTTGCAGCCAGCTCTTCCACTTTTGCGATAAAAGACTCTGCCTTTTTAAATTTTACAACCACCAATCCAAAAGCTTCGCGGGGAATCGCATTACGCAAACTTCCTCCTTGAATATCAGCTAAACTTACTCCAAATTCAGCATTCAATTCTTTTAAAATACGAAAGAAAACTTTATTTGCATTTCCTCTGCCTAAATGAATATCAACCCCCGAATGTCCCCCTTTTAAACCTGTCACTTTCAAATTAAAAGCAGTTGATTTTTCAGGTATTTTTTTGGTCGTTTTCTTTTTGAAAGTGGCTATCACATCAATTCCACCGGCACAACCAATACTAAACGTTCCTTCATCTTCAGTATCGGTATTAATTAAAATATCTCCATTCAAAAGCCCACCTTTTAATCCAATTGCACCGTCCATTCCGGTTTCTTCGGTGGCAGTCAAAAGCACTTCAAGAGGTCCGTGTTTTATGGTTTTTGAAGCCAACACAGCCAAGGCCGACGAAACTCCAATTCCGTTATCGGCACCTAGTGTCGTTCCGTTTGCTGTAACCCAATCGCCATCAACTTTAGCCTCAATCGGGTCGATAGTAAAATCGTGTTCTTTGTCGCTGTTTTTTTGCGGAACCATATCCAGGTGCCCCTGGAAAATAACTCCTTTTCGATCTTCCATTCCTGCTGTTGCAGGTTTACGAATGATTACGTTCCCTACTTCATCCTTTACTGTTTCCAACCCCAAATCTTCTCCAAATTTTACTGCCCAATCCTGAATTTCGGTTTCATGATTCGATGGACGTGGAATTTGACACATTTCTTTAAAAATACTCCAAACCTCTGTTGGTTTAATATTTTGAATTCCTTGACTCATAACTCTATATTTCTATTTTAAATAAAAAATATCTTTTCAATCATTAATAATCTAATACATTTTGTCAATGCTATTTGTTTATCTTCAACAAAAGTTTCTTTTTGAATCAACAAATCTAAGCAGAAGTATATAAAAGCTGATATGTTTCACAAAAATCTTTGTAGATAATTGATATTTTTGCCAGCTTTAGAAAATAAAATTATATATCATATGAGTACAGATTCAAATAAAGCCTTCTTTGGACATCCCATGGGGCTATCAACATTATTTGCCAGTGAGATGTGGGAACGCTTTAGTTACTACGGAATGCGCGCCTTGCTTGTGCTATTCCTAACAGCGACTTTTGCTTCCGGAGGATTTGAAATGGCAGAACTCGATGCCTTTACAATTTATGGTATTTTTACTGGGCTTGTGTATGTTACTCCTATACTTGGAGGAATGCTGGCCGATAAAGTATTGGGGCAAAGAAAGTCGATCTACATTGGTGGTTTAACCATGGCAGTTGGGCAGTTTCTACTGGCAACCAGTGCATGGATGCACGGAACGGATGCAAGTATGGAATTTCGCCAAACTATTTTTTATGCCGGATTAGGAATTTTAATATTGGGGAATGGCTTCTTCAAACCCAACATTTCTACCATGGTTGGCGAACTGTACGATAACAATGACCCACGAAAAGATGGTGGTTTTACAATCTTCTACATGGGGATTAATATTGGAGCTTTCCTATCGCCACTAGTAGCCGGAAAATTGGGAGAACAGGTAGCCTGGCAATATGGATTTTTAGCAGCAGGAACTGGAATGTTATTGGGAACCATCTGGTTTTTTGTACGTAGCCACACACTTGGGCACATTGGAATGCCTCCAAAGGCAAAAACAGATAGAGTACGATTGGCCATAAAAGACTGGATAGGAATCGTAACTTTTGTTGCCGGTGTTGTTGGGCTTATTTTTGCTATTATATTAGGCTGGGGAGCAATGCCTTCAGCTGTCAGTACTACCATTATTTATGTGTTGGCAATTGGAGCAACATTATACCTGGCATTATCAATCTTCCGTGGCACAACCGGAAAAACAGAATGGTCGCGTGTCGGAGTAATCCTCGTTCTTGCCGTTTTTAATATTTTCTTCTGGAGTGGCTTCGAACAAGCGGGTACCACCTTTAATATTTTTGCCCGCGACAATACAGACCGATTGATTGGTAACTGGGAAATTCCTGCCACCTGGTTTCAAAGTATTAACGCCTTTTATATTGTAGCATTTGCCCCGTTGTTTAGTATCCTTTGGGTAAAACTCGACAAAAAAGGACTCAATCCAAACACTCCGATGAAGTTTGCCTGGGGTATGGCCATGCTGGCATTTGGATTTGTGATTATGGCGTTTGCTTATACCCGATCTACAGGAGGTGACGAAATTAGATTAATAAGTCCCTTATGGCTAGCAATGGTATATATGTTACATACTTTTGGAGAGCTTTGTTTATCACCAATCGGGCTTTCGATGGTAACCAAATTATCGCCACCTAAACTGGTTTCTACCATGATGGGGATCTGGATGGGATCGTTTGCTGCCGGTAACTTTGTGGCCTCGCAAATGAAGGCAATTTCTATGAAACTTGAAACGGCCCTTGGTACTGAGATTCAAGTATTCTGGTTGATTGCCATTCAATCGGCTATCATTGCGGTTATTCTGGTTCTTTTATCGCCGTGGCTAAAACGTATGATGCACGGAATTAAATAAAACAAAAATGAACTATAAATAGTCCCTGACATTGGGGCTGATTCAAATAAAAAACACCCGGTTTTATATTAAAAACCGGGTGTTTTTTTATCCTTCGTTTTGTTTTTCCGACTTCAGAATACCTTTCTACTTCTCAATTCAGGTTTACATTATTTCAGCTTAACAGATT
>JBFFMM010000008.1:0-33150 GCA_041554075.1 Draconibacterium sp. | reverse complement strand
TTTACATAATTTAAATTGCAACTTACAAAACGATTTAAAAAATTAATCACCTAATTGTTTAATCCGAAACTTAACCATCTCTGCAGGTGTGTGCTCTTCTTTCAGTATTCGCTCAATTTGTTTTACAACTTCCGGGTATTTCGTTGCAACATCGTTTAATTCCTGAATATCCTCATCGAGGTTATACAATTGAATTTGCAGATTATCCTTAAAAATATCTCGTCGTATCCCTTTCCATTTTCCCATTCGTACTGCCTGTTGTCCACCATACGCAGGAAATTCCCAATATAGAAACTCGTGTTCTTCTTGCTTTTTGTTAAGAAGCACTGGCAAAAAACTTATACCATCAACATTTTCAGGCGAATTAACACCTGCCACTTCACACAGCGTTGGCAATACATCATAAAAGGCAGAAATATGGTTGGTTTCGGTGCCCGGCTTAATTTTTCCCGGCCATTGTGCTATCATTGGAACCCGAATTCCTCCTTCGGTAACATTTCCTTTCCCCCAACCACTTTCGCTTTTAAACGGTTTTGCACTATCAAACCATGGAGAGTCGGTGCCTCCGTTAAAAGTAGGTCCGTTGTCGCTACTGAACATTATAATTGTGTTCTCATACAAGCCTAATTCTTTTAGTGTACTCACAATTTGTCCCACTTGCTCGTCCATATAAGAAACCATTGCCGCATAAGCTGCATGTGGATATCGATGAGGGAAATAACTCCGTTTACCAAGGTAAGGCTCCTCATCGCCAAACTTCTTCACGTAATAATCTACCCAGCGTTTTGGTGCCTGAAGTGGCGCGTGTGGAATTGGATTCGCATAGTACATAAAAAAGAGCTGGTCTTGATTTTCTTTTATGAAGTTTATCACCTCGTTTTGCATTAATTCTGCCGAATATTCTTTCAACCAGAAATCGGCATATGAATCTTCGTTTAAAACATCGGCATCTTCAGGTAATTTTGTGCCTGGCGGAACCAGTCTGTTATCCAGAATAACTTTTTCGGTATTTTTCCATAAATGAAGTGGGAAAAACGTGTGCGCCTGACGTTGGCAATTGTAGCCATAAAAAAAATCGAAACCTTGTTTGTTTGGAATACCTTCGGTTAAAGGAGCTCCAAGCCCCCATTTCCCAACAATTCCGGTTTTGTATCCAGCCTCCTGAAGCAATCGACCAACGGTTTTTGTTCCGGTTTTTAAAGGTCGCTGACCTTCTAAATTTGGGTCTTTGCTCATGGCCTCAAAATTCCAAACATCGCCTCGCTCACTCCACTCATCGTTTCCTCGAATTTGAGCATGCCCCATGTGTTTACCTGTCAATAAAACACAACGTGAAGGGGCGCAAACCGGAGCGCCGGCATAATGCTGTGTGAAACGCATTCCATTTTCGGCCAAAGCATCAATGTTTGGTGTTTCAATTTTTTCCTGCCCGTAGCAGCCCAATTCTGCATACCCCAAGTCATCAGCTAAAATGTAAATAATATTGGGTTTAGTGACTTCGCTCTTATTATTTGTTGTGCAGGAGTTTAGTGCTAACCCTAGCGTGCAAATAGTTAAAACAAGAAAATTCTTCATCATATCTGTTATTTTTAATTCCTCTTATTAAGATATCGCTGTAAATATTCCTGGTCCATTTCGTCACTATCCCCATATTTCTCGCGCACTTCTACCAGTTTTTTGTGCATTTGTTTTTGAATAGCTGCATACTCCGGATTGTCATAAACATTCATCATTTCTGATGGGTCTTTCTCCAAATCATATAGCTCCCAGGTATCAGAATCGTAATAAAAGTGAATTAGTTTATAGCGATCCGTCCGAATTCCATGGTGACGTTGCACATTGTGTTCGCCGGGATATTCATAATAAGTATAATAGATGGCGTCGCGCCAATCATTGCTTTCACCGCTAACTATTTGTCGAAATGATTCACCTTGCAAATCATCGGGAATTGATGTATTGGCGTAGTCCAAAAATGTAGCAGCAAAATCAAGGTTTTGTATCAATTCGTCAACAACGGTTCCGGGTTTTATTTCTTTTGGATAGCGCATTAACATGGGTGTACGAAAAGATTCCTCGTACATAAAACGTTTGTCGAACCAACCGTGTTCTCCCAAATAAAATCCCTGGTCGGATGTGTAAACGACAATTGTATTTTCTGTTAAACCAGCCTCATCCAGGTAGTTGAGAACCTCGCCTACTCCATCATCAACCGACTGAATTGTAGCCAAATAATCTCTCATATACCGATTAAACTTCCACAATGCCAATTCTTTCCCTTCTAATTTTTTTGATTTAAAATCTTTAATCATAGGTTTATAGTGTGCGTCCCAGGCTGCTCTTTGTTCATCGTCCATCCTGTTATACATGTTCTGCGCATATTTTCTATATTTAGTTTGAATGTCACCTTCTTCATCGAGCATTTTTAAATCGTAAACCAAATCCATGTGTTCAAAAATCCCCATTTCGTGCTCTGCCGCAACTGGTCTATTTTCATAATTATCGAAGAAATTTGCAGGAGGAGTAAACGTTTTATTATCAAATAAATCAAGGTATTTTTTTTCAGGCATCCAGGTGCGGTGAGGTGCCTTTTGGTGATAAAGCAAAAGAAATGGTTTGTTCTTTTCTCTTTTATTCTTCAGCCAATCTAAAGCAATGTCGGTCGTTATTTCTGTACAATATCCATTGTATCTTTTTTTCTCACCATTTTCAATAAAATCAGGATTATAATATTGCCCTTGTCCCGGAAGAACATTCGAATAATCGAAACCTTGAGGAAGCCCATCAATATGTATTTTACCAACCATTGCCGTTTGGTAGCCTGCCTTTTGCAATTGTTTGGCAAAGTTGTCCTGATCCCAATTAAAAGATTCCACATTATCTACTTTCCCATTTACAAAACTGTGTTTACCGGTAAGCATTACTGCCCGACTTGGTGCACAAATCGAGTTAGTAACATATCCCCGGGTAAACAAAGCTCCTTCATCTGAAATTCGATCGATATTTGGTGTGTGGTTTAAACCATGTCCATAAGCACTAATAGCTTGAAAAGCATGATCGTCGCTCATTATAAAAACAACGTTTGGTTGAACTACTGGTGTTTCATTTTCCTTACAAGAAGTAAATAAAACCACACATAATAAAATAAGAAATTGTGCTGCTGATTGCTTCATAATTTTTTTACTTATAAAAATCAAACTTATTAATTTTATTAATATATTACGCGAAAATTATGACAATTTTGACTAAAAAAGTACATAGCAG
The DNA here is from genome assembly GCA_041554075.1 of Draconibacterium sp. Classification (GTDB taxonomy): domain Bacteria; phylum Bacteroidota; class Bacteroidia; order Bacteroidales; family Prolixibacteraceae; genus Draconibacterium. The sequence continues at coordinate 29,889 of JBFFMM010000008.1, read as the reverse complement.
GTCTCATATTTCTGCTTTTATTTTAATGAGATTAAATGTATGCTATTCCTGCAATATTGAATGTGTTACTTAATATTACAACCTTTACACTAACAAATAATAACAGAAGATGACTATTCAAAAAAAGATACTCGTTCTGCTTTTCACAATAGGAACAAGCTTAGTATACGCTAAAGAAAAACCTAATGTCTTATTTATAATAGCTGATGATTTAACTGCCACCGCGGTTTCTTCGTATGAAAACAAGGCATGTCACACTCCAAATATCGACAAATTGGCTTCTGAAGGTGTGTTATACACAAGTGCATACTGTCAGTTTCCTGTTTGTGGTCCGTCGCGCGCATCGCTTATGTTTGGTTATTATCCGCATGCTACCGGAACATTTGGCTATACAAGCGGACGCGAAAATGTGGGCGATCGAAAAAGTTGGTCGCAATTGTTTATGGACAATGGTTACAAGTCAATGCGTGTAAGTAAAATTTATCATATGGGTGTTCCCATTGATATTTCTCAGGGTTCGAATGGCGCCGACGATTCTTTATCGTGGCATGAAAGATACAATAGTAAAGGACTGGAATATTTATCTCCCGGAGTTGGTGAATTGGTGCAAAACAATCCTGACGGAACTTTACCGGTTAAAGACGGGAATGTTATGACCATTGTAAAATCGGAAGGTGGCGACGATGCTCAACCCGATGGAAAAACAGCACAAAAAGCGATTCAATTAATAAAAGCAAACAAAAATAAACCGTTCTTTTTAGCAGTTGGTTTTGTGCGTCCACATGTACCTTTTGTGGCACCTAAGGAATATTTCGAACCTTATCCATGGGAGCGCATGGCATTCCCGATAAGTTATAACGACGATTGGGCCGACATGCCCAAACGAGCCATAAATTATGTGACCAGTGTAAATGCCAAGATGAATCCGACACAAGAAAAGAAGGCGATTGCTGGCTATTATGCTTCAGTTGCATACATGGATGCACAGGTTGGAAAAGTATTAAATGCTTTAAAGGAGGAAGGATTAGAGGACAATACCATTGTTATTTTTACTTCTGACCACGGTTTTCATTTGGCTGAACACCGGTTTTGGATGAAAGTAAGTTTAAAGGAAGAATCGGTGAAGGTACCGCTTATCATTAAGGTTCCCGGCGAAAAACCAGCGGTGTGCAATTCGTTTGTAGAATTATTGGATTTATACCCAACGGCTGCTGAATTGGCTGGCTTAACTCCATCCGAACACATTCAGGGGAAAAGTTTAGTTGAAACAATTTCGAATCCGGAGGCCGAGGTTCGGGATATGATTTTTACTGTTACGCAAGGTGGAAATTCATTTTTATTAAGAAACCGTGAATGGGCTTTTATGTCGTATAACGAAGATGGCAGTTTGGGTTACGAATTGTTCGACATGCAAAAAGATCCTTACCAAATGACAAATCTGGCCAATCGTCCCGAGCACAAGGAAACACTAGAGCATTTTAAAAAATTACTAGCACAAAAATTAAAAGAGGTACGAAACAATGCTATTTCAATGTCTAACTTTTAGCGTAACTCCAGATTATATTTTCGAGTGCGTCATTCTGCAGAAACTGGCTTCCATAGAAGATTGATTTAACAGTTTATTTCTCCGATAAATCAGCACAAATCAATTCGTTATCGTTTCTGATAAAAATATGCTTGTTTGCAAATGCCGGATGTGTCCAGGTTACGCCACGCCCCAGTTGTTTTTTGGTAGGTGCAATCAAAAAAGCACGGTCAATTTCCTTAAATCCTTCGGGCGAAAGTTCTGTAATAAGTAGTTCACCTTGCTCGTTAAACATCCAAATTTTATCCTCATGTTTAATAAAATGAATATTTGCCCAACGATTGCGTTTAACAGCGGTTTGATCTTCCCAAATTCGATCCCCGGTATTAAAATCCAGACAACGTAATTCGCCGTAACTATCAACACCATAAATGTATTCGCCCAAAATCACCGGTGTATTCATCACACAATGAAGCGCATCGGTTTTACGTTCGCTTTCGCCGCTTCGTTGCCAAACTTTTTCAGCGGTAGTAAAATCATCTCCCAATTTAACCAATAACGAACCGCTGTAAAAAGCACTTACAAAAATATGGTCGTTCGACAAAACAGGCGTGGCAATACTCATTCCCGAACCTGTTTTCCAGGGAAAGCGCCAAAACACTTCTCCAGTCTCAGGGTTTAATCCCGACAGACTATGTTCTGTCCAGTTTACCACAATCCTTTTCCCATTTTTTTCAATAATAATTGGTGCGGAATAAGCAGCCCTGTCATCGAGGTTTCGCCAGATTTCTTCGCCCGTATTTTTATTAAAGGCAACAATGCTTGCATTGTTACTTCCGCTTACATGAACAATAATTTTTTCCTCCACAATTAAAGGTGTGGAAGCAATTCCCCAAATGGGCATTACAATTTCGTATTCGGTATTCAAGTCTTTTTTCCACAGCACCTCTCCGGTTTCAGCATTAAAACAATAAAAATGCCCCATAGTACCCAGCGAATAAGCTTTGCCATTATTTATTACTACTGAAGCTCTTGGTCCCGCCGGGTAACCAACTCCGGAATATTCGCAATCGTATTTGTATTCCCAGATTTGCTTACCGCTAAGTTCGTCGAAACACAAAACACGTTCCAGCTGGTCTGGCTTTTCAATGCGGTCGGTAACATACACTTTCCCTTTAGCGACAGTTGGTCCCGAGTATCCCGGGCCAATTGGCACACTCCATTTTACAGGGATTGTATCACTTTTAAAGCTTTCAACAATTCCACTTTCCAACCAAACTCCATCGCGATTAACTCCACGCCAATCGGGCCAGTCTTGTGCTTTCGAAAATAAAAATATCGTTATCAGAAAATAGAATAGCAAACACTTTTTCATTGAATACATTTTAAAAAATTAATAAAATGTAAAAATGCAAAAGTATTACGAGTTTAAGAAATGCGTTCAGATTTCCTCAAGAGAATTTACAAGTCGTAATTAAAACCTTTCAAATGGTGTCCCATTCTGTCGCGTTTGGTTTTCATGTAACGCTGATTGTGCTCATTTGGCGCTACTTCCATTGGTACAATTTCGGTAACTTCTAAACCATAACCTTCTAAGCCAACACGTTTAACAGGATTATTGGTTAGCAATTTCATTTTGGTAACACCAAGATTTGACAAAATTTGAGCACCAACACCATAGTCGCGCTCGTCGGCGTTAAATCCTAAATGAAGATTTGCATCGACCGTATCCAATCCCTCGTCCTGAAGTTTGTAAGCAGCAATTTTATTCAGCAATCCAATACCGCGACCTTCTTGCATCATATAAACAATAATACCCTTGCCAGCCTGCTCGATCATCTTCATCGATTTGTGAAGCTGGTCGCCACACTCGCAACGCAGCGATCCAAAAATATCGCCTGTCATACACGATGAATGTACGCGCGTTAGAATTGCTTCATTAGGCTCCCATTCACCTTTTATTAAGGCAACATGTTCTGCACCATTCGATTTTTGACGGAAAGGAACAATTCGAAACTCACCATAGTGAGTCGGAAGCATTACCTCTTCACCTCTGTCAATCAAACTTTCACCTTTAAACAAATACGAAATCAGATCTTTTATGGTAACAATTTTCAAATTATGTTCCTTTGCAAAAACACACAATTGCGGAAGACGAGCCATGGTGCCATCTTCATTCATAATTTCAACCAAAACACCCGATGGTTTTAATCCCGCCAAACGAGCCAAATCAACAGCAGCTTCTGTATGACCACTTCTTCTTAATACACCCCTGTTCTTAGCTTTTAAAGGAAAGATATGCCCGGGACGACCCAATTGCTCAGGTCGGGTTTTTTCGTTCACCAACATTTGAATAGTAATTGCTCTGTCTCCAGCTGAAATTCCAGTAGTTACTTCAGGGTGAATGGCATCGACAGAAACAGTAAAGGCAGTTTCGTTTGACGAAGTATTTTTACCAACCATTACATCCAAATCCAACTCTTTACAACGCTCTTCAGTAATGGCCACGCAAATTAAACCACGGGCTTTTAATGCCATAAAATTGACAATCTCGGTTGTAATTAATTCCGAAGCAATAATTAAATCACCTTCGTTTTCTCTGTCTTCATCGTCCACCACAATAACCATTTCACCCTTTTTTATGGCGGCAATGGCTTCAGGTATAGTATTAAGCTTTATGTCTGTCATGTTTACCTTTTAAGTCAGGCGCAAAATTACAAACTTTTATGACTTCGATTAAAAAATATTAAAAAAGTATGGGATTTGGAAACCATGGTAAAGATGGCTTTACTATAATGCCACCGAAAGATGACATAATTCATTAAAATCCTATTTATTCACAATCAAGAATTTTTTACTGATTGAATTTCCCCGGTTATCGCTTACCGTAATTTTATGCCAGCCGGCTTCCGGTCTGATTTCCTGCTGGTGAATACCGTTTGATTTTCCAAGAAATACTTCATCCAGGTACCAAAATACCGTAGTATTGTTTTGCCGATGCGCCAAATCAAAAATTAATTTCCCGGGTGTTCCATCCAAATCAATAGGAATAAATAGTTTATTCCATTCGCGTGGATAAATAAACTCCATTTGTTGCTGATTCTCAAAACATCCCGTCATTAAAGGAGGTAAAGTTGAATACAAAACATTGTTTTGTTTGTAATAATATTCCATGGCCGGTGGAAGAACAAACCAATTGCGGTGCTGCATTTCAGCAACCGGATAACAATTGGCATTCACCCTGAATAAACCATTTTCATTTAAATGTACTTTTTGATGCCAGGGACAAATACCTACTTTATTTCCGCGCGGAACTTTTATGATTTTTAGTTCATCACAATTTTCACCGGGCCGAAAACCACTTTGTGAACAAACCTCAATTTCGGTCATTTCATCTTCAGGAATTGCAAACCAGGCAGAAGTGGGTAAATAAGAAAAAACATCGAATAAAACAGGAGCAGCAGCAGTAACTCCCGTTAATCCGGAACGCCCCTCGCCATCAGCATTTCCGACCCAAACACCAACCACATACTCGCTTGTTATACCAACTGCCCAGGCGTCGCGAAAACCAAAGCTTGTTCCTGTTTTCCATGCAATTTTTTTCGATGCTGCAAAATTCTGCCACCCTGCTTCCGATTCAGGACGTTTCACTTTTAGCAAAGCATCGAGCGTGGAGTAAATGGAAGCGGCCCGAATTAGTGGCTGATCCAATTCCACATCTTCCTCTCGTTTTCTTTCCTCCCAAATTAATTCTAAAAATGGGTTTGAAGTATAAAGGCCATCATTTTCGTTGTATTGTTTCAAAATGGTTCCCAATGAAGCATACATAGCTGCCAAATCCCACAACTTTACTTCGGCACCGCCAAGAATTAAAGAAAGTCCGTAATAGTTGGGATTGTGCGTGAGTGTAGTCATCCCCGATTTTTTCAGAAACGAATGAAAAGGAGCAACACCAAATTCGCGTAATAAATGTACTGCCGGAATATTTAAAGAACGAGCCAAAGCTTCTTCCGCAGGGACTGCGCCGTTGCATTCGCGATCGAAATTCATGGGAGTAAAACCACCAAAACGAATCGGAATATCGGGGATAAGCATTTTGGGTGTAAGTAAACCTTCGTCCAGCATTTTGCAATACAATAACGGTTTTAATATACTGCCAGAACTTCTCGCTGCCTGTATCACATCAACCCGATTTCCATGCTGTAAACTATCGTTGTCGTTTATATTTCCTACATAAGCGCGTACCTTTTTTGATGGAATTTCGGCAACAATTACAGCCATGTTATTCACATGATTTCCCTTTTGAATAATATGATGTTTACGAACTATTGCATTCACACGCCCCTGCAAAACAGCATCAATTGTGGAATGTAGTCTTTTACCTTTGCCTTCAGAAAAAGCCTTTTGTGTTAAATGATATGCGCTGTTGGGCAAAGGATTTACTTTGTTTGGCAGAGGTTCCGACAAAGCCAAATCATAAGTTAAACTGTCGATCTCATTTTCAGTAAGCAATTTTTTCAACAGTCGGTCGCGTTTATGTTTTAATTTCTGATCGAGTCGTCCGGGGTAAATTAGCGCCGGCGCATTGGGTAAAACAGCCAGTGTTGCCGACTCCGCCCACGAAAGCTGGTGACTATCGCGCCCAAAATAGCGCCAGGCTGCCGCATCAAGTCCAACCACATTACCGCCAAATGGAGCATGCGATGCATACAACTTTAAGATTTCACTTTTCGTCAAGCGCAGCTCAAGATGAATCGCCCAAACCAATTCAATGAATTTATTCATCAGGTTACGTTCCTTTTGGCCGCGTGCCAAACGGCAAACCTGCATGGTAATGGTGCTACCGCCACTTACAATTTTACCGGCTTTTACATTTTGTAGAAAAGCACGCCCAATGGAAAACAAATTTATTCCAGGATGCCAATAAAAGTAACTGTCCTCAAAATTTAGAACGCACCGTTCGTACTTAAAAGGAACCGAATCGATTGCAGGGAACCGCCATTGCTCATCGTCTGCGATTCTTGCACCCAAAAGTTGCCCACTTGTACTTTCCAAAACTGTAGAATAGGTGGTAGTAAACAGTGGACGGGGTACAAACAAACCACTCGCCAGAAAAAGCAGAAAAGCAACAAGCAAAGCAACAAAAATGCGTTTACTGCGATTAGTCTTATCCATTTTGTTCATCTGCTTATTTATTTCCACTTTGACCAAACGTTAAAGATTTAAAATGTTTGCATAGTTGATTTTTATATCCTTTAAAAAGTAATCCATCAAAAAAGGTTGGTGACTATTTGAAAAAGAATCTTAGAACTGAAATGCAACTTAAAACCTTATTTAAAAATTCCAACCTTAGTAGAAAAATTCATCTACATCAAAAAAAAACCTTATTAAGCTTATTCCTTTTTTAATGAATCTTGATAATATTTGACAAACTCTTGATATTCCTCTTCGAAACTGCATTTTTTGTGATGCTCTGGTTGATTTAAAATGTATTTACAAATTTTATCCACATTAGATTTGGAAACAGAGAATGCGGAGGCAGATTGTTGCCAGCTAAACTGACCTGTTACTAACTTATTCGCATTAATAAATTTCTCAGAACTATCCCCAATTATAGTAGCCAATTCTTGCTCTGCAATCGTAGCTGAACGTGAAACAAGAAAATGAACATGCTCTGGATTTGCATAAATTGCATATAATTTTGAATCATTATGATTTACAATGCCTGTAATATATTTTTCAATTCGAATACGATTTTTATCGGCAATTACAGGTTGTCGCTTCTGGGTAGTAAACACAAAATGTGTGTACAAGTTATTGTATTCAATCTTCATTTTAGAATAAGGTTAATAAGGTTTGTTATCATTCTAACTTTAATTACTACTAAGGTTGAAAACACTAATAAGGTTTTAAAATCTCGCTTGCTCCTTTTCTTATTTGCATTAGCAACAGATACGAATTACATCAACCCTAACAAATATTTTTCGTACACTCCAATTTTAATAATCTAATCCCTACTCCACTTCAACCATTTTACCTGACTTTTGGGCACGCACACTATTATCGTACATGGCCTCGCAACTTACCGGAGCATAATAATAGTTTCCTTTGTACGCTGCATTCAGGTAAAAAACGAAAGTTTTTTGTTTATTCATTTGCAAGTCGAAATACGTATATATACGATCGTCTCTGATGTCCTGGTATTCAAAAGCGGCATCATTTGTTGGCAAGCCCCCCATTCGTTTGTTGATTATTTCCCATCCAGATGGAAATACAGTGGACAAAACCATCTCTTCGTAATCTACTCGTTTGCCAGGATGTTTTATCGTAACCTCCATTCTGAAATCAGTTCCTTGTTTTATTTTATTCGGATCTATTTTTGATCCGGCTGCATCAAGATACTTTACATCCAAAACCAAGTTATTTGCTGATAAACTTGAATCAACTCCGGTTGGAATTCCTTTTGCCAAAACACGTGCAAAAACTGCTTTGTCACCTTGATTTTCAAATTCTACTTCTAACTTTCTATCCTTGCCGGAAGAAACAGGAATTGTTACCACCGGTATTTTAGTACGCATTTGCGTTTTTTCTCCATTAGCAACTACCGTAAAATTAGTTTCGTTATCACCTTTAAAAAATTCAGACGAAAATTTTGCTGCTGAAATCAAACACCACGATGCCGTTTGTGTACTCAGCCAATCGCGCTTATTTATCTCCTCCGATATATTTTGTAGAATATTAAAAGCATTTTCTTTATAATTCAGCAAAACCAGCGATTCCAAAATCATGGCCTTGTCTCTTAACGTCGAACCAAAGGTTCCACCAAATTCATTGTAATCGGCCACCTCCGTTGAAATTCCTGTAATTAACTGATTGGCTGCCTCTTTTTTACCCGCCAAAATATACGCTGCTGCCAATCGCCAGGACACTTTAGCGGACTCCTTGCTTTTTTCGCGCAAACGATTCATTGCACCAATATCCGGTTTGCCTGCCAAAGCCAGCGTATATAAACGGTAAGCCTGCTCAAAATCGTAGTTTCGATAATCGTTTATAGTATTGTCTTTCCAGTTTCGGGCAGCCGATTTTTGATAGTTAATCCACTTCTCTTTCATTCCATACGGAAGCGAGTACCCTGCATTTTCAGTAGCAATGATAAAATGCCCGGCGTAATTTGTACCCCATTCGTTTACCAAAGTTGATCCGGGCCAGTAACTAAAACCTCCACTTGAAAGTTGATATGCTTGTAATTTCAATAAGGCTTTTCTGACATTATTTTCAATCTCCGCTTTCTGATCGGCCGTCACTTCTGTTAAGTCTGCTAAAAATAATTGAGGAAATACCGAAGATGTAAGCTGTTCCACACAACCGTGTGGGTACTGAATCAGATAATCCAAATGTTTTGACAAATTCAGCGGTGGAAAACATGTGACTTCTATCCATGCAGTATTTGTTGCCGGCTCACCCGGACAAATCAATTCTGTTTCCCACTTCTCGTTGCCATTCACTAACTTCGCTTGCTGCACGGTTACCGGCAAGTTTGGATTCCGAACATCCAGTTCAACCTCATAACTGGCTTTTTCGCCTCCCGATTCGGCTTCAACGATTATTTTTCCAATTCCGGTATTTCCTTTTACTTTTAGTTTGAAGTAGGTCATTTTCTCACCTAATTCTGAAAACTGCAAACTATTTTTCGAGTCACCTAGAACTTCCAGCAAGTCGTTTGTTTTTACTTTTACCGATACATTTTTCACTTTGTCTTTCATGGCAAAAACGGTTACCGGCAATTCAAAGGTTTCCAATGGAGCCAACATTCGCGGAACCGTTGCCAGTAACATCAAACCCTTGCGCACCGGAACACTTCTTTCAGCAATTCCGTAGGCTCCTTTATTTCCGGCAACTACCATTATTCGAACTTCTCCAATATAATTAGGCATTGTAAATTCGTGCTTTTGCGTTTTTCCGGCTTCTAAAGTAAATGGCCCGGCAAATTGCACAACCGGTTTAAATCGGTTGGCTTCCTTTTTATCCGATTCCATCATTTCACCATCGCCGCCAACAGCAAAAGCTTTTTCTAAACGCGCACCGTATGCTCCAGCCACATAATCGTACAAATCCCAGGTTTTTACGCCCAATGCCTCGCGGCTATAAAAAGTACGATGCGGATTTGGTGTTGAATAATTCGTCAATCCCAATAAACCTTCATCCACTATCGCCAGTGTATAAGTCATTTTCTTTTGGTTAGCTTCCGATATTTTTACCGAATAAGTGGTTTCCGGCATTATTTCTTCCGGTGCTGTAATTTCCGGTTTTAAAATCGTCTCCGGATCTTCCACATTTACCGGAGTTATTCCGTATAAACGAAGCGGCGCGTCGTTTTCAGTTTGCCCGTAAGCTTGAATAAGACTCACATTTACATAAAAATTAGGCGCCATTTCTGGCATGGCATTTATTATAAAGGAAGTTTGTTTATCGTTTGTTTCCACCCAAAACATGTCCAGCACTTCTGTCCCATTTTCTAAACTCACCAATGCTTTTCCGGTTTTCGAAGAAGGAATAGTAACTTCAATATCATCCCCCACATTGTACTTTTCTTTATCCGTTCGAACACTCAGTAAAGTAGCCCCTTCATCCATACCATCCGAACGCCAGCTTCCCCATTCCGACATATAAAAAGTAAGCCCGGTGGAATGCCCCGACGAAAGATCTTTTACCCACAAAAAATAACGGCCATTATCTTGCCAGTTTCGGTATTTCACATTTAGTTTTAACTGCGATTTATGTTTTGCATTCTTCAGATTCCACGACATAACCGGCTGGTAAGAACGCCCCGAAACATAGTGCGCCAGGTTTTCGGAACCAGACTCCCACCACCAGCGCCAACCTACTTTGTACAATTTGGCTTCAATATTATTTCCCGAAACCGGTTTCCCATTTTTGTCAACCAACACAATTTCAGGTTGATAATCGGTATCGGTTTTATACCAGTTGTCTTCCGACTCGGGCATACGAACGCCAACAAATGATTCGAAAGGTGCGTATTTCGCTTTTGTAATTGATGTACTAAAATCGCCGCCACTTTCAAAAACACGCGACGTAAACCAAGCGTTTAACATTCCTGGGGAATTGTCCAGTCCTTCCAATTTTAAAGAAATTGTACCCTCTCCGTTTTCATCTAATTTTCCTTCGTAAATGGTTTGCTCTTTTGTTGTAAAACGAGTGGCCGGATCAGTAAACGTATAATTTTTAAAATTTTCGAATTGAGTTTGACTTTTCGAAAACATAAGCTCTACTTTTGCCTTCATCGATTTTGAGGGAGAACCATGTAACCACGTTGATTTTATTGGAAGTGTACTGGTGTTTCGCCCAATTAACTTATTGTTTGGAAGCCCGAGTTCAATTTTTAAACGATTGGGTTTTATCGTTTCAATTTTAATCTTTTTAGAAAAAACAGTATTCCCGATCTGCACTTCTGCACGCCAGTTTCCGGTGGGCGCATCTGAATCTGTTTTGCTGGTTAATGAATAAAAACCATTTTCATTAGTGGCAACCACCCTTTTTTCAACCAACTGATTTTTCGGATTTATCAGGCTAAAAAATATCGGATGATTTTCTTCCAGTTCAAATTCAGTATCTAAAATAAAATTCAGGTATAAAGTATCGCCTGGCCGCCAAACATCACGCTCGCCATAAATAAATCCTTTCATTCCATCTGCCACTTCCTGCCCCGAAACATTAAAATTACTCACCGACAACGAAGTACCGTCGTCTAAACGTAAATAACCAAACTGCACTCCACTTTGAGCAATCAGCAAAAACGGTTTCTTTTTTAAATCAACTTGCGCAAATCCCCGTGCATCGGTTTGAACAATTTCTATCAGCTGATTCTGAAAATTATATAATTTCAACTCAACACCTGATTCCGGCTCGGTTGTCAACAAATTTGAAACCGCAAAAAGCATGGAATGATTACGTCCTTCTTTTGCTGTAATTCCCAACTCTGAAGCAAAAATATTGCGGCTTTCAAAACGATCGGAATTATAATACGAAACATGACATGGATTGTTCCTTTCTCTCCAATTGTAACCTTCGGGATAAGAATAATTACTGTACCATCCCGGCGAATCCCATTCCGTTTTATAATCTTCTGATGATGCAATTACAATATCTTCATTCAATGCATCGGTTTGTTTTTCCGAACAATTATAAAGTGAATACTCCTTTTTAAATTGAAATTCGACACGATAAATGGCTCCCTGTTCTATTGTTATCAGATTAGCAAGGTTTATTTTAAAGGTATTCCATTCGCTAAAATTTACGGGTTCGGGCGATTGTAAATCCACTTTCCCATCATACACCAACCGACCAACTCTGCGCAATTCCGAACCTCCGTCAATTCTATTTTCCTGAAAAAACTGTAAAATATTATCTCTGTAAATTTCAATAATCCGAACATCAACCGCATTTAAACTAATGGCTTCAAACGGAATTTCCAAGGTTTTGCTCTGCGGAACAATCACACCCTTTCCGATTAAACGAACTTCGGGCTCGGCGCTGGAAAACTGTAATAAAAAATTATCTGTTTTTTTTAGTCGCACATAATTATTACTTTTTATTCCTTCAAAAACACGCAGGTTGATTTCTCCCGAAACTCGTTTTGATGTCCATGCTTTCAGCACGTTTCCATCTATCTCCATTCGTAATTTGGCATCGCTGTTTAAAACAACCAACCCCTCCAGGTCTTGCGATTTTAGTAGTGGATCAGAAAAACGTATGCGAATACACTGTTCGGGTTGCTGCACCACAGTGGTCTCGATTATTTTAAACGCGTTTAAAGGGGGTACCTCTATACTTTTTTTGCCTGAATTATCGACATTCAAAACACTTCCATTCCAGGAAAGCACTAACTCTTCCGTTTCTGTTTGGTTGCGGGTAATACTATCAACAGTAAAAAAATGTTTCCGTTGCCCATTTTCATGTGTCCAGGAAACGGACATTTGCGCCTTTTTGTAGTTTGCAGATATCGTTTGCTCCACATCGGCAACATCAGCAACATCGGCTGTTAATACATAACCTGTTAATTGCATTTGTGAGGAACGAATTCCCTCGTAGTTTTTTAAGCCCTCAACGTTTAGCGAAAACGCCTGCTTTACCGTAGAAAACTGAAAGGGCATTTTTTCAAATTGTTTTTCAACTTGTACTAGTTTGCCCAAATGAAATTCGGCCTCGTACGATTGACCGGACTTCATACTTTCTTCTGGTCTAAATTCAAAAATCCGATCACCAACCAACACGGTTTTCCCCTTTATTTCCGGCGAAAACGAAAACAACTCTTCATTGTGATACTCTTTAACCGGCTGTGCTAATTGCACAGTTATTGAAGCATTCTTCGAAATTGTTCCGGCAGTAAAAGCCTGCACATATTTACTAAATCCAAAATCTGTTTCAACGGATTTTTTACTTTCAGACTGGCATCCGATAAGGGCAGCGATAAAAAAAACGACCGGGATTATAAACTTTTTCACGTTGTGGGTTTTATGATTTTATTAAGAATGTTAAAAATAGTAATTTTCAATTCCAAAACTATTACTTTTAAAACTTAGTCATTTATACCATTGTAAAACTGTAACATACAAAAACGCCATCTATTCATGAAAAAAATACTCATCCTTTTTGCCCATCCTGCTTTTCAAAAATCAAGAATAAATAAAACATTGCTCAACTCAATAAAGGATTTGGAAGGAATTACTATCAATAATTTATACGAGAAGTATTCCGATTTTTTTATCGATGTAAAAGCAGAACAACAACTTTTAAAAGAGCATGATATTATTGTTTGGCACCACCCCTTTTACTGGTACAGTGCGCCTGCAATTATTAAAGAATGGATGGATTTGGTTTTGGAACACGGTTTTGCGTATGGAACAACAGGTCGAGCATTACAAGGGAAATGGGCAATGTCGGTGATTTCAACTGGTGGCAGAAAAGAAATATACTCCCCAACAGGAAGTAATCAGTTTACCGTAAATCAATTTTTGGCACCTTTTAACCGGTCGGTAACTTTGTGCCGAATGACATACTTGCCTCCCTTTGTTGTTCATGGCTCGCACACCCTATCGGAAGCAGATTTAAAAAAACACAGCGACGATTATCGTAAATTAATGATCTTGCTGCGCGATGAAAAATACAACGAAACAGCTTTTACCAATATTGAATATAGTAACAGTATAATTGAAAATCATGCATAATCAAGACTTCTTTTTAAACGCATTAATTTATTTGGGTGCTGCGGTAATTTCGGTGCCCATTGCAAAAAAACTGGGACTTGGTTCGGTTTTGGGTTACCTCTTAGCAGGAATTTTAATCGGTCCATTTGCACTGGGCCTTATTGGTAACGAAGCTGATGAAGTGATGCACTTTGCAGAATTCGGTGTTGTACTCATGCTTTTTATTATTGGACTGGAATTGGAGCCGTCGCTGCTTTGGAAAATGCGAAGATCTATATTTGGGCTTGGTGGATTGCAAGTAATCATAACAGCCGTAATAATTGGATTGATCGCTTCATTTCTAAATTTCAAAATCAACCGTGCCATCGCCATTGGATTGATTATGGCTTTGTCATCAACGGCAATTGTACTGCAAACCTTAAGCGAAAAAGGATTAATGCGAAACATAGCGGGAAAGTCGGCATTTTCAGTTTTACTTTTTCAGGATATGGCAGTAATCCCCATTTTAGCCGTTCTTCCACTACTTGCCACACTTGGTCTTCCTGCCACGTTATCGGATAGCACTTTGAATAATGTAACTGGCGTTGCGGCGTTGCCCGGATGGTTGCAATTACTGATTATTATTGGCGCCATGACAGCAATTATTGTTATGGGCCGCTTTGCAGCAAGACACATATTCCGTTTGGTGGCTGAAACCGGTTTGCATGAAGTATTTGTTGCTCTGGCTTTATTATTAGTAGTTGGCATTGCTCTGGCCATGGACGCCATTGGCCTGTCGCCTGCCTTGGGAACTTTTATTGCCGGAGTAGTATTAGCCGACAGCGAATACCGCCACGAGTTGGAAACCACCATCGACCCATTTAAAGGATTGTTGCTGGGATTATTTTTTATTTCGGTGGGTGCCAGTATTAATTTTGAATTACTGATTTCAAATCCATTTCAGATTATCCTGTTTGTTTTTTCGCTTATTTTGGTAAAGTTTATCGTTCTTCTATTTTTAGGAAGAGCATTCAAACTCAAAAAAGGATATGAATTTCTATTTGCTTTTTTGTTGGCACAGTCCAGCGAATTTAGTTTTGTATTGATTTCCTTTTCGAAACAAAACCAATTATTCGACGAAAGCACGGCCTCTGTTTTACTTTTAATCGTAACTCTTTCAATGGCTATTTCGCCTCTCTTACTAATATTTAACGATAAAATGGTAAGTCCCATATTAGCACGTTGGCAAAACAAATTGGAATACGACGAAATTGAAGCGGAGGAAAATCCAGTGATTTTGGCAGGTTTTGGACGATATGGTTTGGTAATTGGTCGTATTCTTTTGGCCAACGGATTTAAAGTTACCATTCTCGACAGCAATCCCAGTAATGTTGAAACTCTCCGACAATATGGTTTTAAATTATTCTATGGCGATGTAACCCGGGCGCAAATGCTTGAAAATGCAGGCATAAAAAATGCAAGAATGCTGATTTTAAGTATGGCCGAACACGACCAAGCACTAAAAGTGGCCAAATATGTGCGTGAAAAATACCCCGAAGTAAAAGTTTTGGCACGTGCCAAAGATATTTTCCACATGTTTGAGTATTTTAATTTAGATGTAAAAACTGTACGGCGCGAAATGTTCGATTCGGCAAGTGAACTGGGAGCAAAAGCATTGGCAGAACTGGGCTACTCGAAATATGAGGCCTATCGGGCTACACGCACTTTTAAACACCACGAAGAGCAAATTATTCAGGAACTATATGAGCACTGGCGCGAAGACCACGGCAAATTTGTGCAGGAAACACGCCGTTTTTCAGAGCAAGTAAAAGAAACATTACAAGCCGAGAAAAACTATTCCATTCACGATACAGATTGTGCCTGGGATGTGGATTCGATTAAAGAGGAAGCACGTTCAAAATCGAACGAATAAAACAAAGGTTCGATATACTAAATTAGACTAGGTCTAAATTGATAGCTATTCAAAAAAAGTGATTTTCTGACACATCTGGATTCGGATATTTATCTAGTTTTGCAATCTCGAAATAGCAAAAATTAGACAGCTACGGAATCAGACATCAGACATATGGGCTTTGTAACAGAAGTTAAAGGTACTTCGTTACTTGTAAACATCCTTAGCCAATCGGCTTGTTCAGGATGCCACGCAAAAGGTGCATGCACAGTTTCCGACTTTCAGGATAAAGTGATTGAAATTACAGACACAAAAGGAGTTTATAAAGTAGGCCAACAAGTAACCGTTGTATTTAAACAATCAAAAGGATTTACTGCTGTAATCTGGGGCTATGTAGTTCCATTTTTTCTTGTATTGGGTACGCTTATCGCGGCTTTAGAAATTACAGGCAACGAACTTTATGCCGGGCTACTTTCATTGGCTATTCTTATTCCCTATTATATAACATTATATTTTTTTCGTCATCTTTTAAAAAAAGTGTTCAAATTCGAACTTGAAGAAATTGTTTAAAAAATGAGCATCACTGTTGTATATACCATTGTCACTTTAGCAGTTATTGGAGCAGCCGCTGCTGTTATCCTTTACTTTGTGGCACAGAAATTCAAAGTTTATGAAGATCCGCGTATCGACGAGGTAGACGAAGCTCTTCCGGGAGCCAATTGCGGAGGTTGTGGATTTGCCGGCTGCCGGGCTTTTGCCGAAGCCTGTGTAAAAGCAAGCAATCTTGGCGATTTAAACTGCCCCGTTGGAGGAAACGAAACCATGAACAATGTCGCTTCCCTTCTTGGATTGGAAGCCTTAAAAAAAGATCCGCGTGTAGCGTACATTCGTTGTAACGGTACCTGCGACAATCGTCCAAAAACCAGCAGTTTCAATGGAGCAACAACCTGCTCAATAGTTTCTTCTGTTTATAGTGGCGAATCCGATTGTCAGTTTGGTTGCCTGGGATATGGCGATTGTGTTGACTCCTGCGATTTCGACGCCATCGACTTGCGTTCCGAAATGGGGGTACCCTTAATTCTTGACGATAAGTGTGTAGCTTGTGGAGCCTGTGTTGATGCTTGTCCGAAAAGCCTGATTGAACTGCGTAAAAAAATGCCTAAAAACCGCAAAGTAGTGGTTTCGTGCAGAAACGAAGACAAAGGTGGCGTAGCACGAAAAGCATGCAGTGTGGCGTGTATTGGTTGCGGAAAATGTATGAAAGAATGTCCGTTTGACGCCATTACCATTGAAAACAACCTTGCATTTATCAATTCAGACAAATGTAAATTGTGCCGCAAATGTGTTGCAGTTTGTCCAACAAACGCGATCATTGAGGAGAACTTTCCTCCGCGAAAAGCGAAGCCTTTAGAAACAAAAGAGTGTGAACCAGCAAAATAATTCAGGATGTTAAAAACGTTCAAACTTGGCGGAGTACATCCTCCCGAAAATAAATTATCGAAAGATAAAAAGATTGAAGTCCTGCCACTTCCAAAAACCGTATTTATTCCGGTGGCTCAGCATATTGGTGCTCCTGCTACCCCTGCAGTAAAACGTGGTGATGAAGTAAAAGTAGGACAAGTAATTGCCAAAATCAGCAGTTTTGTTTCAACCAACATTCATTCTTCTGTTTCAGGGAAAGTGAAAAAAGTTGATTTTTCAGCCGATAGTTCGGGTTATCCGAAACAGGGTATTTTTATCGATGTGGAAGGCGATGAGTGGCTGGAAGAAATTGATCGCTCAGAAACTTTGGCAAAAGACATTTCAATTGAAGGACCAGATATTGTAAAAAAGATTCAGGAAGCCGGAATTGTAGGTTTGGGAGGGGCAACTTTTCCAACCCATGTAAAACTGGTTCCACCAAAAGGAATGAAAGCCGAAGTGCTTTTAATCAATGGTGTGGAGTGCGAACCTTACCTTACTTCCGACCATCGTTTAATGTTGGAAAAAACCGAAGAAATTTTGGTAGGTGTTCAACTTTTAATGAAGGCAATGAATGTTGACAAAGCTGTAATCGGCATTGAAAACAACAAGCCCGATGCCATTCAACTACTCACCGAAAAATGTAAAATTTACAAGGGTGTTAGTGTAGTGGCGCTAAAAGTTCAGTATCCGCAAGGAGGTGAGAAACAGCTAATAAACGCCGTTACCGGCAAAGAAGTTCCGTCGGGCAGTTTACCAATTGCTGTTGGTGCAGTAGTTAGTAATGTGGGTACAGCCTTTGCAGTTTACGAAGCCATTCAGAAAAACAAACCTCTGTTTGAGCGAGTAGTCACCGTCACCGGGAAAGGCGTTGAGAAACCATCGAACTTTATGGTGCGTATTGGAACTACAACAACCGAGCTGATAGAAGCAGCAGGTGGTTTGCCTGAAAACACAGGAAAAATTATCAGTGGTGGACCAATGATGGGACGAGCTATCCGTACAATGGATGTGCCGGTAACCAAAGGTACTTCTGGAATTCTTTTAATGAAAGAAGAAGAATCTAACCGGGAAGAAGTACAAGCTTGCATTCGTTGTTCGCGTTGTGCAACGGCTTGTCCAATGGGCCTAGAACCCTTCCTGCTTATGACTCTCGGAGAAAAGCAAATTTTCGACCGTGCAGAAAACGAACGAGTAATGGATTGTATTGAATGTGGTTCGTGCAGTTACACCTGCCCTTCGAATCGCCCACTACTGGATTACATTCGTTTTGGGAAAGGAAAAGTAGGAGCAATAATGCGTTCACGCAAGAAATAGAAAAACAAACTAGCGGTCATTTCGAAGGAGGTACGACCGAGAAATCTGTCGCTTCGATGTTAGAGATTTCTCCTTCTGCGTCGTCGAAATGACAATAAGAATTGAAATAAATAAGAGACTTCATAATGAGTAAATTATTAACAGTTTCACCATCGCCGCACGTTCATTCGAGCGATTCAACCCAGAAAATTATGTACAGGGTTGTATTTGCAATGATACCCGCAATGGCATGGGGAGTTTACATGTTCGGTATAGATGCTGTGCGTGTTGGATTAATAGCAATTGTTTCATGTTTGACTATTGAATTCCTTATTCAAAAGCACCTGATGAAGGTAAAGCCAAGCATAACAGATGGTTCGGCATTAATCACCGGAATTCTGCTGGCATTTAACGTTCCGGCAAACCTTCCTTGGTGGATTATTATAATCGGAGCCATGGCTGCCATGGGAATTGGGAAACTTTCGTTTGGAGGTTTGGGAAGTAACATTTTTAATCCGGCTTTGGTGGGACGGGTTTTCTTGTTGATTTCTTTTCCTGTACAAATGACCTCGTGGCCCGTTAGTCGCTTATCTGACGTTGACACTGTAACTGCGGCAACACCGCTTGGTTTAATAAAAGAAGGAATTACCAACGGTATCCCTGTCGATCAAATTCAGGGACTTCCAAAAGTTAGCGACATGTTATTCGGAATTGGTGGTGGTTCTCTGGGAGAGATTTCAGCCTTATTACTTATTTTAGGTGGACTTTATATGCTTTGGAAAAAAGTTATTACATGGCAAATTCCTGTTTCAATACTTTTAACCGTATTGGTGGTTTCTGGCGCGTTTTGGCTGATTAATCCCGAAATGTATATCAATCCTCTTATCCATCTTTTTACAGGAGGTTTAATGCTTGGTGCCATTTTTATGGCAACCGACATGGTAACTTCCCCTATGACCGGGAAAGGTCAGATTATCTATGGCGTTGGAATTGGGGTGATCACCATCAGCATACGTATGTTTGGTGCTTATCCTGAGGGAATTTCGTTTGCAATTTTGATTATGAATGCAGTGACTCCTTTGCTAAACATGTATATTAAACCTAAACGATTCGGAGGAAAATAGGAATGGCAAAACGTGAATCGAATTTTACAAATATGGTGCTTACTCTTTTACTGGTTACCGGAATTGCGGCCACAATACTTGGTTTTGTGTACGATGCAACCAAGGGGCCCATTGAAGCTGCCAAATTAAAAGCTCAAACCGAGGCGATTACGCAAGTTCTTCCTGAATTTGATGAATTGGGCCAATCGTTTAAAACGCTTGCCGAAGAAGGTGGCGACAGCCTTCTATTTTTCCCGGCTTACAAAGGCGGAGAACTGGTTGGAACGGCCATAAAAACCTACACAAAAAAGGGATTTAACGGCTTTATTTCAATTATGGCCGGAATTGATAAAGATGGAAACATTTCAGGGTACTCGGTTTTAGAAAATGCCGAAACACCTGGCTTAGGATCAAAAATGGGTGACTGGTTTAAAAATCCAGAGAAACCAAATCAAAATGTGATTGGCAAAAGTCCTGAGACAACTAAGTTTACCGTATCAAAAGATGGTGGAGATATTGATGCGATTACAGCTTC
Organism: Draconibacterium sp.; assembly: GCA_041554075.1. Taxonomy (GTDB): domain Bacteria; phylum Bacteroidota; class Bacteroidia; order Bacteroidales; family Prolixibacteraceae; genus Draconibacterium. The sequence goes on along the minus strand of JBFFMM010000008.1, from coordinate 9,854 downwards.
AACGATTACATCCAGAGCATTTTTAGATGCACTAAATCGTGCATACGATACCTACAAAGAGCAAAAGTAGTTCAGAGTTTAAAGTTCAGAGTTTAGAGAGAGTTATAAAAGTTATGAGTAATTAGTTATGGCAACGTTTAGCAGATTCGAAGATATCATTGCATGGCAAAAAGCTCGTGTCCTTTGTAAGGTAATTAAAAATTATACAAACAAAGACAGCTTCTCGAAAGACTTCAAATTGGTTAGCCAAATAAAAGGTTCTTCTGGTTCTGCAATGGATAACATAGCCGAAGGATTTGAAAGAGGAGGAAATAAAGAATTTATTCAGTTTCTGTTCATTTCAAAGGGATCTGCCAGTGAAACTCGTTCTCAACTGTATAGGGCGCTTGACAATGAATATATAACAAAAGAAGAATTTCAGCGAGCCTATGATTTGGCAGATGAAGTTGGAAAATTAATAAGAGGATTAATTAGTCACTTGAAAAAAAGTGAACTTAAAGGAGATAAATTTAAAGAATAGAAAGTATAAGTTTAGTAGAAAGTGAATCGGAGAGAATACTCTGAACACTTAACACTAAACGCTAAACTTAAAGAATATGAATCAACTAAATAATTTTACCAAAGGATTTCTTAAAGAGAACCCTGTATTTGTTCTACTTCTAGGAATGTGCCCTACTTTGGGAGTTACCTCATCGGCAATTAACGGGCTCGGAATGGGACTGGCAACAACGTTTGTTTTACTGATGTCGAATATGGTTATTTCCATTGTTAAAGGTTTTATTCCCGATAAAGTACGCATCCCTAGTTTTATTGTAATTATTGCAGCTTTTGTTACGGTAGTACAATTGGCAATGCAAGCCTATTTACCTGCACTGTATAAAAGTTTGGGATTGTTTATCCCACTGATTGTAGTAAACTGCATTGTATTGGGACGTGCGGAAGCTTTTGCTTCAAAGAACAACGTTCTTTCATCGGCAATCGATGGTTTAGGTATTGGACTGGGTTTTAGTTTTGCACTGGTTTTATTAGGCGGTATTCGTGAAATTCTGGGCAGCGGAAAAATCTTCGATATGACCATTTATCATGAAAACTACGTTACACTGATATTTGTGCTTTCACCCGGGGCATTCATTGTTCTGGGTTATTTAATAGCGATCATCAATCGAATTCAAAAAAAATAGGAGAATAATTCATGAACTATTTAGTAATTATAATAGGCGCCATATTAGTAAACAATATAGTTTTAATGCAATTTTTGGGAATTTGCCCTTTTCTGGGTGTTTCCAAAAAAGTTTCTACCGGAATCGGAATGACCGGCGCCGTTGCCTTTGTAATGATTTTGGCAACCATTGTAACCTATCTTATTCAAAATTACATTCTTGAAAAATTTGGGTTGGCCTTTTTACAAACCATTGTATTTATTTTAATTATTGCAGCTTTAGTGCAAATGGTTGAAATAATACTTAAAAAAGTTAGCCCTCCATTGTACCAGGCATTGGGAATTTTTTTACCACTAATTACCACTAACTGTGCTATTTTAGGAGTAGCTATTTTAACTATTCAAAAAGAATTTAATCTTTTGGAAGGCGTTGTTTTTGCTATCTCAAATGCCATTGGTTTTGGATTAGCACTGGTAATCTTCTCGGGCATTCGCGAGCATCTTGATTTACAAGAGGTACCCAAAGGACTAAAAGGAACTCCGATTGCCTTAATTGCTGCTGGAATTTTGGCAATGGCATTTATGGGATTTTCGGGTATCGTTTAAGTTTAACCCAACATTAATGAATTGTCATTTTTGAAAAGACTTTGAAAATATTGAAATAGAAATAGCACAAATTTACTAATTTTGTTATGTACAGATAGCAATTCTGCAAATAATCAACTTCATACTAAAATCGCAAACATTGGAATTTTTTCAACAAAATCATAGGTCATTATTAAAAAGTCCAAAAGATACCATCAAACGAGAGTTGATGAATAGTATCGACTGGAATGAACGACTGATATGTATTAAAGGATTTCGTGGCGTTGGGAAGACTGCATTTTTGCTCGATTATATCAAAGAAAAATATCCGGAAAGCAACGATGTTCTTTATTTAAATCTGAACAATTTTTATTTCACAAAACGTAAAATCAGTTCGTTTGCCGATGAGTTCGCCAAACGTGGAGGTAAGATTCTTATTCTCGACCAAATTCAGAAATACCCGGAATGGTCGGAAGATTTACGGAAATGTATTGATGAGATTCCGGAAATAAAAATAATCTTCACATCCTCTCCGGTACTTCGCATTGGAGAAGGGAATCCGGATTTAGATGGCATTGCAAGTATTCATCATCTGGAAGGTTTGTCATTTAGAGAGTATCTTAATCATCAAACCGGGAGTAAATTTAAAATCTACTCTTTTGAAGAAATAATTGCAAACCATGTTGAAATTGCCAAAGAAATTATTTCAGAGGTTCGTCCACTTGCCTATTTCGACGATTATTTAAAACACGGGTATTTCCCATATTACATGGACGATCCGAACTTTTACATTAACAAATTACTGAAGAATACTAATCTGGCCCTTGAAATAGACGTTCCTTACATTAACCAGATTGAATTTAAATACCTAAGCAAACTAAGAAAACTGTTGCACATTATAGCCTCTGAGACGCCTTTTACACCAAATGTTAGTAAATTAGCAAGTTCAGTTGAAACATCGCGTGCAACAATTATGAATTACCTGAAGTATTTAAAAAATGCAAAGCTGATAAACTTGCTCTATTCCAATGGAGGTGGCAGCGACGAGCAAATTAAAAAGCCCGATATGGTTTACATGCAGAACACAAATTTACTGCATGCAATTGCGCCGAATAACAATGCAAAAAAGACAATTCGTCAAACTTTTTTTTACAATCAGGTAAGCTATAAATGTAATGTTGCCAGTTCGCCAAAGGCTGATTTTTGTATTGATGGAAAGTACAAATTTAATGTAGGTGGAAGAAAATTAGAACCTGTAAAGGATATTTATGCTGCATCTGACGTTATTGAACTTGGAGAAGGAAATAAAATTCCGCTTTGGTTGTTTGGCTTCCTTTATTAGATGCTGGATTAAAAAAAAGATATTAGATTCTAGATAAAAGAAATAGGTAACGATATAGAATGTCTTATAAGAAATTGGAAATATGGCAGATAGCAAATGAATTAGTCATTAAAATACACAAAATGACTTTGCAAGAACTTCCTAAGTTTGAAATGTATGAGGAAGGCAGCCAGATAAGACGTTCTTCAAAATCAGTAAAATCATTAATTGTTGAAGGTTATGGAAGAAGAGCCTATAAACAAGATTTTATTCGCTTTTTAATCAACGCAATTGCATCGAATGATGAAACTATTGATCACTTGGAGAATTTACACAATACTAAATCATTAAAGAATAAAGAATTACACAAAGAATTAAAAGAGAATCTGGAAATTTTGGGAAGAAAACTCAACAACTTTATAAAAGCAGTTCAGCAAAAACACAATACGCTTTCTGAACCAGCGGAATTATATCAAGTATCCGATTCCCAATATCCAGAATCAAACTAGTATCAAGCATCCAGTAACAAGAATCAAGAACAATCTAAAATAATTTTAAAGAATAATAAAAATGGCAAAAGAAAAGAAATTCATCACATGTGACGGGAATTACGCAGCAGCGTATATGAGTTACATGTTTAGTGAAGTAGCCTGTATCTACCCAATTACTCCATCGTCAACCATGGCGGAGTATGTTGATGAGTGGGCTGCATTTGGAAAGAAAAACATGTTTGGACGTCCGGTTCGTTTAGCAGAAATGCAAAGTGAAGGTGGTGCTGCAGGTGCAGTACACGGTGCATTACAATCGGGGGCTTTAACTTCTACTTACACTGCATCGCAGGGATTGTTATTAATGATTCCGAACATGTACAAAATTGCAGGTGAGTTACTTCCAACCGTTTTCCACGTAAGTGCCCGTGCTTTGGCAGGTCACGCATTATCAATTTTTGGCGACCACAGTGATATATATGCTGCACGCCAAACTGGTTTTGCAATGTTAGGTGCCGGTTCTGTTCAGGAAGAGATGGATTTGGCTGGTGTTGCACACTTGGCCACTCTAAAATCAAGAGTTCCTTTCTTAGCTTTCTTCGATGGTTTCCGTACTTCACACGAAATCCAAAAAATTGAAGCGATTCAAATGGAAGACATCGTTCCAATGATTGATAAGGAAGCCATACAAGAATTCCGTAACCGTGCAATTAATCCTGAGAATCCTGTAACTCGCGGTACTGCTCAAAATCCTGACATTTTCTTCCAGGCGAAAGAAGCAAGTAATAAATTTACCGATGCAGTTCCTGATATTGTTGCCGATTACATGGATCAAATCAGCGAATTGACAGGTAGAAAATACCGTCCTTTCACATACTATGGTGCGCCAGATGCAGAAAATATCATTATTGCAATGGGTTCTGTAACTGAAACAATTAAAGAAACCATAGATTACTTAACTGCACAAGGCAAAAAAGTAGGTTTAATTTCAGTTCACCTTTTCCGTCCTTTCTCTGCAAAACACTTTGTTGAGGCCCTTCCGGAATCAGTAAAACGTATTGCTGTTCTCGATCGTGCAAAAGAGCCGGGAGCTGGTGGCGAGCCATTATTCCTTGATGTTCGTTCACATTTCTACGGGAAAAAAGATGCTCCTATCGTTGTTGGTGGTCGTTATGGTTTAGGTTCAAAAGACACTACTCCATCGCAGATTGTATCAATTTACGAAAACCTTGAAATGAATGAGCCAAAAGCTGATTTCACAATTGGTATCGTTGACGACGTTACATTCAAATCTCTTCCGCTAAAAGAAGAAATTGACATGACACCAAAAGGAACTTACCAGGCTAAATTCTATGGTTTGGGTTCTGATGGTACAGTTGGTGCAAACAAAAACTCAATTAAAATTATTGGTAATGCAACCGACAAATTCTGTCAAGGTTATTTCCAATACGATTCAAAAAAATCGGGTGGTTTTACTTGTTCTCACCTCCGTTTTGGTGACCAAAAAATTCGCTCTACCTATTTGGTAACCACTCCCGACTTTGTAGCCTGTCACGTACCAGCATACTTGCACATGTACGATGTATTAAAAGGTTTGAAAAAAGGTGGTTCTTTCTTGTTGAACTCGATTTGGGATGCAGAAGAAACCAAGGCCAATTTACCCGATTCGATGAAAAAGTACATGGCCGAAAACGATATCAAATTCTACATCATCAACGGAACAAAGTTGGGTGAAGATTTAGGTTTAGGTACTCGTACCAATACAATCATGCAATCGGCTTTCTTCAAAATCACCGGTGTAATTCCTTACGAAATGGCTGTTGATCAGATGAAAACAGCGATTGTAAAATCGTATGGAAACAAAGGTGAGAAAATTGTAAACATGAACTATGCTGCTGTTGAGGCTGGTGGTGTAAATGTTGTTTCTGTGGATGTTCCTGGCGAATGGAAAGACATTGTGGTTGGCGAAGTTGAGGTAGATGCAAAACGTCCGGAATACATTAAAAACGTTGTTGACGTAATTAACGGACAACGTGGTGACGATCTTCCTGTTTCTACTTTTGTTGGCTCAGAAGACGGTACTTTCCCACAAGGAACTGCTGCCTATGAAAAACGTGGTGTTGCAGTAAATGTACCCGAATGGCAAGCTGATAACTGTATTCAGTGTAATCAGTGTTCTTACGTTTGTCCTCACGCTGCTATTCGTCCGTTCTTATTAGACGAGAAAGAAACAGAAGTTGCACCAGCCGGCACCGAAGTGCAAGTAGCAAAACCTGCCAAAGTATTTGGTGGATTGAATTTTAGAATTCAGGTTAGTGCGCTTGACTGTACGGGTTGTGGTAACTGTGCTGATGTTTGTCCATCGAAAGAAAAATCGTTGGTAATGAAACCACTTGGTACTCAGCAAGCAGAAATCGAACGTTGGGACTACATGGTTAACGAAGTTTCGTTAAAAGAAACTGTTGTTGACAAAACCAAGTCGGTTAAAAACTCGCAGTTTGCTCAACCATTATTCGAGTTCTCGGGAGCTTGTGCCGGTTGTGGTGAAACGCCGTACATAAAATTAATTACACAATTATACGGAGAACGTATGATGGTTGCCAATGCTACCGGATGTTCTTCAATTTATGGTGGTTCTGCTCCGGCAACTCCATACTGTAAACATAAAGATTCAGGCCACGGTCCAGCTTGGGCGAACTCATTATTCGAAGACAATGCCGAATATGGTTTTGGTTTTGCTGAAGGTGTTCAGGCACAACGCGACCGCATTGAGTCAATTATGCAAACTGCCTTAGGTAATGGTGCTTCTGATGCAGAAAAAGAAGTATATACCGAATGGATTGCTCACAAAGAAAATGCTGATGGTTCGGTTGTTGCCTCTAAAAAAGTACTGGACATAATTACCAAAAGTAAAAATGCAGATGCACAAGAAATCGTTAAACTAAAACAATACCTGGTTAAAAAATCAACTTGGGTATTTGGTGGCGACGGTTGGGCATATGACATCGGGTTTGGAGGTTTAGATCATGTAATGGCCAGCGGTCAGGACATCAACATTTTGGTAATGGATACTGAAATTTACTCCAACACTGGTGGTCAGGCATCAAAATCGACTCCGGTTGGAGCGGTTGCGAAGTTTGCTGCTTCGGGTAAAAAAATCCGTAAAAAAGACTTGGGTGCAATGATGATGAGCTATGGTTATGTTTACGTTGCACAAGTTGCAATGGGAGCCAACCAATCGCAGTACTTCAAAGCTTTAAAAGAAGCTGAAGCGTATCCGGGTCCATCAATTATTATTGCTTATGCTCCATGTATTAGCCACGGCTTGCGCGCAAGCATGGGTAAAACTCAGGAAGAAGAGAAAAAAGCAGTAGAAGCAGGATATTGGTCGTTGTTCCGTCACAATCCATTATTGGAAGAAGAGGGTAAAAACCCATTCCAGTTGGATTCGAAAGTACCGGATTGGAGCAAATTCCAGGAATTCTTAAACGGTGAAGTACGTTATACTTCATTAAAGAAAACATTCCCTGCCGAGGCTGACGAGTTATTTGCAGCTGCCGAAGACAATGCAAAATGGCGTTACAAGTCATACGAACGTATGGCAGCCATGGATTATTCGAAAGAGGTAGAATAAAACCCTTCTTAACCTCCCTTTGGGAGGAATTGGAAAGATATATTGAAAGCCGGTGCAACTTTGTACCGGCTTTTTTTATTATGAATACCTTGCCTACCGAAAGCCAGGCAACTCGCGTTCTCTAATGGCGATTTGCGAATAAAAAATGAACTTATCCCCCTGTTAAACCTTACATATTCATGCATAATTTTAGTTAAACCGTAATTTATCTTATCTTACATATACTAAACTACTGATAACAAGTCAATTCATTCAAACTCGGTTAAAGCACTTAAGTAAGAATTTAAAAGAACTATTATGAAAAAACTGCTCGTACTAATTATTGCACTGTTTTCTATCTACAGTGTACAAGCACAAATCAGTGCCAAACTAATGCGTTACATGGATGTTTCCAAGACGCAAATTACCTTTGTTTTTGGTGGAGATATTTGGCTGGTTGATAAAACCGGAGGTACGGCTCTACAGTTAACAAATTCTCCGGGCGAAGAGTCGTGGCCAAAGTTTTCACCCGATGGATTGGAAATTGCATACACGGCAAGTTACAACGGCAATTCCGATGTGTTTGTAATTCCGGTTACCGGAGGTATTCCAACCCGGGTTACCTACAACTCGTTTTATGATCGTTTGATCGACTGGCATCCCGATGGTAAAAAGCTACTATTTGCGTCGGCACGAGAACATGGTGTTGGTCGCTTAAACCAGTTTTTTATGGTTGGGAAAAATGGCGGATTACCAGAAAAACTAAATATTCCATACGGCGAACTGGCTAGCTTTTCTCCCGATGGAAAACAATTGGCTTATATTACAAAAATTACCGAAAACTACCCGTTTAAACGTTACCGTGGCGGACTAACATCCGATATTATTCTTTACGATTTTAATACCGGAAAAACCAAACGAATTACAAATAATGAAGTCAACGACGGGAAACCTGCCTGGGCAGGCAATAAGATTTACTTTTTATCGGATCGGGACAAAAGTATGCGTTTAAATATTTGGGGATACGATACCCAATCTGAAAAAATAAACCAGGTTACAAATTACAGCGACTTCGATATTTCGTTTCTGTCGGCTGGCCCCGATGAGCTAGTGTACGAAATGGGTGGCGATCTTTATTTAATGAATTTGTCCACACAAAACTCTAAAAAAGTTGAGATTAATGTGATCAGCGATTTGTCCACTGAAATGCCAACAAAAAAAGATGTAAAAGGACGAATTTCAAATATGACAGCATCGCCGGAAGGAAAACGAATTGTATTTGAAGCACGTGGAGAATTATTTAATGTTCCGGTAAAAGAAGGCTATACCATAAACCTTACCCGCTCGAGCGGTGCCTTCGACCAAAATCCGGCCTGGTCGCCCGATGGAAAAACAATTGCTTATTGGAGCGATAAGTCAGGCGAATACGAAATATGGTTGCAGGACAGTGAATCGAAGGAAGCACCCAAAAAACGAACCAAACGTGGCAAAGGTTTTGGCTATCGATTGTTCTGGTCACCCGACAATAAAAAGATTGCATTCATAGATGAAACCAATACTATTTCAATTATCGATGTTGAAAGTGGGGAAACGACTGTTGCCGGTAATTATTATTGGAATTTAGGCCACGGGAGTAGATTTGGGTACCCCATTTCGTGGGCACCCGATTCAAAATGGATAACCTTCAGCCAGGGTCTTGATAATTCACAATCGGCTATTTTTGTTTTTAATATTGAGAAAGAAGAACGTACCCAAATTACCAGTGGTTTTTATAATGATGAATATCCAGTATTCAGCACCGACGGGAAATACATTTTTTATTTAACCCAGCGTAATATGCAGGCTGCCTATTCTTCCTTAGGTGATGGCACCTGGATCTACCCAAACTCCACAAATATTGCTTCAATTGGTTTAAAAGCCGATACACCATCTTTGCTTGCACCCAAAAACGATAAGGTAAAAATAAAAGACGAAGAAACTGAAGATAAAGACGAAGATAAAAAGGATGATAAAGATAAAGCTGACAAGAAAGACGAAGCTGACAAGAAAGCTGACGATGTGAATGTAGAAATTGATTTCGACAATATTGAAACACGTTTGACACTGCTTCCTCCAAAAGCCGGTAATATTTCAGCACTTATTCCTTTCGAAGATAAGTTGGTTTATTTACGCCGACCAAATACCGGCTCAGAAGAACGTTCATCATCACTTCACTTTTATGATTTAAAAGAACGGGAAGAAAAGAATATTATGGACGATGTTAGCCGTGTAGTTCCTACTGCTGATGGCAAACAAATGTTGGCCAGCTCTAAAGGCAAATATGGAATTATTAAAGCAGCAGCCGGTCAAAAAATTGAAAACCCAATTTCAACTGATGGACTTGTGATGGATCTTGTTCCCAAACAAGAGTGGAAACAGATATTTATGGATACCTGGCGTCGTCACCGTGATTTTTTCTACGATCCAAATATGCAGGGAGTGGACTGGGAAGGTCTACGCAATCAGTACGCTAAACTTGTTGACGATGCCCGGACCCGTTGGGATATCATAAATATTCAGTTAAACCTTGTAGCTGAGCTTGGTGCCGGGCATACATATGCCGGGGGTGGCGATGTGGAAAGTGCACCGTCAAGAGGCACCGGATTTTTAGGTATTAATTGGGATCTTGATAAAAGTGGTTATAAAATA